>NZ_CP085988.1:112500-412500 GCF_020736365.1 Clostridium sp. M62/1 | reverse complement strand
ATCCTCTCCGGCAATCTTCAGATTTTCCTCCAGCTGACCTAAGATCTGACTTCCCAGAGGAGACTTTTCCTCCCGGACACTCTGCTCAAAAACCTCTCTCATATCCTCTGAAAGAAAATGGTTGGCCTCAATGCACATTTCTTTGATATTCTCTGTAATCTCATCTGTACAGACGCTTCTCATGACGCTTCCTCCCGATTTTTTCTCCCTAATGAAACACAGACAGGTTCCGGCCCCAAATAGCCCGGCCGGGACCTGTCTGTCAAAACGAACATTTATTAAACGCTTTTCTGCCTCACAGCTTCTTGATATACCTGGGACTGCTCATTATAAGCGGACAGGATCTCTCCTCTTATTCAGAGTCTGTCTCCTCATCCTCTTCCCGGAGAGATTTTTCTTCTCCCTCCCGGTCGTCCTCACTGCCGTCTCCATCCTCTAAAAAGCCGTCCTCTAACTCCTCGTCCTCATCCTGGCTGCTCTCTCTCACCTTGGCAATGCTGGCTACCACCACGCCGGACTCCGGATCGATATCCATCAGCTTTACTCCCGAAGTGTTTCTTCCGATAATGGAGATTGTGTTCACCCTCATCTTGATAATGATTCCCTCATTGGTGATCAGCATAATCTGGCGTCCCTCGTCCACCAGCTTGGCTCCTACCAGGTATCCTGTCTTCTCCGTAATCCGGTAGCATCTGACTCCCTTGCCGCCTCTTAACTGGCTGGTGAATTCTTCAATCGGAGTCCTCTTTCCAAGGCCGTATTCTGAAACCACCAGCAGGCATTCTCCCTGGCTGGCCATCTGCATTCCGATAATCTCATCATCTGAGTCGAACTTCATGCCGATAACACCCATGGAAACACGGCCGGTGATACGCACATCCGTCTCATGGAACCGGATGCACATGCCCTTCTTTGTCACAAGGAAGATATCCTCTGTGTTGTCCGTGGCCTTTACCTCGATGAGCTCGTCATCCTCCCTGAGCACAATGGCCTGGAGTCCGTTCTTTCGGACGTTCTCATACTCTTTCATGGGCGTGCGCTTCACCATACCGTTTTTCGTGGCCATAAACAGGAACTTGTCCTCGTCAAACTCCTTCATGGGAACTGTGGCCGTGATCTTTTCTCCCGGCTGAAGCTGGATCAGGTTTACGATGGCCGTTCCCCTGGCGGTCCTTCCCGCCTCCGGGATCTCGTAGGCCTTCAGGCGGTAAACGCGGCCGGTGTTCGTGAAGAACATCATGTAGTGGTGGGTCGTGGTCATCAGGAGCTCTTCAATGTAGTCCTCGTCGATGGTCTGCATTCCCTTGATTCCCTTGCCGCCCCGGTTCTGGCTCTTAAAATTATCACTGGACATGCGCTTAATGTAGCCTAAGTTGGTGATGGCCACCACCACATCCTCATCCGGAATCAGATCCTCGGCAGACATATCGAACTCATCATAGCCGATCTTCGTCCTTCTGTCATCTCCGTACTTGTCGGAGATCAGCTGTATCTCCTCCTTGATGACTGTTAAGAGCTTGTTCTCGTCTGCCAGGATCCCGCGCAGCTCTGCAATGCGCTTCTCAAGCTCCTGGTACTCATTTAACAGCTTCTCCCTCTCCAAACCGGTCAGGGCGCGAAGCCTCATATCCACAATCGCCTGGGCCTGGGCGTCTGAGAGTTCAAACCGCTCCATCAGAGTGGCTTTTGCCTCAGCCACTGTCTTGGAACCGCGGATGATTCGGATCACCTCGTCAATATAGTCGAGAGCCTTTAAAAGTCCCTCTAAAATATGGGCCCTCTCCTCGGCCTTGTTTAAGTCGTACTTTGTCCTTCTGGTGACCACGTCCTTCTGGTGATCCAGATAGTAGGTGAGCATCTGGTGCAGATTCAGCACCTTCGGCTCATTGTTCACCAGGGCCAGCATATTGACGCCGAATGTATCCTGAAGCTGCGTATGCTTTAAGAGCTGGTTCAGGACGATATTGGCATTCACATCCCGGCGAAGCTCGATGCAGATGCGCATTCCCTCGCGGTTTGACTCATCCCTCAGGTCTGTGATTCCGTCCACCCTCTTGTCCTTCACAAGCTCCGCAATCTTTTCGATGAGGCGGGCCTTGTTGACCAGATACGGAATCTCTGTGACGATAATCCGGCTCTTGCCGTTTGGCATGGTCTCAATATCGGTGACTGCCCGGACACGGATCTTTCCCCTTCCTGTGCGGTAGGCCTCCTCGATTCCTGCTTTTCCGAGAATGGTGGCCCCTGTAGGGAAGTCCGGCCCCTTTACAATCTCCATGAGCTCCTCGATGGAGGTATCTCTTCCCTCCTCGATCTGGTTGTCAATGATCTTGACAACCGCCGCAATCAGCTCCCGCAGGTTGTGGGGCGGGATATTGGTCGCCATGCCGACTGCAATTCCGGAAGTTCCGTTTGCCAGAAGATTTGGGAAGCGGGATGGCAGCACCACCGGCTCCCTCTCTGTCTCATCGAAGTTTGGCACAAAGTCGACGGTGTTCTTGTTGATATCCGCCAGCATTTCCATGGAAATCCGGCTCAGCCTTGCCTCTGTATATCGCATGGCTGCAGCGCCGTCCCCGTCTACGGAGCCGAAATTTCCGTGGCCGTCTACCAGCATATAGCGGGTAGACCACTTCTGAGCCATATTTACGAGTGCTCCATAGATGGAGCTGTCTCCGTGGGGGTGGTATTTACCCATGGTATCGCCGACGATACGGGCGCATTTTCTGTGAGGCTTGTCAGGGCCGTTGTTTAACTCGATCATGGAGTAGAGCACACGCCTCTGAACCGGCTTTAAGCCGTCGCGCACATCCGGCAGAGCCCTGGCAGCGATTACGCTCATGGCGTAGTCGATGTAGGACTTTTCCATGGTCTTTTTCAGGTCTATGTCATGGACTTTGTCAAAAATATTTGGTTCCATTTTTTATCCTCCAAAATGTGGGGCCTGCCTGCAGGGAACACGGCCCGGAACGTTCAGCTTTTCGGGCCATTTTCTTCTCTGTTCAGGCAGTCTTAGATGTCAAGAGTTCCGTACTTCGCATTGGCCTCGATGAATTCTCTTCTCGGCTCCACCTGATCGCCCATCAGGGTGGTAAAGGTTAAATCCACCTCGCTGGTGGTCTCCTCGTCCATGGTGACGCGAAGAAGGATTCTCCGCTCCGGATCCATGGTGGTTTCCCAGAGCTGCTCTGCATCCATCTCTCCCAGTCCCTTATAGCGCTGGATCTTATTGTTCTGATCTCTTCCGATTTCCGATAAAATGCTGTTCAGCTCCGCATCGCTGTAGGCATACCAGATCCGCTTGTTTTTCTCGATCTTGTAGAGCGGAGGCTGAGCCAGATACACGTAGCCCTGCTTGATCAGCTCCGGCATAAAGCGGTAGATGAAGGTCAGCAGCAGGGTGCTGATGTGGGCGCCGTCCACATCGGCATCTGTCATGATAATGATCTTGTGGTACCGCAGCTTGGAGATATCGAAATCCTCGTGGATTCCCGTTCCGAAGGCGGTGATCATGGAGCGTATCTCCGCATTTGCGTAAATTTTGTCCAGTCTTGCCTTCTCCACGTTTAAGATCTTTCCCCTTAACGGCAGGATGGCCTGGTTCGCCTTGCTTCTGGCCTCCTTGGCGGAGCCGCCGGCAGAGTCTCCCTCTACCAGATAAATCTCACAGTTCTCCGGGTTCTTATCGGAGCAGTCCGCTAATTTTCCCGGAAGTGCAAGGCCGTCCAGGGCCGACTTCCTCCTGGTCATCTCCCTGGCCCTTCTGGCTGCAGCCCTGGCCCTCTGTGCCAGAATAGACTTCTCGCTGATAATCTTCGCCACCCCTGGATTCTGCTCCAGGAAATAGGTGAGCTGCTCGCTTACAATGCCTGCCACCGCAGCTCTCGCCTCTGTATTTCCCAGCTTCTGCTTGGTCTGTCCCTCAAACTGAGGCTCCTCCAGCTTCACGCTGATAATCGCCGTGAGGCCCTCACGGATGTCCTCTCCCGACAGGGATGGCTCATTCTCCTTTAAGAGCTTGTTCTTTCTCGCATAGTCGTTGAAGGTGTTGGTGAGAGCCGTCTTAAAGCCGCTTAAATGGGTTCCGCCCTCCGGGGTGTTGATGTTGTTTACGAAGGTATAGATATTTTCCGTGTAGGAGTCGTTGTGCTGCATGGCAACCTCCACATACACGTTGTCCCTCACTCCCTCGCAGTAGATGACAGGGGCATAGAGGCTCTCACCTCCCCTGTTCAGGTAGGTGACAAACTCCTTGATTCCTCCCTCGTAGTGGAAGGTCTTTTCCTGCTTCTCCTCCCTGTCATCCCTTAAAATAATCTTCAGGTTTTTCGTGAGGAAGGCTGTTTCACGAAGCCTTACCTTTAAGGTATCGTAATCGTAGACCGTCTCCTCGAAAATCTCCTTGTCCGGAAGGAATGTAACTCTGGTTCCATGCTTATCAGCAGGACAATCCCCCTTAATAGTCAGAGGATACATCACCTTTCCTTTCTCATATCTCTGGTTGTAGATATGACCGTCCTTGTAAATATCTACCTCCAGCCATTCAGACAGAGCATTCACTACAGATGCGCCTACTCCGTGGAGTCCTCCCGACACCTTGTATCCCCCGCCGCCGAACTTTCCGCCGGCGTGAAGCACCGTAAAGACCACCTCAACAGCCGGGATACCTGCCTTTTTCTGTATATCTACCGGGATTCCCCTTCCGTTGTCCGTGACTGTGATGGAATTGTCTGCATTGATCTGAACGTCAATCTCGCTGCAGAAGCCCGCCAGGGCCTCGTCCACGGAATTGTCCACGATCTCGTATACCAGATGGTGAAGGCCTCTTATGGAGGTACTACCGATATACATTCCCGGGCGCTTTCTTACTGCCTCAAGTCCCTCTAAAATTTGTATTTGATCTGCGCTGTATTCTGAACCCATAAGTTCCTCCTAACTATTCTTCTTCCTTTACAGTTCCGTTTACGATCCGGAATACCCGGTCTATGTGAAAGGCATGGGCGACAAAATCGTCCAGTCCTGTGCAGGTAATGATCGTCTGAATATGCCTGATCCCTGAGAGCAGGTGCTGCTGGCGTCCCGAATCCAGCTCCGACAGCACATCGTCCAGCAGAAGAACAGGGTAGTCTTTCACAATCTTTTTCACCAGCTCAATTTCCGCAAGCTTCAGGGAGAGGGCCGCCGTCCTCTGCTGCCCCTGGGAGCCGAAGCGCCGGATGTCAACGCCGTTTACGCTGAAGCTTAAATCGTCCCGGTGGGGGCCGGAGAGGGTGGTCTTCTGTCGTATATCTGCTTCCCGTCCCCTTTTCAGAGCTGTCTCAAAGGCCTCTTCCTCTGTATTCGGCTCATAGCAGATGACAAGCTCCTCCCTCCCGCCGGAAAGCTGGCGGTGGATGTCCCGTATCATCTCATTGAGCTCCCCGGCAAATTCCCTGCGGTACCGGATCAGCTCCCTTCCAAAGGAAACCAGCTGCATATCCCAGATATCCAGGGTTTCCAGAAGCTCCGGCTTAAAGGGCAGCTCCTTTAACAGCTTATTTCTCTGAGTCAGAGTGCGGTTGTACTGAACCAGTGCGTGGACATAGAGCCTGTTGAGCTGGCACAGCTCCAGATCCACAAAGCGCCTGCGCTCTGCTGGCCCGTTTTTAATGATGTTTAAATCCTCCGGGGAAAAAAATACCACATTTACGATGCCGAACAGCTCGCTGGCCCTGCGTATGGGAACGCCGTTAATGGCGATTCCCTTTGTCTTATTCTTTTTAAGGTGCATGTCAATCCGGTAGGGCACATTGTCCTTCCTGATATTCATTTTGATGTGGGATTCATCCTCTGCAAAACGGATGATCTCCTTATCCTTGCTGCCTCTGTGGGACTTTGTGGTGGCACAGACGTAAACGGCCTCCAACACGTTTGTCTTTCCCTGGGCATTGTCCCCATAGAGGACATTGGTTCCCGGATCAAAAACCATACTGAGGCTGCCGTAATTGCGGTAATTCTTTAACTCGATCGATTCTACAAACATGTTGTTCCCCTGAAAATCCATGAAACAGCCAGAAATCAGACTTTCCTGTTTCTGACTGTCCCCTACTTTTCAATTTTGATGGTGTTTCCCTGAAACTCCACCAGGTCTCCGTCGTAGAGTTTCTTTCCCCTTTGAAGCTCCACAGCTCCGTTCACCTTCACCAGTCCGTCCTGGATGGCAAACTTGGCATCCACCCCGGACTCTGCCAGGCCTGCTGCCTTTAAGGCCTGACCCAGCTTGATATACTCCTCCCTGAGTTTAATGACTTCCATGCTCTGCTGCTCCTTTTCGTAGTTTTCCAGTTTTATGTATAAATGTATATTTATTCGCTTTGCTTTTTCTCTGTGTGCGTCTGCCGCGGACTGCATTTATCCGAAAGTTGTCTGACAGCTTCACACCGGCATAATGTCTCTACAATTCTCCGCCCGCTCCCTGTTCTCCTTGGCATCACTTGAAACCTTCGCCCTGCTCTGAACGGGGCAGCCGCCTATATGGCAGCTGCGTTGAAGTTGACCGGAAGGATCAGATAAATATAATTCTCCTCGTCATCCTTGATAAAGCACGGAGATTTCGGATTCATCATATAGAGAGTAACCTCCTCGTCATCGATGATCCGCAGTGCGTCGATGAGGAATTTCGGGTTAAAGCCGATCATGATATCCTTTCCAAACTTCGTGATCCCCACCTCGGCGTTCATGGTTCCATAGGCAGAGTTCATCTTAAGCTGCATTCCCTCATCTGTGATCGTGATAATGATCGGTTTTTTATCATTTTCGCGGATCAGGATGCTGGCTCTCTCGA
The DNA here is from genome assembly GCF_020736365.1 of Clostridium sp. M62/1. Classification (NCBI taxonomy): domain Bacteria; kingdom Bacillati; phylum Bacillota; class Clostridia; order Eubacteriales; family Clostridiaceae; genus Clostridium; species Clostridium sp. M62/1. The sequence goes on along the minus strand of NZ_CP085988.1, from coordinate 405,677 downwards.
TGCTGTCCAGGAAGGCACGGCGGTTTACATTGACCTTTGTCTCGTAGTCGCTGGAAAGCATCTGGCTGATCCGGAAATATTCTCCCTCGATCAGACGGGATACCACCAGAGTGGAATCAAATTCGAACATAATGTGGTTGGAGCTGAAGAAAATCTGCACTTCCGACTCATTGTCGCCGTTCAGGATCTTGCTGATCTCACCGAGAGTTTTGCCAGGAACGATCACTTTTATATCATTGTAGTGATCCTTCAGCTCAATTTTTCGGATGGACATGCGGTGTCCGTCCAGAGATACCACTTTCAGCTCATTGTCATTGACTTCAAACAGCTCGCCAGTCATCATTTTGTTGCTGTCATTCGGTGAAATGGAGAAAAGAGTCTGACGAATAACCTCTTTTAAGGTAAACTGGGAGAGCGTAATATAGCGATCTCTTTCAATATGAGGGATGTAGGAAAATTCATCCCCGTCCTTTCCCTGGATTTTAAATACGGACTTATCACAGGAAATGGTGGTGTTGTTTTTTTCATCAGATTCTATGATAATGGGAGATTCCTCTCCGGAAAGCTTTCTGATAATGTCGGAAAAGAGCTTTGCATCCAGGGCTACCTTTCCCCGTTCAAGAATCAGCCCCTCCACCTGGGTTTCAATTCCCAGCTCCATGTCATTGCCGGTCAGTTTGATTTCTGTTCCCGTTGCATCGATAAGGATACATTCCAGAATCGGCATGGTCGTCTTGGATGGCACAGCCTTGAGAACAATATTGATGCCGTTTAACAGTGAGTCTTTTTCAAATGATAGCTTCATAATTGTTGATAACTCCTTTGCTGAAAAAATGGAACATCGTGTAAGTAAAGATATAAATAAATTCCGCAGTAATCGCCGTAGGGGGCGTGAATATGTGAATAAGTCTTAAGAGCCCTTAAAAATCAAGGATTTATCCACTGGAAAGGTCTGTGTAAAAGTCATCAAAACACGAAGGACAACTTGAGGTTTATCCACAGGTTAAAAAAGGGCTTAAGGACGCCGGAAAAAACAGGGAGATTATCCACAGTCTGTCCAGACAGTTTTCAACGTCCATTGTGGATGAGTGGAAAAATGGTCTGAAAGAGCGCAGTTTTTTCAGAAGCCCTCCGGTTATTCACAGATTTCGGACTCAATTCGGACTCAAAGAAACGGTCCGCCATAGAATTTACTGGGGACTCAGCTTCTTCTTCAGTACCTCGAGGGTATTCCTGAGGGATTCATTTTTTTCCATGTCGGCAGTGATCTTTTCTGCGCCGTGGATAATCGTAGTGTGATCCCGATCGCCCAGATATTTTCCGATACCCTGAAGGGGAGTGCCTGTCATCGTCCGGCACAGGTACATGGCAATCTGGCGCGGATAGACGATTTCCTTATTTCTCTTTTTGGAAGAAATATCTGCAGGTGTGATTCCGAAGTGATCGGAAACCACCTGGATAATCAGCTCCGGCGTGATCTCTCTTGCACCGCCTGGGGAGATCAGATCCTTTAAGGCCTCCTCAGCCAGCTCGGTGGTGATTTCTCTCTTATTTAATTTAGAGAGAGCTACGATCTTTGTGAGGGCTCCCTCCAGTTCCCGGATATTGGATTTTACATGGGTGGCAATGTATTTGATCACTTCGTTGTCAATGTTGTAGCCCTCCAGCTCCTCCTTTTTGCGAAGAATCGCCATTCGCGTTTCGTAGTCAGGGGACTGGATGTCCACGGTAAGTCCCCACTCAAACCGGGAGCGAAGGCGCTCCTCTAAGGTCTCAATTTCCTTCGGAGGCTTATCGGAGGAGATAATAATCTGCTTTTTGGCCTCATAGAGGGCATTGAAGGTATGGAAAAATTCCTCCTGGGTGCTCTCCTTGCCGATGATAAACTGAATATCGTCGATGAGGAGAACATCGTTGTTCCTGTATTTCTCCCGGAACTCTGTGGTGGAGATATTGTTCTTGTTCCGGATGGCATCGATCAGCTCGTTGGTGAATTTCTCGCTGGTCACGTATAAAATTTTGGCCTTCGGGTTATTCTGAAGGATAAAATGGCCGATGGAATGCATCAGGTGCGTTTTTCCAAGTCCCACGCCTCCATAGATAAAGAGAGGATTGTAAATCTCACCCGGGGATTCGGCCACAGCCAGGGATGCTGCGTGGGCCAGGTTGTTGTTGGCACCTACCACGAAGGTATCAAAGGTATAGCGCGGATTTAAGTTTGCATTCTGGATCACCTGCTGATCAACATCAGTGGAGTGGGACAGAAGCTGATTTTCAGAAACTTCCTCCGGTTCCTCCTTGATCTGCTCTCTGGTGATGAAATCCACCTGACACTCAATGCCGGTGATCTCTGCAATAGCCACGGTGAGCAGGAATCCGTATTTTTTCTGCATGTACCCTAAAAAATGGATGTCGGGAACCAGGATCTGAAGCGTGTTGCCTTTCATGGAGTAGGCTTCTGTCGGAAGCAGCCAGGTTTTAAAAGAAACATCGGTCAGCTCATGCTCTTCCTTAATATGCAGCAGAATATCTTCCCATTTTTCTTTGATTTTTTCTAACATAGTAAAATCTCCTAAATGTATTAAAGAGGCGGCCGCCAAAGCGGCATATTTCCTCTGTCACTGAGCCGCCCTGCTTCATTCTGCAGAGTCTTTTCCGCCCCGTTTTACAGGAAATTCAGAGGAAATTACGAGGCAATTCTCTGGGCTTCAGACAAAACTGCAAATTTGCCCAATCTAATCATATTTTACATGATTACAAAACAATTTTCAATGGGAATGTGAAAAACTTGGGGATAACTTTTGGGGATAAGTGGAAAACCTGATATGCACAGAGAGGAAAACGGAAAGCACTTGAAAGCAAAGGAAGAAATGAGACGGGGTAAAAATGTACACAGGTTGTCCAGAGGTTATTCAGAGAGTTATCAACAAGTTATCAACAGATTGGGGATAAATTATGTAAAGCATGTGAATAAGTGAGGGATAATTTGTGGATGACGAAAAAGAAGGCTGTAAAATCAATGCTTTACTACATATTGGGGTGGTGGATAACTTGTCCACAAGAGAATGTGAAACAGATGCGGACAGAGGGAAACGGCAGCAGAAAAGTGGAAAACAGAGCAGAAATCAGGAAAAAGAGGGGAAAAATAAAAAGTTATACACAATTAAGCGGATGAAAAAATATTTTTCCACATTTGACCATTAAAGGAAAGGATGTTGAAAAAAACAGAAGAAAAAACGAAAACAGCCAGGCTGCAGGAAAATTGAAACGGAACAATCGGATTGTAGTGCTGACAGAGATACGGTATAATGACCGCAAAGCGGTTATTATACCTGCGCATACCGGTTTCAGCATTTACTGCTGAAATCCGGGCGCTGAGTTCCGCCGGAGGCTGTCATATTCGAAGGATATGGTATACTGAAATAAAAATCCGGAAGAGGAGATACAGAGAATGGTAAGGGTGTGGACAAGGCAGAAAAAAAGCGTTCTTGAAGAACTGAGAAAAACGGGCAGATACACGGCAAAGAGAAAATATATTGAGATGGATCTGACGGAACACGCAGCTCTTGTGCTGGAGGCCTACGACTGGCTGGTGGCCAATGGGCCGGACGCAGCCGGCCGGCCGAAGGATGTGGAATATCCGGTTTGGGTGGTATTTTCGAGAGGGACAGCCATGATACCGGGGGAGGGGGAGGTGGTTTTGGAACTCTCCCTGGAGCCTGAGCAGATTACCCATATTAATATAGAAAAGTGGGGAACGATTCTGAACTACTCTTACATACCTGAAAATGAACAGGATGCCAGGCGTCATCAGGAAATTCTGGATAACCTGGGAGTCGGGGATGCGCAGGCCTATATGTCCCGGTTTTATCCGGAGCTTAAAAGAGAGATCCGGGAGAGCTGGAAGCGGCTGTTTGACCCTTCCATCATTTTAGGAAACGATATGGAATACGGAACAATATGGGAGATCAGAAGAGAATGGGTGACAGGAGTAACGGAATAAGGCTTTATATATCCCAGGCGGAAGCGGTGATGAGAGAAATTGACAGCAGAGGCACCTGCTTTTCTAGGCGGGAGTATGTGGCCCTCAAATATGGGGAGAGCAGGGAGATCTTTCTCACCGCTTATGACTGGTTTGTAAAAGAGCTTCAAAAAAGGGTGAAAAGGCCGGCGGGCGCCCAGTATCCATACTGGGGGTACAGGGAAGAGTACGGGATTGACTGGTCTGGCGAGAATGTGGGCTTTCAGGCAGAGGTTCCGGCAGATCAGCTTGTCCTTTTTGACGCCGATGACTGGAGAAAGATCCTCTGTATGCAGTATATCGGGGAGGATGAGGGGGAGGAGCGCGCCTTCAGGGACGAGCTTTCCCAGATGGGAATCAGGGAGGAGCAGGCAGTTTTGACTGGCTTTTATCCTGATATAAAAAGAAGGATCATGGAGAGCTGGGACCGGCTTTTTGTAAATGACCGAAGATTCAAAAACGGGGAGGAGTCAAGCAGAGGGGGAATACAGGCAGGAATGTGGGAGATTAAAAGAGAGTGGATCGTGAAAATAGGAGAAAAGAAAGAGAAAATGCTTGACTAGTTTTTAGTTGTTCTATATAATTGAAACGATGTTTAGTTTAAAATAGTCTAACTATGGATAAGAAAATTTCTTTGATAATTGATGGATGAGGAGGTGTTTTGAGTTATGAAGATGACATTTCAGCCTAAAAAAAGACAGAGAGCAAAAGTTCACGGCTTCAGAGCTAGAATGAGCAGCGCAGGCGGAAGAAAGGTTCTGGCTGCAAGAAGAGCAAAGGGAAGAGCAAAATTAACTGCTTAAGGAAGCGTGGCCGCAATTTTCAGAGTAAAATTGTGGCCTTTTCTTTTCTCAAACTTTATGTGTGAGGAGAATCCATGAAGCATTTTAATTCAATCAAAAAGTACGCGGATTTCCAGAAGGTTTACAGGACAGGGAAATCCTATGCGAACCGTCTTTTGATTATGTATGTGATGAAAACGGAAGAGGGGGCCGATACAAGGATTGGCATTTCCGTCAGCAAAAAAGTGGGGAACAGCGTGGTACGCCATCACATTACAAGACTTTTAAGGGAAAGCTACCGACTGAACAAGCCCATGGTTAAGGCTGGACTGGACATCGTGGTAGTCGCCAGAGCGGCTGCAAAGGAATCGAATTTCAGGCAGATAGAGAGTGCTTATCTGCACCTGTGCGGACTTCATAACATTTTAGAGAATCGAAGTGAGAATATTGGTTAAAAAGATCTTTATTAAAATGATCCGGGGATACCAGAGGTATATTTCCCCCATGACAGGACCTCACTGCAGGTACACGCCTACGTGTTCTCAATACGCCATTGAGGCACTTCAAAAGTACGGCGCGTTAAAAGGTGGTTTTTTGGCCTGTAAGCGGATACTCCGATGTCATCCGTTTGCAGAAGGCGGTTATGATCCGGTTCCGTAGCAAAAGGGCCGTGCCGGGCAGAAGGCGCGCCCATATAAGTAGGAGGTAGTTAATTGGAATTTTTTGTAGCGACGAAAGCAGGCTCTATTTTAGGGCCAATCGCCAGCCTGTTTGGAATCGTCATGGACTTGCTGTTCAGGTTCACAAGCTCCTTCGGCGTTTTTAACATTGGCGTATGTATTATTCTGTTCACCATCATCACAAGGCTTCTTCTGTTTCCGCTGACCTTAAAGCAGCAGAAATCCTCCAAGATGATGGCGCTTATGAACCCGGAAATTGCAGCGATTCAGAAGAAATATAAGGGAAAAACGGATCAGACCTCCATGGCAAAGCAGCAGGTGGAGATGAAGGCCGTCTATGAAAAGTACGGCTCCTCCCCGACAGCAGGATGCCTTCCTCTGTTAATCCAGTTCCCGATTATTTTGGCACTGTACCGCGTTATCTACAATATCCCGGCCTACGTTCCGTCTGTTAGAGTGTTCTTTGAGAATGTAGTGGAACCTCTCCAGAATCAGCCGGATTTTGCCTCCAAGCTGATTGAGGTAGGCGGAAAGATGAGCAACGGCTTTACGGCTGAGGCTCTGGCAAATCCAAACAAGGTCATCGATCTGCTCTATAAGTTTACACCTGATAACTGGAAGGGACTTGAAAATGCATTTCCTTCTATTGCAGACGTAATCGCACAGAATGCGGACAAGATAGAGCAGATGAACTCCTTCCTGGGAATTAATCTGGCAACAGCGCCGTTTACCGGTTTTTCAAATATAACAGTTGCATGGATTATCCCGATTCTGGCAGGTATTACCCAGTGGCTCTCCACAAAGCTGATGAGCACCAATCAGACCATGGATAAGGATGCTCCGGGTGCACAGATGATGAACAGCATGATGATCACCATGCCTCTCATGTCTGTATTCTTCTGCTTTACCCTGCCGGCAGGTATTGGTATCTACTGGGTTGTCCAGGGTATCATCCTCATTTTCCAGCAGATGTTCGTCAACTCCTACATGAAGAAAGTGGATATGGACGAGCTTATCAGGAAGAATGTTGAGAAGATGAACAAAAAACGTGCGAAGAAGGGGCTTCCGCCAGCAAAGATCAATCAGAATGCAGCCGTGAATCTCAAGAGCATTCAGGCAAAGCAGGAGGAGGAAGAGGCTGAGAAGAACCGCAGGCTGGAAAGGAATGCAAAGCAGGTGAAGGATTCAACCGAGTTCTACAACAGCGATCCGAAGCCGGGAAGCCTTGCAGCCAAGGCCAGAATGGTTCAGAAGTATAACGAAAAGCACAACAAGTAGGAGGGGTGCAGTATGGATATGATTACAGTTTCCGCAAAAACCGTGGATGAAGCTGTTACAAAGGCACTGATCGAGCTTGAAACTACCAGCGACAAGCTGGAGTACGAGGTCGTTGAGCGGGGAAGCGCCGGATTTTTGGGGATTGGCGCCAAGCCTGCCGTAATCAGAGCAAAGAGAAAGGAACGCGTTGAAGACAGAGCCATTCATTTTCTGAATCAGGTATTTGATTCCATGAACATGGAGGTTTCCATCACAGCCGTGTATAATGCAGAAGAGAAGGAAATGAACATTAACATGGAAGGAACCGACATGGGAATCCTGATCGGAAAAAGAGGGCAGACCTTAGACTCCCTTCAGTACCTGGTAAGTCTTGTGGTAAACAAGAAGAAGGACGACTATATCCGTGTAAAGCTGGATACGGAGAACTACCGGGAGAGAAGAAAGGAAACTCTGGAAACCCTGGCAAAGAACATTGCCTACAAGGTAAAGAGGACCAAGCGCGCCGTTTCCCTTGAGCCCATGAACCCTTACGAAAGACGGATTATCCATGCGGCACTTCAGAACGATAAGTACGTTGTGACAAGAAGCGACGGCGAAGAACCATTCAGACACGTGATTATTTCTCTGAAGAAGGAAGGAAAAAAAGACCGTTCAGAACGGGAATAACCCCCACCTGACCGGACGATAAATAATAAAAAATGTTCAGGCAGGACAAACCAAAACTACCGGTCACCAAGTCCCTGTTTGAACATTTTTTATTAGCAATGAGAAGGGCGAAAATGAATGGGCAGTCTCCAGGGGGGAGCTTGCTCACCGCCTGGAGACTGCCCATTCATTTTCATGCGGCGAATGCCGCAAAGCGAGAAAACCCCAAAAGGGTTTTCTCGCGTGAGCCCTTCGGGGCCGAAGGCCAAGAGAAGGCGCCCTGGGGCGGCCGCAGAGCCAGGAAATCCCTTTAGGGGGGCGAGCGTGAGCCCTTTGGGGCAGAGGAAAAAGCAATCCCCCATAAGGGCGGGATCCCGCAAAATATAAAAGCAGGCGGGGAGCCATAATATTACTGTCTGCCTTATGAGGAAAGCCATTCCGCAGGAGGGCTGGTTTTCCTGATGAAGCAGAGAATATCAGAGAGAATCTGAACCACAGAGAGGAAGGAAAAAGCTATGTTCAGGAATGATACAATCGCGGCCATTTCAACAGGAATGACAAATTCGGGAATCGGCGTTGTGAGGATCAGCGGAGAAGATGCAGTAAAGGTGGCTGATCGAATCTTCAGAAAGCCAAATGGCAGGAAGCTTTCAGAAGAAAAGACGTTTACCATACATTACGGTCATATATATGATGAAAATGAGCTGATAGACGAGGTTCTGGTCATGCTGATGCGGGGGCCGAGAAGCTATACGGCAGAGGACACGGTAGAGATCGACTGCCACGGCGGCGTCCTTGTCATGCGGAAGATTCTGGAAACAGTGGTAAAAAACGGGGCGAGGCTAGCCGAGCCGGGAGAGTTCACAAAGCGGGCATTTTTGAATGGCAGAATCGATCTGTCCCAGGCAGAGGCGGTTATCGATGTGATCAATGCAAAAAACGATTACGCACTGAAAAGCTCTGTAAATCAGCTGAACGGGGCAATGTCCAGAAAGGTGAAGGAGCTGAGAGAAAAACTCATCTATGAAATCGCTTTTATAGAATCAGCTCTGGACGATCCGGAGCACATTTCTCTGGAGGGTTACCCTGAGATTCTTCACGAAAGGCTCATTCCGATTAAGCAGGAGATAGAGAAACTCCTTGCCACGGCAGATAACGGAAGAGTGGTCAGGGAGGGCGTAAAGACGGTTATTTTGGGAAAGCCCAATGCAGGAAAATCCTCTCTTATGAATGTGCTGGTAGGAGAGGAGAGGGCGATTGTGACGGATGTGGCAGGTACCACGAGAGATACGCTGGAAGAGAATATAAGGCTTCACGGCATCAGCCTCAACATTATCGACACAGCGGGAATCAGGGACACGGACGATATTGTGGAAAAAATCGGCGTGGATAAGGCGAGACAGATTGCAGATGACGCGGACTTGATTATCTACGTGGTGGATGGTTCCAGGCCTCTGGATGAAAATGATCGGGAGATTATGGAGCTTATCAGGGGAAGAAAAGCCATCGTGCTGTTAAATAAAACGGATCTGGAGATGCTTGTGACAGAAAAAGAGCTTGAGGAGAGGACCGGCCAGACGGTGATTCCTGTTTCGGCAAAGGAACAAAAGGGAATCGACGTCCTGGAGGAGCGGATCAGAGAATTGTTTTTCTCGGGAAAAATTGATTTTAATGATGAAGTGATGATTACCAATGTCCGGCACAAAACAGCCCTCAGAGAGGCGTATGACAGCCTGCTTCTGGTAGAAAAGAGCATTGAAGATCAGATGCCTGAGGACTTTTTCTCTATTGATCTCATGAACGCCTACGAGGAACTGGGAACGATCGTGGGAGAGGCCCTGGAGGATGATCTGGTCAATGAGATTTTCAGCAAATTCTGCATGGGAAAATAGCTCTGTTTAACAGGTATAGGAAATCAGGTTAGCAGCTGAAGGCGGGCAGATGGATAGGACGTCCAGCCTCCGGCTGCGTTTTAAAAGGGAACAGTTTTTGAGAGAATGGAAAAACAAGGTGTTTCTGTGTATAGGACCATGGGAGGATGAAACCTGAATAGGAAATAGGAAGAACACAGAGGAGAATACACGGGGGAGAACAGAAGAGAACGCACAGAGGAGAACCGAGGGGAAGGCAGAAGGAAGACAGGAAGCAAACGTCGAAAATGAGCAGCCAGCCGCAGCAGTCAGAAAAGCTGATAAAAAATGAGAGAAGGAATAATAGAATAAAAACATATAATTGATAGTTATATATAAAAATAAGTTATACTATAAAAACTATTATATAACAAAAACTAATCTATAACCAACTGACAATTAGGCAATTACCAACTGCAGAATCGCTTTGCCTGAACGATTAAAACCTTCTCGATCATCTGACTAAGTGATGGTATAATAAGTAGGCAAACAGCCTAAAATCAAACAGAAATAAGGATGAAATAGAAAGAAAAAGAAGCCATAAAATTAAAATCAGCTTTATCTGTTTCAGCATTCACTGCTGAAAGCCGGGCGGTAAGTTCTGACGAAGGCTGCCATATACAAATGAAATGGTAAAATAATAAGGAAAGCATATGTCATGCTTCATGAGCGTGCATTTGACGAGCACTCCCGTCGGGACGTTAGTCGAGATGGGATAATAAAATTATGAGGCCGGCAGGTTTGATCTGTTTTTTTCATGAAAGTGTTTCGCGTTTACATGACAATGTTTCACGTGAAACAAGGAATTACAGCGAGAGAATGGATACCATATTTGTCTGCTTTTTCAGGAATTTAGAAGGTCAGCAGTACGCAGCACGGCAGAGATATTAGAACGTGCTGGAACTGCCCCAAGTAATGGATTTAAGTGAGATTTTGCAAGAAAAAGGACAGCAATGTACGAAACAAGAAAGGCACAGAAAGGAACTATGGCATGGCGAAAGCATTGGGGGAGGACATATCGTGCAAAGAAATTAGTTCTGGTTGTTCTTTGCTCAGTGCTGTTTGCCGGATGTGCAAAAAGGGAAGAAATTGTAAAAACATTCAGCCAATCAGAAGAAGACGGGATTTGTGCCACCTACTATGAGAGGAAGGATGGAACCTGGGAATGCGGCGGTACAGCCTACCAGCACAGACTGGAATTAAAGGGAAGACTGCCAAATGCCGAGTCGGACAGCTGCTTTGTGGTACTGACAGATAATGAAAACCTGACGTTTGAGGAAGTGGCTAAAAGCCTTTACGGCAGTCTGATTGAGGACAGCAGGGCTATGGAGGACTCTGTTATAGTGGAGATGCAGTAATCGAATCTGCAGGAAAGCCATTGAAACGAAAAAAGTAGAGTTTAAACAGATAAAACGGAATTTAAACAATCAATCAATTAATGTTTCACGTGAAACACAGAGAGTTTTACAGAAGGATTTTTAAGAGAATTTAAGAAAGAAAAGGCAGTTTTTGGAGCACCACTGTCTGGACAATATTTCAATTTGAAAGAATAAAAATATAGGATATAATGAGGGCAAGCGAGCCTGCGGGAGCTTGCTCATGCAAGATGAGCGGCGAATGACGATCACAGGCTGTGCCCGTGATATAATGGAAAGAGCGCAGAAAAGCAGCAGAAAAGCAGCGAAAGACAGAAAAAACAAAAAGATTCAACTGCGCCAGGCTTGAAGAGAGGAAGTTGAAATGCCATATTTAGAGGAAACGTATGATATTGCGGTAGTAGGGGCGGGACATGCCGGCTGTGAGGCAGCTCTGGCAGCAGCCAGACTGAGAATGGAAACAGTAGTGTTTACAGTGAGCGTAGACAGCATCGCCCTGATGCCGTGCAATCCAAATATTGGGGGAAGTTCGAAAGGCCATCTGGTAAGAGAGCTGGATGCCCTGGGAGGAGAGATGGGCAAAAATATCGATAAGACCTTCATTCAGTCAAAGATGCTGAATCAGTCTAAGGGGCCGGCAGTCCATTCCCTCCGTGCCCAGGCGGACAAGGAGATGTATACCCGTGAGATGAGGAGGGTGCTGGAAAATACAGAGCATCTCACCATTAAACAGGCAGAGGTGACAGAGATTCTGGCAGAAGAGGGCAGAGTGACGGGCATTCGAACACTGTCAGGAGCCGTCTATCACTGCAGAGCTGTGGTTTTGGCAACCGGCACCTACCTGCGGGCCAGGTGTATTTATGGCGATGTGAGCAATCCGACAGGTCCCAACGGGCTGCAGGCAGCCAACCACCTGACGGATTCTCTGAAAGCTCTCGGTATAGAAATGTATCGGTTTAAGACAGGGACGCCTGCCAGGGTGGACAGGAGGAGTATTGATTTTTCCAAGATGGAGGAGCAGTTCGGAGATGACAGGGTGGTCCCGTTTTCCTTTACCACAGATCCGGAATCGGTGCAGAAGGAGCAGGTTTCCTGCTGGCTGACCTATACAAATGAGAGAACCCATGAGATTATCAGAGAGAACCTTGACCGCTCACCTCTGTTTTCCGGCGCAATAGAAGGAACAGGACCGAGATATTGCCCGTCTATTGAGGACAAGGTTGTCAAATTCCCGGATAAGGAGCGCCATCAGGTGTTTGTGGAGCCAGAGGGACTCTATACAAACGAGATGTACCTTGGAGGCATGTCAAGCTCTCTTCCTGAAGATGTCCAGACTGCGATGTACAGGACAGTTCCGGGACTGGAGCATGTGAAGATAGTGAGAAATGCCTATGCCATTGAGTACGACTGCATTAATTCCAGGCAGCTCAGAGCAACTCTGGAATTTAAGGCCATAGAGGGGCTGTTCAGCGGAGGACAGTTTAACGGAAGCTCTGGATATGAGGAGGCAGCTGTTCAGGGCTTTATGGCGGGAGTGAATGCGGCCAGAAAGCTGCAGGGAAAGGAAGGAATCGTACTGGACCGTTCGCAGGCCTATATCGGGGTTCTGATCGATGATCTGGTGACAAAGGAAAGCCATGAACCCTACAGGATGATGACATCCAGGGCAGAGTACAGGCTTCTTTTGAGACAGGATAACGCGGATCTCAGGCTTTCAGGGATAGGGCATGAGATAGGGCTCATTGACGATGAGCGGTATGAGCGCGTTCTGAGAAAGGAGCAGCAGATCAGGGAAGAGGTGGAACGGCTGAACCGGACGCCTGTGGGGGCTACCCATGAGGTGCAGGAGTGCCTGAAAAGTTACGGAAGTACGGAACTGAAAACTGGTTCAACATTGGCAGAGCTGGTGAGGAGACCGGAGCTCAGCTATGAGGCGGTGAAAGAGATTGATCCAAAAAGGCCGGTTCTCGACTGGGATGTGGCGGAGCAGGTGAATATCAATATCAAGTATGAGGGATATATTAAAAGGCAGCTTCAGCAGGTGGCTCAGTTTAAGAAAATGGAGAGCCGAAAGCTGGATGAAAGCTTTGACTACTCGACGGTGAAGAGCTTGAGAAAGGAGGCTGTTCAGAAGCTGAACCTGTATAAGCCCAGAAATATCGGACAGGCCTCCAGAATATCAGGAGTTTCACCGGCGGATATTTCAGTACTGCTGGTTCATCTGGAACAGCTAAAGTACCAGAGGGAGAGAAATGAAGGTCAGAGACAAAATACCCAGGAGGAGTCATGAGAGAAGCGTTTGTAAAGCAGATGGAAGAGGAACTCTGTCATGTGGGAGTCACACTGACAGAGAAACAGATGGAGCAGTTTTTCAGATATTATGAGCTGTTAAACGAGTGGAATCAGGTAATGAATCTCACAGCTATCACCGAGATGAGTGAAGTGGTGACAAAGCATTTTGTGGACAGCCTTGCCCTGAAACGGGCAGTAGACGGGCTGGAGACGGAAGCATTTTCTGTGGCAGATGTGGGGACCGGGGCTGGTTTTCCGGGTATTCCGCTGAAAATTGCATTTCCGGGACTGAGAGTGACACTTCTGGATTCTCTGAATAAGAGAGTCAAATTTCTGAACACGGTAATTTCCGAGCTTGGACTTGAAGGAATTACGGCTGTCCATGGGAGGGCAGAGGATTTTGGAAGAAATCGTGTTTCACGTGAAACATTTGACATCTGCGTGTCCAGGGCGGTAGCGAATCTCTCTACACTGTCGGAATACTGCATGCCTCTGGTGAAGCCGGGCGGATATTTTGTGTCCTATAAATCAGGAAAACTGGATGAGGAACTGGTGAACGGCCAGGGAGCAATCAGCAAGCTGGGAGGAGAGATTGAGAAAATTGAGAGGTTCAGCCTTCCCAATTCCGACGAGCGGACGCTGGTGAAGGTAAAGAAGATAAAGGCCACCTCTTCCAGGTATCCGCGCAAGGCGGGAATGCCGTCAAAGGAGCCGCTCAGATAAAGAGAGCACAATAAGGCAGTTTGACTTTTGATTTAAAGACAGGGCATCTGCCACAGCCATATCAGATTTTGTGATGGGAAAGCACAGACATTTCCAGACAGGGGACATATTATTTCAGAGCGATTTTCCAGCCTCACGGGATTTTCTTATCCTTGGCGGGGCTGGAAAATGTTTATATAATTATAATCTTTCTATTCTGCCATGTCCGTTTCTTCTCTATTTTTCCTGTTAGAATAAAATGTAATAATGGAATGTTAAACAGAGTCAACGGTTCTTCTGGTGTGCCAGAAACATAAATTACCGCTTCCGGCCTTTCAACGATTCCACCTATGACCTCCTATGAAAAAAAGATGGTGAGCAGGTTCAGCACCTTTTCGGGCTGTTCGAGCTGAGGAAGATGCTTTGTTTTAGGAATCAGCGCATATTCAACAGCAGGATTTACATGACGGTACTCATCTATGGTGTCTGCGATGGAAGGTTCCTCAGCTCCTCCGATAATGAAAATGCTGTTATCAATTTTTTTGAGGGCATTGGAGATATTGCATTTCGTGTAGCCGCATTCCATACTGGAAAAAATGGCCTTCGGGCAGCCTCCCAGATGGGAAGCCTCATAGTAGCGGTCTATATAAGCTGGCTTTGCGGAATAAGGATTGTAGAAAAACCGTTCCCTGAATGCTTCCTCCAGCAGTCTGCGGCTGGATGCTATGTGATAGAACAGAGTTCCGGCAATGGGAAGATCCAGAATCAATTTGTACAGTCTGGCATTTTTTCCGTAAACCTGTCCGCAGAGGGAAAGAGGATCCGGATTAATCAGCGCAATCTGATCAAAAAGCTCGGGATTGGCATTGCAGGCCATTACCGTCAGGGCCACTGAGCCGCCAGTGGCGATAACATTGGTGCGGTGGCCGATCTCAGATTTGATAAAATCGGAGATGAGCTGGACGTACAGATAGTTTGTGTAAGTCAGGTTTGGTTTTTCGGAACGGCCGAACCCCAGCAGATCGATCGTATAGACGGTGTAACGTTTTTTTAGTTCCCCAATAATCTGGCTCCACTCGCAGCCGCTGGACGCGAAGTGGAAATCGTGGATCAGGAGCAGGGGCTTTCCTGAACCTGTTTTTGTAAAATAAATATTTCCAAAACGCCATTTAAAGCAGAGAGGGTGAAGCTCTGTCAAAAGTTTTTTGGAAACGGCTGAAAAGCGGATATATCGGTTGATCAGGGAAGTGGCCGCTGCGGCGCCGGAAGTCAGCGCAAGCAGGGACATAACTCTGTTGTCTATCTTCATATGGTTTTGCCTCCTTGGACTGTTTCATACTGAGTTTTGTAGGAACCGGTAAACTCAGGTGAAGTTCAGATAAATTATATCACAGACAGCGGGAATGAGAAACTGTTTATTAAAGGATGAAAACAGAGGCAGTTCGGTTAAGACAGACGAAAAATCTGAAATATGAATCAAGGAATCGTTTCAGGGCGAGAGAGACGTGGAACTGCATTTTGGATAGCTATCAACGTTTCACGTGAAACATTTATGGGAAATTGGGGAGATTTCCTGTAGGAAAAGAATGAAAGATGTGCTATACTATGGAATGAACTTTTGAATGACGCAGAAAAGGAGAGAGCATGGGACGTGTGAT
Source organism: Clostridium sp. M62/1 (assembly GCF_020736365.1). Classification (NCBI taxonomy): domain Bacteria; kingdom Bacillati; phylum Bacillota; class Clostridia; order Eubacteriales; family Clostridiaceae; genus Clostridium; species Clostridium sp. M62/1. The sequence goes on along the minus strand of NZ_CP085988.1, from coordinate 390,333 downwards.
TGCGATTGCCAACCAAAAGGGCGGCGTGGGAAAAACAACGACAGCGATCAATTTATCGGCCTGCCTGGCTGAAGCCGGACAGAAGGTTTTAGCTATTGACTTCGATCCACAAGGAAATGCCACTACCGGTCTCGGACTGGAAAAGGAATATATGGAAGAAACGGTTTATGAGATGATGCTGGGAGAATGTTCACTGGATGACTGTCTTCACGAGCAGGTTCAGGAAAATCTGGATGTACTGCCTTCTGACTCAAATCTGGCCGGAGCTGAAATTGAACTGCTGGATATGGAACAAAAAGAATTTATCCTGAGAGACCACCTGGAGGAGGTTAGAGATAACTATGACTTTATTATTATCGATTGTCCGCCTTCTCTGAGCCTTCTCACCATCAATGCTCTGACGGCGGCTGACACGGTTTTGGTTCCTATCCAGTGCGAGTATTATGCGCTGGAGGGACTGAGCCAGGTGCTCAGGACTATCGGCCTTGTAAAAAAGACGATGAATCCGGGGCTTGAGCTGGAAGGTGTGGTGTTTACTATGTACGACGCCAGAACAAATCTGTCCCTGGAAGTAGTTGAAAATGTTAAAAGTAATCTGAATGAAACGATTTACAAGACGATTATTCCGAGAAATGTACGGCTTGCGGAGGCGCCGAGCCATGGAATGCCAATCAATCTGTACGACAGCAAATCGACGGGAGCGGAGAGCTACCGCCTGCTGGCAGCGGAAGTAATCAGCAGAGGGGAAGAATAGAGATGGCGAGAAGAGGACTTGGAAAGGGACTGAGAGCTTATTTCCCTGATTTAAAGGAGGAAAATTCCCAACCTGAGAATAGCCACCAGATTGCAGAGCAGGGAGAGGAAGCGAAGACACCGGAGCATGCGGTAGACAGGAAGGCGAAGCTGGAGGAACTGGATATGGTTCTTCCGGGAGGAGCAAGAAAGGGAAAGGCAGCTCCGTCAGATACAAAAAAGAACAGAAAGACAGAAAAGGCCGGCAATAAGGAGACTGTGCGGGCAGAAGGGAAAGCAGAAAAGACAGAAAGGCAGGGAAACGGCCGCGAGCAGCTGGTAAGCATTGCCCAGATAGAACCGAACCAGGAGCAGCCGCGCAAATATTTTAATGAGGATCAGCTCAATGAGCTGGCGGAATCAGTGAAAAATTTTGGAATTCTTCAGCCGCTTCTGGTGCAGAGAAAGGGAGAGTTTTACGAGATCATTGCCGGCGAGCGGCGCTGGCGCGCCGCTAAACTGGCGGGGCTTAAGGAAGTTCCGGTGCTGATCCGTGACTACACGAAGCAGCAGACACTGGAGATCGCTCTGATAGAAAATGTCCAGCGGGCAGATTTGAACCCCATCGAGGAGGCAAAAGCTTATCAGATGCTGGTACAGGAATTTGGACTCAAGCAGGAGGAGGTGGCGGAACGGGTTTCCAAAAACCGGGCCACGATCACAAACAGCATGAGGCTTTTAAAGCTGGACGAGAGAGTTCAGCAGATGCTGGTAGAAAACCTTATTTCAGGAGGACATGCGAGAGCCTTGCTGGGTCTGGAGGACAAAGAGCAGCAGTATGAACTTGCCAAAAAGGTGAGAGAAAATCAGCTCAGCGTCCGCCAGGTGGAGAAGCTGGTCAAAATGATGACAGCTCCTAAAAAGGAAAAGAAGGCAGATACAGAGGAGAGAGATTTGAGCTTTATCTACAGGGACATCGAGGAAAAACTCAAGTCTGTCATGGGAACCAAAGTTACCATCAATAAAAAGGATAAAAATAAGGGAAGAATAGAGATTGAATACTACTCCCCTGCGGAACTCGAGAGAATTGTGGAGCTGCTTCAGTCTATAAACGGTTAACGAAGAGAAAGTCAGGAGTGATAACAGAGAATGGAAAATAGTTTGTTGAATAATCTTGCCTTTGATCCGGCTTTCCTGATCATCGGCCTTGCGGTTCTGACGCTGGTGTGTATGATTATCACTCTGGTCTGCTTTACCCAGTACAGGAAGCTGTACCGGAGATACGACATATTTATGAGAGGGAAGGATGCAGAAACCCTGGAAGATACAATTCTGGATCTCCTGGATGAAACAGCCGTTCTGCAGACGTCTGACAGGGAGAGCAGGGATCAGCTCAAATCGCTGACCAGACAGGTGAGAGCCAGCTATCAGAAGATTGGAATTGTAAAATACAACGCCTTCAAGGGAATGGGAGGAAATCTGAGCTTTGTGATTGCCCTCCTGGATGACAATAATTCCGGCTTCATCTTAAATTCTGTCCACAGCCGGGAAGGCTGCTATCTCTATATGAAGGATGTGGAGAAGGGAAGCACAGATGTGCTTCTGGGAGCTGAGGAGAAGGAGGCGCTGGAGATGGCGCTGGGCTATTAGGAGATTTTTCTGGCTGTACAGCGGAAAAATGAGGATTTGACGTTTGCTTTTATAAAGAGGAGAAAGAGAGGATGCATAAATATTTGCGCGCGGTTGGGTTCAGCATGTACCAGAAAAACCGCGATATACGGGCACTGCTCAAATGTCTGTCCAAGGATGCCAGGGCATCCCGGTGTATTCAGATTGACAGGGATACAGATTTCTGCGAGGTCAGGGCAGAGGTAGCAGAGGGAATGGGAATTGCCATGTTCGGAGAGATGGATGAAAATGACGAGCTGGATATTGAGTATTACTATCCATATCTGGACAGCGACACTGTCACATCTACAGCAGAGTGCTCGATTCAGCGGCACACGGAGAAGGAAACCTACGCAGGGCTCTTAGATGAGTACAAGGTGGGAATTTCCCTGATTTTTTATCTGACGAATGCCCTGGAATACAGGGAGAGAAGCCAGAAGCGCAGGAAAAGCACAGAGGTGGTTTCAGCCAGACTGTCAGCTCTTTCCGTACACGGAAAAATTCTTCTTCCAGTGAAAAAAACTGCCAGGCAGATCGAGAAAGCCAAGGTGGCTTCAAGAAACAGAAATAATCTTCTGGAAGCAGCCAAAAACGGCGATCCGGAGGCAATGGAGTCGCTGACTATTGAGGATATTGATCTGTACTCACAGGCTTCCAGGCGGGCCATGAAGGAGGATCTGTATACCATCGTTGACACCTGTTTTATGCCCAGCGGGATTGAGTGCGATCAATACTCGGTAATCGGAGAGATTGAAGAGATCTGTCTGAAGAAAAACAGGATCACAGATGAAGAGATCTATGATATGAAGCTGGAATGCAATGATCTGCACTTCAGAGTATGTATCAATAAACAGGATCTTCTGGGAGAACCGAAGGTGGGACGCCGCTTTAAGGGAAAAGTCTGGATGCAGGGAATAGCCGATTTTAAGGGATAAATTCAGGCCAAAGCAGACAGAGACCGTACAGAGAAGAGAAAAATACTGACTTTTAGTAAGCATAGCAGAGATGGGATGTTTCACGTGGAACAAAAGTGGGAGACATCCCATTTTTGATAGGATATTTGCCGGAAAATGTTTGAAAAAACAGGCAAAATCAAAATTGTGCTTGACTTTTATGGGACGGATCATTTATAATAAGTAAGCTGGTTTAATTAATCAGCATAAATAATAAGTTTCTGTAGCTCAGCAGGATAGAGCGTTCGCCTCCTAAGAGAACCTAAAGTGTTCCCTTTTTGGCAGGCACCATCCGAAAAATTTTATATACGTCTGCGTAGCTCAGCAGGATAGAGCGACCGCCTCCTAAGCGGTAGATGGTTCGAGTCTAAATTAGGAATACAAGTTCATATTTATTCAAATGTCTCAGTAGCTCAGCAGGATAGAGCACACGCCTCCTAAGGTGGCGTTATAACAATCAACTCGATACAAAAGGTGTTAGTCAAAAAGTAAATACTATATAGATGTCTCTGTAGCTCAGCAGGATAGAGCGTTCGCCTCCTAAGCGAAAGGCCGGCAGTTCGAATCTGCCCAGGGACGCCAGCTAACAACGCCCGAAACCCTTGTAAATCAAGGCTTTCGGGCTTTTCTTATACCCAAAAGAAATTGAACTTTGAGCCAAAACCCGATTAGCAAATTGTGAACTTGCTAATCAAATCAGCGCAAATAGAGCAGTTGAACTCAAACCAGTTGCCCAAATTAGCCAGCTAATTCTTAGCAGAAAAAAGAGAGATTTTGCTAAGAAAATGGGGCATCTTGCTAATTGGGGTCAAAATCGGGCTAGTTTTCCTGCTAATTGAAAAGGTGGCTGTTCTCAGTTCAAGCGTTCTAAAGAAAAATAAATATAGTACATATTCAGCCGTTTAGAATTTTTCTAAGCGGCTTTTTTCATGCCCGTACATAGCTGTTCATTACATGATGAGCAGCTATTTTTTATGGAAGGAGGATTCCAGTTGAAAACAGAAATCATCGCCATCGCCAACCAGAAAGGCGGCGTTGGCAAGACAACCACCTGCGCCAACCTGGGGATTGGGCTGGCGCGGGCCGGACGAAAGGTGCTGCTGATTGATGGGGACCCGCAGGGCAGCCTGACCATCAGCCTGGGCCACCCCCAGCCGGACAAGCTGCCCTTTACCCTGTCCGACGCCATGGGCCGTATCCTGATGGATGAGCCGATGCGCCCCGGTGAGGGTATCCTGCACCACCCGGAAGGCGTTGACCTGATGCCTGCTGACATCCAGCTCTCCGGCATGGAGGTCTCCCTGGTGAACGCCATGAGCCGAGAGACCATCCTGCGGCAGTATCTGGACACCGTAAAGGGGCAGTATTCCCATATCCTCATTGACTGTCAGCCCTCCCTGGGTATGCTCACGGTCAACGCCCTGGCCGCCGCCAACAGGGTCATAATCCCCGTCCAGGCGGAGTATCTGCCCGCCAAGGGTCTGGAACAGCTGCTCCAGACGGTCCATAAGGTAAAGCGGCAGATCAACCCCAAGCTCCAGATCGACGGCATATTACTGACGATGGTGGATAACCGCACCAACTTTGCCAAGGAGATCGCTACCCTGCTGCGGGACACCTACGGCAGTAAAATCAAAGTTTTCGGCACCGAGATTCCCCCGTCTGTCAAGGCAAAGGAAGCCAGTGCCGAGGGCAAGAGCATTTTTGCCCATGATCCCAAAGGCAAGGTGGCCGAGGGGTACAAAAATCTGACCCAGGAGGTGATGAAACTTGAAAAGCAGCGCGAAAAAAGTAGAGCTGGCCTCAGTAGATGATCTGTTCTCCACCGAAGAAAGCCGCGCCGATGCCCAGCGGGAAAAGGTGCTGGAAATTCCGCTGTCTGAGCTGCACCCGTTTAAGGACCACCCCTTTAAAGTCAAGGATGACGAGGCCATGATGGAGACCGTTGACAGTGTGCGGCAGTACGGTGTATTGGTCCCTGCGATTGCCCGCCCGGACCTCAACGGAGGTTATGAGCTGGTCGCTGGACACCGGCGGCACCGGGCCAGTGAACTGGCCGGAAAAGAAACCATGCCGGTTATTGTCCGCGACCTGGACGATGATGCCGCCACCATCATCATGGTGGACAGTAACCTCCAGCGGGAAAGCCTGCTCCCCAGCGAGAGGGCCTTTGCCTACAAGATGAAGCTGGAAGCCATGAAGCACCAGGGGGAACGGTCCGATTTAACTTGTGCCCAAGTTGGGCACAAGTCAGATGGAAAGAAGTCGCGGGATATTTTGGCCGAGCAAGTTGGTCAGAGCCGAAATCAAATTCAACGCTATATCCGTCTGACGGAGCTTATTCCCAAACTGCTGGATATGGTGGATGAAAAGAAAATCGCCTTCAATCCGGCTTATGAGCTGTCTTTCCTCAAAAAAGAGGAACAGGTGCAGCTCCTGGACGCGATGGACAGTGAGCAGGCCACTCCCTCTCTCTCCCAGGCCCAGCGGCTCAAGAAATACAGCCAGGAGGGGCATCTGACCCTCGATATGATGCGTGTCATCATGGGCGAGGAAAAGAAAAGCGATCTCGACAAAGTGACCCTTTCTGCCGACATCCTGCGGAAGTATTTCCCCAAGAGCTACACGCCCCAGCGGATGCAGGAGACCATCATCAAGCTGCTGGAGGGGTGGCAGAAAAAGCGCCAGAAAGACCAGGAACGATGAAAGGAGCCGCCTATGAGGGATATTTCAGCCCGTGAGCTGAAAGGACACAACATTCTGGACGTGGAGCGTTTTCAGGATAACACTCGCTGGATGATCGAGTTTTCCGTTCTGCGTTCCTGTGCCTGCGGCAGCCCCGGCGATGAAATGCGGCTGTTTCTCACGGAGGCCGGGTATCAGGCCGCCCTTCTCAGCCAGCAGCGCCGGGAAATCAAAATCAAGCGGTATGCCCGTGTGATCGAGGGCCATGTCCTCGACTTCAAGCCGGACAAGCGCCGCCGCCACCCGTAAACCTGCCACTACCACGAAAGGAAAGGAATGAATATGTGTACTGTTAAGGAAATCCGGGAAGCCATCCGAGAGGATTACAGTTCCCAGCATGATATGGAATCCGCGGAGATTGACCGCGTGTTGCAGACCCTCCCATTTTCTCAGGATTCGGAACCATTTTTCAAACCGAGGCCGCAAAGACCAGGGTTTTGGTTTCACGCAAGAAAACACGAAAAAAAGTAACTGCCACAATTCTTTTTACAGGATTGTGGCTTTTTTCATACCCTGAGAAATTTGGAAGGAGTGAAGTCAATGGCTGTTTTTCGCGTAGAACGGACGCAGGGATATACCATTATGAGCAACTATCACCTGCGGGATAAATCCCTGAGCCTGAAAGCTAAGGGCCTGTTGTCCCAGATGCTGTCTCTGCCAGAGGATTGGGATTATACTCTGACCGGTCTGGCTGTCATCAACCGGGAGAGCAAGGACGCAATCCGGTCCGCAGTCAATGAGTTAGAGAAGGCCGGATACATCAACCGCCACCAGACCACCGATGCAGGCGGTAAATTTGGAGCCAATGAATATGTGATCCATGAGCGTCCGGTTACTGCGGAGGAAAAGGAAGGGCCTTCTCCCTCAAAACCGTTGTTGGAAAAACCGTTGTCGGGAAGTCCGACGACGGATCATCCGTCAGCGGAAAAACCGTCGCCGGAAAATCCAATGCAAATAAATATAGATCAAGTAATTACAGACCAATCAATTACAGACGTATCAAGTACCGATTCCATTCCCTTCCGGGAGAAAACGGCGGCAGCACCGCCGGAACGGAAAGGAAGAGATGCGATGTCTGTCTCCGAGATAGAGAGTTATCGGGAATTGATTCTGGAGAACATTGAGTACGACTATCTCAAACAGCGGGCCGGACTTTATCAGGATGAGCTGGACGAGATTGTGGAGCTGATGGTAGAGACCGTCTGCGCCAAGCGCAAAACCACAAGGATTGCCGGGGCCGACTTCCCCCATGAGGTGGTGCGTTCCCGATTTTTGAAGCTGGACAGCTCGCACATTGAGTTTGTCATGGACTGCCTGCACAAGAACACCACCGAGGTGCGGAATATCAAGCAATATCTGCTGACGGTGCTGTTTAACGCGCCATCGACCATGAGCAACAGCTATACTGCACAGGTAAATCACGACATGAACGCTGGCGGCTGGTAAGGCCGCCTTTTCTTATGCCAAAGGAGGCACAACATGAACCAGATGGAAATTTTCAAGAACCCGGAGTTTGGAAGCATCCGTGTCATCGAAGAAAACGGCAAGTACCTGTTCTGTGGTTTGGATATTGCAACGGCTTTGGGATATGCAAAACCCAGAAATGCCGTCAACAGCCATTGCCGGTACGCCCTAAAACGGGGCGTACCTCATCCTCAGAACCCTGAGTGCAGCATAGATATGACTTTTATCCCCGAAGGTGATGTGTATCGCCTTATCACACACAGCAAGCTGCCCTCTGCGGAACGGTTTGAACGCTGGGTGTTTGACGAGGTGCTGCCCACCATCCGCAAGCACGGGGCCTACATCACCAGGGAAAAGCTGTGGGAGGTTGCTACTTCCCCGGAGGCCATGATAAAGCTCTGCTCTGACCTGCTGGCCGAGCGTGAGAAAAATGCGGCGCTGCGGGAGGAAAACGCCATGCTGGAGGGCAAGGCCGCCTTTTACGACCTGTTCATCGACCTCAAGCACAGCACCAACCTCCGCACCACCGCCAAGGAGCTGGTTGTACCGGAGCGCCGGTTCATCCGCTTCCTGCTGGAACAGCGGTTTGTATACCGCGCCCCGTCCGGGAATGTGCTGCCCTATGCGAAACCCGCCAATGACGGCCTGTTCTGCGTCAAGGACTACTGCAATCATGGGCATCTGGGGTCCTATACTCTGGTGACGCCCAAAGGCAAGCTGTTCTTTGCAGGACTGCGGGACAGCATCCTGCTGATGATATGATGACCCGGTATCTTCTGCGGCGGCTGGTGGTCCCGCCTTAGCAAAACGCACCACCCCTGCAAATTTTCGCAGAAAGGAGGCGTTATCCCATGCAGGAGGAAGTGGAAAACAGGACTTTGACCCTGATTGTCAGCGGCACAAAGTTCACCGGGCGGCTGTTTAAGGCCGCCATTACCAAGTACATGGCCCATCGGAAAGCAAAGAAGCTGGAGAAACAGCGGAGGCGGGACGCGCCTGTGAAGCCCCAGGGCAAGCAGACCGTGAAGCAGCTGGTAGGCCAGAACCAGGGCGTATCCAACATCGAGATCACCGACCCCTCCATCAGGGAGTTTGAGAAGATCGCCCGGAAATACGGCGTGGACTATGCGGTGAAAAAGGACCGCAGCAGTTCTCCGCCCAAGTACCTGATCTTTTTCAAAGGCCGGGATGCGGACGCGCTGACTGCCGCGTTCACCGAGTACACCGGAAAAAAGGTGAAAAAAGCAGAGAAAACAGAGCGTCCGTCTGTGCTGGCGAAACTCAGCCGGTTCAAAGAACTGGTGAAGAACACCGTTGTAAAGCACCGCCAGAAAGAGGGGCCGGAACGATGAAAAAGCCATTGGACATCAAAAAGCTCCTGATTTTGAACCTGCCCTATATCCTGATGGGCTTGTTTGCCACCAACTTCGGGGAGGCATGGCGCATGGCACAGGGCGCGGACGCTTCAGCAAAAATGCTCTCGTTCTTCTCCACGCTGCCGGTGGCGCTGGCAAGCTGGTGGCCCAGCCTGCACCTGTTGGACCTGCTGGTGGGTATCTGCTGCGGCGCGGCCCTGCGGCTGGCGGTCTATGTAAAAGGCAAAAACGCCAAGAAGTACCGCAAAAATGTGGAGTACGGTTCGGCCCGCTGGGGAACCCATGACGACATCGCCCCCTACATGGACCCGGTGTTCCAGAACAATATCATCCTGACCCAAACGGAACGGCTCACCATGAACAGCCGCCCCGGGGACCCCAAGACCGCCCGCAATAAAAATGTGCTGATCGTGGGCGGCTCCGGTTCCGGTAAGACCCGGTTCTGGTTGAAGCCGAATTTGATGCAGATGCACAGCTCCTATGTGGTCACGGACCCGAAAGGCACGATCCTGGTGGAGTGCGGCAAGATGCTCCAGCGCGGCACACCGAAAATGCGCCCCAAGCTGGGCAAGGACCATCAGCCAATAAAGGACCGACACGGCAATCCGGTCTATGAGACCGTAAAGGACAAAAATGGCAAAGTGGTCTATGAGCCGTATCGCATTAAGGTTCTCAATACCATCAACTTCAAGAAGTCCATGCACTATAACCCTTTTGCGTACATTCACTCTGAAAAAGACATTTTGAAGCTGGTTACAACTTTAATAGCGAATACCAAGGGCGAGGGCAAAGCCGGGGACGATTTCTGGGTCAAGGCCGAAACGCTTTTGTACTGCGCCCTCATCGGGTATATCCACTATGAAGCCCCGGTGGAGGAACAGAACTTTGCCACTCTCATTGAGTTCATTAACGCCATGGAGATTCGGGAGGACGATGAAGAATTTAAGAACCCGGTGGACCTGATGTTTGACGCACTGGAAGCGGAAAAGCCAAACCATTTCGCAGTCCGCCAGTATAAAAAATACAAGCTGGCGGCTGGCAAAACAGCCAAGTCCATCCTGATTTCCTGCGGCGCGCGCCTTGCTGTGTTCGATATTGCCGAGCTGCGGGAGGTCACTTCCTACGATGAGCTGGAACTGGACACCCTGGGAGACCGGAAAACCGCCCTGTTCCTCATTATGAGCGACACGGACGATTCCTTTAACTTCCTCATCTCCATGTGCTATACCCAGCTGTTCAACCTTTTGTGCGAAAAGGCGGACGATGTGTACGGCGGACGTCTGCCGGTTCATGTGCGCTGTCTCATTGACGAGGCGGCCAATATCGGCCAGATCCCCCGGCTGGAAAAGCTGGTTGCCACCATCCGTTCCAGAGAGATCTCCGCCTGTCTGGTCTTGCAGGCACAATCTCAGCTCAAAGCCATTTACAAGGACAACGCCGATACCATCATCGGCAACATGGACTGCTCCATTTTCCTGGGCGGCAAGGAGCCGACTACGCTCAAGGAGCTGGAAGCCGTACTTGGGAAAGAGACCATCGACACCTACAACACCGGCGAGAGCCGTGGGCGGGAGACCTCCCACTCGCTCAACTATCAAAAATTGGGGAAAAGTCTGATGAGCCAGGACGAGCTTGCCGTTATGGACGGCGGCAAGTGCATCCTCCAGCTGCGCGGTGTGCGGCCTTTCCTTTCGGATAAGTACGACATCACCAAGCACCCCAATTTCAAATACACAGCCGACGCAAGCGACAAGAACGCTTTTGACATTGAAGCGTTCCTGTCCACCCGGCTGAAACTCAAGCCCAATGAGGTCTGCGACGTGTACGAAGTAGATACTCAGGGCGCTTAAATCTGTTCCGCTGAGAAGGGAGTGATTTTATCTATTCGCCGCAACTGCCCTTTTGGGGCCATTGGCGTACAAGGCGGACAGTCACCAAAAAATAATGAAAAAAGGAGGACAGCCGGAATCAGCCCCCGGAAACCGGGCGGCGGATTGTCCGGCTTTTGTATGCCTATGAATGACTGAAACTTTATCAAAACGATTCCGGCTAACAATTATTTATGGAATTTTTCAATCAGGCAATCACCGTTTTGCAGACCCTCGTTATTGCCCTGGGTGCCGGTCTCGGCGTGTGGGGAGTTATTAACCTGCTGGAAGGTTACGGAAATGATAACCCTGGTGCAAATGCTCATGTGCGGTAAAGTAATAAAAAGATTTAGGTAGCCGCCTTAACTATTCCTAAATAAGATAATATGCACAGTATTTTCTCGTAAATAGAAAATAAATTATTGCATTTTACCAATTATTATGTTAAAATGACAATGTAACAAAGAGCTATGTATTTTTAAGGAAAGGGAGGAACTTATGAATTTAAGAAAATCTATTTTAGCACTTTCAGTAGTAGCTGGAATTGTAGCTGCTCCAATGACTGTATTTGCCGCTCATACTCATAGTTGGGGTTCTCCCCAGTACTATGGATATGAAGATGAAATGCCTGGTATATTATGATGACTGGGATAAATGTGCGACACGTCATGTATATAATTACAAACAATGTTTAATTTGTGGAGAAGTAAGCATTTATGAAGTTGAGACGATTGAAATGTCTCACAAATGGGTGAATGGTGCATGTGTATATTGCAACAAAGGTTACGCGAAAGAGATAAATTAACATAGTATCATTACCGGCAAGTTTATAATCAAAAAATAGAAAGCATTGAGAATATTTCAAAATTTCTTGAAAGTACTCTCAGTGCTTTCTTTGATAATATGAAAGGAGAAATAAATGCAAAAAAAACAACTTTCTGTATTAGTACTAATTATTTTATGCTTTTTATTAGGATGTAACAGAGAAACACCAAAAGATGAATCTCAACAAAATTATGAAGATGAATCTAATATTTCTAAAACAAATGGAGAAGAACTTGTAAATATAAACAGTGAATTGTTAGGTTCGACTCCTTTTGATATCCAAATCGATAAAACAGCATTGCAGACTAGAAAAGAAACAGAAACAGAAGTTACAATAAAGACAAATTTAACAGACTGGGGTTATACTGTTTCTTCTGAAAAAGGGAAAATATCTGATATAAATAAAAATTCATTCATATATATAGCACCTAAAGATGAGAGGGATGATACTATAAAAATACAATTATCGGACTATGAAAATGGCATATCATATGAATATACAATTCCACTTATTTTTGCGGGAAACAATGAACATTCTTTAGATAAATTCAAGGAAAATCTTTCAAGATTACCTAATAGTTAGTAAAGAGTCGATAGACTAAAGTACCACCATCCTCTTTTATTTCAACTGAATATCCATCCCGCCGCACCGCAGCGGCACATGAAGCAGTAAATCCGAAAAAGATTTGCTGCTTTTTTTGCGTCCATTTTTGGCAAATTTCCAAAAGTTCCGTATTAGACAGTGAAACCAAAAAAGGCTGCCATTTTTTTCAGACAGCGGGCAAAACGCAGCTTCCGAAACGCCTTATTGTCGGGAAAGACCGAGCCGCCGGAAAAGTTCTTGCCGGAAAGTCCGTCCATTCTGCTCTTTTGTGGTTTGTAGGGAGTAAGGGAAAAACGCCAGCCCGCAGCCTTTTATAAAAAAAGCTGGTTATAGATTTTCTGAAAAAGTGGCAGTAGCAAGTGAACGGCAGGCCGGCAGTTTCTTAGAGCAAGATTCTACCGAGGTGCCAAAATTCGCTTATCGCTCATTTTGCCCCTGCGGGAATCTTGTTGGGGAGTGCCTTCCCCAAACCCTGCTTATGCGGCTTGCGCCGCTGAAAAACCCCTCAAAATATTTTTCGGATTTTTCAAAAACAGTTCCGCTTCACACCCTGTTTTTCTCCTATTAGTGAGAGGACACCACGCACAGAAAGGAGGTCAACCACCTATGAAACGATACAACACGCCGCACCGCAGCCGGGTAGTCAAAACACGCATGACCGAGGAAGAATACGCCGAGTTTGCCCAGCGGCTTTCTGCTTACCACATGAGCCAAGCCGAGTTTATCCGGCAAGCCATAACCGGGGCAGCCATACGCCCCATCATAACCGTTTCCCCCATCAATGACGAGCTGCTTGCCGCTGTCGGGAAGCTGACCGCCGAATACGGGAGGATCGGCGGCAACTTAAACCAGATAGCCCGGACGCTGAACGAGTGGCACAGTCCCTATCCGCAGCTTGCCGGGGAGGTACGGGCGGCGGTTTCCGACCTTGCTGCCCTAAAGTTTGAAGTCTTGCAGAAAGTGGGTGACGCTGTTTGCAACATTCAAACATATCAGCTCTAAAAACGCCGACTATGGCGCAGCGGAAGCCTATCTCACATTTGAGCATGACGAGTTTACCATGAAAGCCACCCTTGATGAAAACGGGCGGCTGATACCGAGGGAGGATTACCGCATTTCTTCCCTCAACTGCGGGGGCGAGGATTTCGCTGTTGCCTGTATGCGAGCCAATCTCCGCTATGAGAAAAACCAAAAACGGGAAGATGTGAAAAGCCACCACTATATCATCAGCTTTGACCCACGGGACGGGACAGACAACGGCTTGACCGTAGACCGGGCGCAGGAGCTGGGCGAGCAGTTCTGCAAGGAGCATTTCCCCGGACACCAAGCCCTAATCTGCACCCACCCGGACGGGCATAACCACAGCGGGAATATCCATGTGCATATCGTCATCAACTCCCTGCGGATTTACGAAGTCCCGCTTCTGCCCTACATGGACAGACCAGCCGACACGCTGGAGGGCTGCAAGCACCGCTGCACCAACGCCGCTATGGAATATTTCAAGAGCGAAGTCATGGAAATGTGCCACCGGGAGGGGCTTTACCAAATCGACCTCTTGAACGGCAGCAAGGAACGGATAACCGAACGGGAATACTGGGCGGCAAAGAAAGGGCAGCTTGCCCTTGACAAAGAGAACGCCGCCAGAGAAGCCGCCGGACAGCCGACCAAGCCCACCAAGTTTGAAACGGACAAGGCGAAGCTGCGCCGGACGATACGGCAGGCACTTTCCCAAGCTGGCAGCTTTGACGAGTTTTCTTCCCTTTTGCTGCGGGAGGGTGTGACCGTCAAGGAGAGCCGGGGGCGGCTTTCCTACCTCACGCCGGACAGGACAAAGCCTATCACAGCCCGAAAGCTGGGGGACGATTTTGACAAGGCTGCTGTCCTTGCCCTGCTCACGCAGAACGCCCACAGAGCTGCCGAACAGACCAAAGCCATACCCGAATACCCTGCCGCAGTTAAAAAGCCGTTACAAGGGGAAAAAGCTGCAAAAACCACCCCGGCAGACAACACCTTGCAGCGCATGGTTGACCGGGAAGCCAAGCGAGCCGAGGGCAAGGGCGTGGGCTATGACCGCTGGGCGGCAAAGCACAACCTAAAGCAAATGGCAGCTACCGTTACCGCCTATCAGCAGTACGGCTTTTCCTCCCCGGAGGAACTGGACGAAGCCTGTTCTGCCGCCTATGCCGCCATGCAGGAAAGCCTTGCGTGGTTGAAGCAGGTGGAAAAGACGCTGAACGGGAAAAAGGAGCTGCAACGGCAGGTGCTTGCCTATTCCAAGACCCGCCCTGTCCGGGACGGGCTGAAACAGCAGAAAAACGCCAAAGCAAAAGCAGCCTACCGTCAGAAGCATGAAAGTGACTTTATCATAGCAGACGCAGCCGCCCGCTATTTCAGGGAGAACGGCATTTCCAAGCTGCCGAGCTATAAATCCCTGCAAGCAGAGATTGAAAGCCTTATCAAAGAGAAAAACAGCGGCTACAACGATTACCGGGCAAAACGGGAGGAGTACCGCCGCTTGCAGACTGTCAAGGGCAATATCGACCAGATTTTACGCCGGAGCGAGCCGCAGCGCAGAAAGGAGCAGAGCCATGAACGGTAATATCCCCCGCATGGACTACCGCCAGTACCGGGCAGCCCGCCGCCTTGTGCATGAGTGCTGCAACTATGACAGCGGGAACTGCCTGCTGTTGGAGGACGGCGAGCCTTGCGTGTGTGTACAGAGTATCAGCTATTCGCTGCTCTGCCGCTGGTTTACCGCCGCTGTCCTGCCCCTTGATGAAGCACTGGAAGCCGCCCTCTTGCGCCGGGGAAGCCGGAAACGCTGCGCTGTCTGCGGGGCGTTCTTCTTCCCAAAATCCAACCGGGGGAAATACTGCCCGGACTGCGCCGGACGCATGAAGCGGATAAACGCCGCCAAACGGAAGCGGAAACAAAGGGAGAAATGTCACGCTTTAGGGCATTTCAAACCCGCATAAATCAAGGCTTTTTTGGAGGGTGTCAAAGGGTGCGTGATACATTTATCCTTTTCCCTTAAAAACGCCCCCTAAAAGCGTAACAGAACCCACAGACAGACACCACAAGGAGGTGAACCCTATCGCTGATTATATGACCGCAGGAACGGAGCTGCCCGCTTACCTGCCTTACCCCCGTTTCCTGCTGGAAACAGACCTATCCCACACCGCAAGAGAGTTATATGCGCTGCTGTTAGACCGTTCCACCCTTTCGCAGAAGAACGGCTGGCAGGACAGCGAGGGACGGACATACATTGTCTACCCCATAGCAGAGATAGCGGAAATGCTGGATAAAGGCTGCACCACCATAAAGGGCGCACTGAACGAACTGGACGCTGCCGGGCTGCTGGAACGCAGACGGACGGGCTTTTCTGCCGCCAACCGTCTGTATGTGAAAGTGCCGCCTATCCCAGTGGTACAGTTTTCCGACCAACTGACGGACGGAAAACCGCCCCTCATAAGGGCGGGAAACCGACCAACTGACAGCCGGAAAACTGACCTTATGACGGTCGGAAAACCGTCCCCTAACCAAACTAATATAAACAACCTAATAGAGAGCCAAACAAAAGGAGCGAGTGAGGGGCAGCCCCCCGCCGCTTATGGCAGATATAAAAATGTATTTCTTTCTGACACAGAACTTTTGGAGCTGGAACAGGACTTCCCCGGCAAGTGGGAGTATTACCTTGACCGCCTTTCCTGCCACATCGCTTCCACCGGGAAGCAGTACCAGAGCCATGCAGCCACCATTTACAAGTGGGCGCAGGAGGACGCTGCCAAAGAGAAGCCAAAGAAAGGCATACCGGACTATTCATTCAAGGAGGGAGAAAGCCTATGACCGATACAATCCACAACACCATACTGCCTATGACCGACACCACAGCCGAGCCGGAGGATTACACCGGGGAGGACGGGCTTTTATACTGCGGCAAATGCCGGAAACCCAAAGAAGCCTATTTCCCGGAGGGCAAGACCTTTTTCGGGCGTGACCGCCACCCGTCAGAGTGCGACTGCCAGCGGGCAGCCCGTAAGGAACGGGAAGCCGCCGAGAAGCGGCGCAGCCACCTTGAAACGGTGGAACGGCTGAAACGGCAGGGCTTTACAGACAAGACCATGCAGGACTGGACATTTGCCAACGATAACGGCAGCTGCCCGCAGATGAAGAACGCCGCCGGATATGTGGCACGCTGGGAACAGATAAAGGACGGGAACTACGGGCTGCTCTTGTGGGGCAGGGTAGGCACTGGGAAAAGCTATTTTGCCGGGTGTATTGCAAACGCCCTCATGGAGCAGGAAGTCCCGGTGTGCATGACAAACTTTGCAGCAATATTAAACGACCTTGCCGCCAGCTTTGCGGGCAGGAACGAATATATTTCCCGCCTTTGCAGCTTCCCCCTGCTCATCATTGACGATTTTGGAATGGAGCGTGGCACAGAATACGGTCTGGAACAGGTCTACAATGTGATTGACAGCCGCTACCGGAGCAGGAAGCCGCTGATTGTGACGACCAACCTCACGCTGGAGGAATTGCAGCACCCGGAGGACACCGCCCACGCCCGGATTTATGACCGCCTGCTTGAAATGTGTTCCCCTCTCTGCTTTACCGGGGAGAATTTGAGGAAAGCCGCCGCACAGGGAAAAATGGAACAGCTGAAACGGCTGCTTGCCGGAAAGGAGATTTGCCTATGACCGACACCCAGAGAAACAAACGCCCTGCCCGCCGCCCGGACTGCGTGACCGAAACGAGGATAGGCAACACAATCCTTGTGGTGTCTGGCTTTTTCAAGGAGGGGGCGACCGACACCGCCGCTGACAAGATGATGAAAGTGCTGGAAGCAGAAGCCGCCGCCGGATATTTGACCTGTGATAAGCCTGATTGAAAAACCGTCATTTTTACCGACCGTAAAGAAGCAGATTTGACGCTTTTGCCGCTATACAGACAGCCGCCCCATGTGGTACAATCAAGGTACGGAATAGTGGGGCTGGCTGTCGGAAACGGAGGAATTTATGTTAAGACAGACCACCCAGCAACTCATTACCGCCCTTTACCCAAGACTGTCCCATGAGGACGAGCTGCAAGGCGAGAGCAATTCCATTTCCAACCAAAAGAGGATTTTGGAAACCTATGCCAAACAGAATGGATTTTCTAATCTGCGCTGGTACACCGACGACGGTTATTCCGGTGCGAACTTTCAAAGACCCGGATTTCAAGCCATGCTTGCAGACATTGAAGCAGGGAAAGTCGGGACAGTTATCGTCAAGGATATGTCGAGGTTAGGGCGAAACTACTTACAGGTGGGAATGTACACAGAAATGATTTTCCCACAGAAAGGTGTCCGCTTCATCGCTATCAATGACGGAGTGGACAGCGCACAGGGGGAAAATGATTTTGCCCCGCTGCGGAACATTTTTAACGAATGGCTGGTGAGAGATACGAGCAAGAAAATCAAGGCAGTAAAACGCTCTAAGGGCATGAGCGGAAAGCCCATCACAAGCAAGCCCGTCTATGGCTACCTCATGGACGAGGACGAAAACTTTATCATTGACGAGGAAGCCGCCCCGGTGGTACGGCAGATTTACAGCCTTTGCCTTGCCGGGAACGGTCCGACCAAGATAGCCCGTATGCTGACCGAGCAGCAAATCCCCACGCCGGGGACGCTGGAATACCGCAGGACGGGCAGCACCCGCCGCTACCACCCCGGCTATGAGTGCAAGTGGGCGACCAATACCGTGGTTCATCTGCTGGAAAACCGGGAATATACGGGCTGTCTGGTAAACTTTAAGACCGAGAAGCCGTCCTACAAGCTGAAACACAGCATAGAAAATCCCCCGGAAAAGCAGGCGGTTTTTGAGAACCACCATGAGCCTATCATTGACCGGGAAACGTGGGAACGGGTGCAGGAGTTACGCAAGCAGCGCAAACGCCCCAACCGTTATGACGAAGTGGGCTTGTTCTCCGGCATACTCTTTTGTGCCGACTGCGGCAGCGTCATGTACCAGCAGCGATACCAGACGGACAAGCGCAAGCAGGACTGTTATATCTGCGGAAGCTACAAGAAACGCACCGCCGACTGCACAGCGCACTTTATCCGCACTGACCTCTTGACCGCTGGCGTACTCTCCAATCTGCGGAAAGTTACCAGCTATGCGGCAAAGCATGAAGCCCGGTTTATGAAGCTTTTAATCGAGCAGAATGAGGACGGGGACAGACGCAGGAACGCCGCCAAGAAAAAGGAGCTGGAAGCCGCCGAGAAACGCATAGCCGAGTTATCTGCTATCTTCAAGCGGCTGTATGAGGACAGCGTAACCGGGCGCATATCGGACGAGCGTTTCACAGAGCTGTCGGCAGACTATGAAGCCGAGCAGAAAGAACTGAAAGAACGTGCCGCCAGACTGCGGGAAGAACTTTCCAAAGCGCAGGAAGCCACCGCAAACGCTGAAAAGTTTATGAATGTGGTACGCAGGCACACTACCATTGAAGAACTTACCCCTACTCTGCTGCGGGAGTTTGTGGAGAAAATCGTTGTCCATGAAAGCGTTGCCCTTGACGGGAAACGCCGGGGCAAGTTACGCAGACAGGAAATCGAAATCTATTATTCTTTTGTCGGCAAGGTAGAACTGCCCGACACCTAACCGCCCGACCTATCCGACATACCTCATGTGCCGGATAGGAACGGCAAAATTTTTTACACTTCTATTACTTCTTTATCACACATAAGCAAAATCACAAGGTATGAAACAGTTCATGGCTAATTAGTTGGAACAAAAAACGAAAGGAAAAGCACAATCCAGACGGTATCAGCGGCAGGCTACAAGAATAAATTGTGATTTCACAAGATTGGTGCTATAATAAGAGAAAAGTTCCTGCCGGGGCAGCCGCCCCGGTGGTATAGATAGAAAGGCAGGAAAACAATATGCACATCAGCTATAAGCCACTCTGGCACACACTGTTAGAGCGTGATATGAGAAAAGAGGATTTAAGGCTTGCCGCTGGTATGACAACAAATATGATTGCCAACATGAGCAAAGAGGGAAAGCACATCAGCATGGATACATTAGCCCGTATCTGCGAAACGCTGAATTGTGAGATTACCGATGTGATTGAGTTAGTACCAGACGAGCCTGCTTCCACAGGAGGTAAGGAACATGAGCGAATTGAAACCAAGAATAACGGAAAACGGAATTGATTATATCCTTGTCGGAGATTATTACATCCCGGACTTGAAACTGCCGGAGGAACACCGCCCTATCGGAAAGTACGGACGGATGCACCGGGAATATTTAAGGGAAGTCCACCCAGCCAGATTGAATACATTGATACTGACCGGGGAATTGTGGACATATCTTGCAGACCTGAACGAACAGGCACAGGAACGGTTAGACACCATCATGGAGCAGATGAAAACTGCCGAGGGCGTAACCGAGGAATTGAAGCGTACCCACCAAATGGAATGGGTGCAGCGTTGCAATAACATTCATAACCGGGCAGAAGAAATTGTTTTGCATGAGATGATTTATTCATAACGGGAGCAATTAAATCGGAGGTATATAAGATGATTGAAATTGTATTTGGTGAAAGTGCCTGTGGAAGTTTGAAAATTGCCCAAACTTACGGCAAGGGAAAGTATAGAGGAAGTGCTGTTTCAATATTTATGAGGCATGAAGACGGGAGTGTTCCATCTTCAGATGAAATGAAAAAAGCACAGCTTCAAGCACAGGAACAAGAACGCATTGCTTGGGAGAATGCTATTCCATTGGGAGGCAAGAGCTGTGATGTTTATTGTTTTGATATGGCTCTTAGTGTGGGAGATATTTCTGATAATGGAATTGGCGAACAGCGGAAAAATGTTTTCAAGAAAATGCTGTCTGTCTGCTTTGTAGAGGATTTAGATTATCAGGTTGAAGAAAAAATACAGAAAATTAAAACTACATTGACCTCAGTGATTGAACGATATGTAGCTGGGGAAGAAATTCGCATTTGGTATAGCTATAATCCAGATGAGCTTTGTGGTATGTATTGGCTTATGAAACAACTTCAACCCTTAAACTGCCAGACAACAATTTATTTGGTTAAGTTACCTACATGGGAATATGGAAAAGAAAATACTATGACATCCAAAATAGCATGGGGCGAGGTCTCTCCTGGCGAATGGGGAAACTATATAACTCTACAAGAGAAAGCTAATCCTGTATTTCTTTCAGCTTGTGCTATGAAATGGAATCAACTTCAAAATGAAAATGCACCTTTGCGTGCAATGTTAAATGGTAAATTGCAAAGCGTTTCAGAAGATATATATGATAGTTTCATTCTTCGTGAAATTGCGGAACAGCCAGAGCAATTCAAAATGGCTATTGTCATAGGTAATGTTTTAGGAAAATATCAACTTGGAATTAGTGATGTATGGATTTCCAATCGCATTGATAAAATGCTTGAAGATGGTGTGTTGGAAATTATACAGGACGCACCAAAGGGAGAAACAAATTATCGCCGAATATTAAGAAAACGAATGAAGTAATAACCACAGCACAAACCGCTGCTACATGGAATCCAACAAACCATGCAACAGCGGTTTTCCTTTACCGTTTTTTCCTCTGGTTGATAGGCGTTCCCGTTTTCTTTGATTTTTGGAGAATCCGAATAAGCCAGCGAAATTCTTCATCTGACAGATTTTTATAGTTGATACCGAGCTGCTTGCAGTAAAGCACTGCCAGTTTTTCCAAACGGCTGCCCTTGAAATTTTCGACCGCTTCCAGATTTTCTTTCAGTTCATTGGCAACAGTGGTCTGGGGCGCACTCTCACTATCCTTTTTATGGGTTTCCCGAATATCCCGGATAATCAGGTTTAGGTCATCCAGAACCATGTGGCTGAAATATTCATCATCACTGATATGGGCGGCTTGCAGCACTTTCAAATGTGGGTCATCTTCGCCAGGGCGATACCGTTCTATGATTTCATGTCGGACAGTATCGACAAGGGTGTTGAGGTTTTGAATCTGCATGGTGGCAATCCCATCCACATAAATCTCAATGTCCGCAAGAAACTTGATAAAGTCCTTATGGGTGGCAAGTTCGCAGAGCAGACGGTTGTTGATCCGACCGCTTTTCAGAAGTGCAACCATTTCATCGTTCAAATGCAGCTCCGTCAGTGGCGTGTTGATCTGCTCCCTGTTCTCTGTCCGGCACAGCAGATAATCGACGGAAACCCCATAGAAGTCTGCCAGCGTGATAAGGTTGCCATGATTGATTTCCTTAAAATCTTCTTTTTCATAACTGCCAAGGGCTGATTTAGAAATACCCGTTAGTTTTGATAGTTCTTCCAGATTTAAGCCTTTGTCCTTGCGGAGTTCCCAAAGGCGTTCCTGTATGCTTGTTGCTCCTTTCATGGGCACACGCTCCTTTCCAACGGTTTCATTGCTGCCGCTTATCTGGATTATATCACACTTTCCGTAATCGTGGAAATTTCTGATTTTTACCCTTAATTCCTACTTTGTGGACATACGGCACAGGGCACAAAAATGTTCTATGATACAGGTAGTTCATCGATGGATTATTCCAATCGAATGACCAGCCTGTGTGGGATATGCTTCCCCGGCGATGTAGCGCCATGAATTTTGGCAGGGATATGGAGGAACCCTGACCGAAACGAGCGTACCAAAGGGAGCGATACGCCGCTGTGAGATTCAGGGGAGGAACGACACCGGGGAGAACTGGCGAACTGACACCGAAATGATACCGAAACACGACAATCTGATAGGGGGATAGTCTACCCTATCGCTGATACTTCGGGAGATTTTAAGCGGCTCTATGGCTGTAATTTTGCCGAAAATCGCCCCCGAAACCATACACTAAAACGGGAGGAAACACAATATGCCGAGAATGAGCAAAAAGAGGAAGTATGAGCTTTCCTTTTACCTCAATGACCGGGGGCGTGTCACTTACAACGAATTATGCCGGAAATGCCAGCATGGGTGCAAGCAGAGCTTCCGGGCGGTTGTGATTGACTGCCCCTGTTATTTATCCAAACGAGCAAAGAAAAAGGAGGAACACACAGAATGAATTTTGAATTTATGACGATAGACACACCATTGCCGCCCTGTATGCCTTTTCCCAGAGCGTTGACAGGATTTCCAGTCAGCAGCACCGCAAAGGTCATGTACTGCCGGATGCTGGACGCTATGCTCTCCAAAGGGCAGGAGGACGAGAACGGAATCCTCTTTGTCTGCTTCCCTGTCACAGCCATTGCCGCAGTCCTGTCCCGCAGCTCCATGACGGTCAAGCGTTCTCTGAATGAACTGGAAACTGCCGGACTTATCATGCGGGTGCGTCAGGGCATTGGAGAACCAAACAGGATTTATGTGCTGATACCGGGAAAGGAGGACGCTGCCCTTGCCTGATACATCAAAGCTGGAAAAACTCAATCGGGAGTTGGAAAAAAGCGAAAAGAAACTGCGGAAAGCCATCAATGATGAAAAGGCATTGCAGCATCAGCTGAAGCAGCTTACCCGAAAAGAACGAACGCACCGGCTCTGTACACGTGGCGGTATGCTGGAAAGTTTTCTGCAAGAACCGGAACGCCTGACAGATGATGATGTCATGCTGTTGTTGAAACTCATTTTTCACAGACAGGACACGCAGGAACTATTGAAAAAACTGCTGGAACGGGAGATGCCGGAACCCCCTTAGTTTACTAAGGGCGCAATTATACACCACCCAAAGGTTGGTGCATTGCGTTCTCCGAAGGCTCCTCGCCGGAGGGCTGTGATTTTCCGCAGTCATGGTCTGCTCCAAATCATACAGGGGACGCTACGCTTCCCCTGCGCTGGCTGTCGCCAGCTACCCTTTTGTGGACTTGCCGCCCGGAAACACCTTGCGCTGCAAGCTGTTCCCGTCCAGCAAGTTTTATCAGTCGAGCTATCCTTATCTACGGTAATTTAGTATAATAAGGTCAAAAAACAGAACGCTATCATTGTGCAACCGATATGCAACTGATAATTGCTTGATAGTTGGTGGTAGCAACACGGTAATTCAGATAGAATAAAGCCAACAAAGAAAGGAGGTCATCCAAATGTTAGTAAACATCATTATGATTGTAGTCGGAATAGTTTTCTCATGTATCTTTGTCGGCTTGCTTATCCTTGTTATTCGTGCATTGCTTAAATATATCCGTACAGAGAAATGAAGCCAACAGCAACATTAGGAGGTGGTCAAATGAAAGTAACCGTATTTATGATAATCGTTGGAATAATTTTCTTATGTATCTTTGTTGGTTTGCTTACCCTTATTGTTCGTGCATTACTCAAATATATCCATTCAAAAGATGTACGGCAGGAAAAATCCGTAGTGAGGAAATCGTTGGGTGAAGCACTCAAAGTACACAGAACACAGTGCAAAATGACGCAGGAATTTGTTGCTGAAACGATTGGTGTTAGCAGGCAGGCTGTTTCAAAATGGGAAAATGGAGTTTCCCAAACAAAAGGATATTAAGAAATAACCTGTGTTTACCTGCTTGCAAATTATTGTATTTGGATAAACGAGAAAAAAACTTTTTATTGACAGATATAATATCAGATATTATAATTGTCCGTAATTGAATAACTATCTTCAGGGCAGGGTGTAATTCCCTACCGGTGGTATAGCCCACGAGCCGAAAGGCATGATTTGGTGAAATTCCAAAGCCGACAGTATAGTCTGGATGAAAGAAGATGAAAGTAAGTTTATGCTTTTTTTGCGTGCTCTGGAATGATTTTATATTGTTTCAGAGCATTTTCTTTAATCGCATAAATCCTCTTTTGCATGTCTTGGATAGATTTTATTCAAGGCATGTATTTTTTTGGAGGTGTAAAAATGAGCGATACAGAATACATGAAATTAGCAATAAAACTGGCAAAAAAAGGTGCTGGCTATGTCAATCCTAATCCTATGGTTGGGGCAGTAATTGTAAAAGATAATCGAATTATAGGACAGGGATACCATGAAATCTTTGGTGGATTGCATGCAGAGAGAAATGCATTAAAAAATTGTAGGGAGTCACCTGTAGGAGCAACACTTTATGTAACACTTGAACCATGCTGTCACTATGGTAAGACACCACCTTGCACAGAAGCAATTATTAAAAGTGGCATTACAAGAGTAGTCGTCGGAACTTTAGACTGTAATCCTATTGTGTCTGGAAAAGGTGTAAAGGTACTTGAGGAAAACAACATTCAAGTTGTGATAGGAATTTTAGAAATGGAGTGTCAACAGTTAATCAAAGTTTTTAGAAAATATGTTACAAGGCATATTCCTTATGTTTTTATGAAATATGCAATGACAATGGACGGGAAAATAGCAACTTATACAAATCAATCAAAATGGATAAGTGGCGAAAAAGCGAGAAAACAAGTACATCAATTCAGGCATAAGGTTACTGCGATCATGGTAGGAGTGAATACCGTTATTCAAGATGACCCTTTACTGACATGCCGATTAGAAAACGGGGAAAATCCTATTCGTATCGTATGTGATACAGATTTAAGAACACCCATTACATCAAAAATTATCAAAACAGCGAATGACATTAAAACATATATCGCTACTTCTTCTATTGATGAAAGTAAGATTGCTCTTTACAGAAAATGTGGTTGTGAAATTATTTATACGAAGAAAAAAGGTAATCATATTGACTTAATGAATTTAATGCAATGTTTAGGAAATATGCAGATAGACAGTCTACTTTTAGAGGGTGGAAGTGCAATGAATTGGAGTGCTCTTGAGCAACAGATTGTTGATGAGGTGCAAATTTATATAGCACCTAAAATATTTGGTGGGAGTGCAAAAAGCCCTGTAAGTGGTCAAGGTGTTGCTTTTCCTAATGACGCCATTATGCTTAAACCATATGCTTTTTCTCAAGTGGGAAATGATTATTTCATAGAAAGCGAAGTGATTTATCCATGTTTACAGGAATAATAGAAGAAATCGGTAAAGTAGAAAGAATACAGAAAGATACTTGTAACTGTAAACTATCCATTAAAGCTTCAAAAATATTAGAGGATATACATTTAGGCGACAGCATAGCAGTCAATGGTATCTGCCTTACAGTTACTTGTTTCACTCGACAATCTTTTACAGTTGATGTGATGAATGAAACATGGAACAGAACGGCTCTTAGCCTGTTAAGACATGGAAGCCTTGTGAATTTAGAAAGAGCTATGCCTATGAATGGCAGGTTGGGCGGTCACATTGTTACGGGGCATATTGATGGGACAGGCAGAATATCGTCTGTGCGTAGAGACAAAAATGCGGTGTGGTATCAAATCAATACGCAAAGAGAAATCTTAAATCTAATTGTTGAAAAAGGTTCGATTGCTATTGACGGTATTAGTCTTACTGTCGCAAAAGTATCGAAAGCAGATTTTTCGGTATCCGTTATCCCTCATACTTTGGAGCAAACAATTCTCAAGAATAAACAAGTCGGGGATATGGTAAACCTTGAAAATGATATATTAGGGAAATATGTGCAGAAACTCATAGACAACAGCAATGAAACAGAGTTGTCGAAAGAGTTGTTATGCCGATACGGATTTTAGCAGAAAGGATAAAGGAATTATGAAATATCAAAAAATAAAAGAGGCATTGCAGGCGTTACAAGAGGGAAAACTTGTTTTGGTTATGGACGATAAAGAGAGAGAAAATGAGGGGGATTTAATTTGTTCGGCACAATTTGCGACAACAGAAAATGTTAATTTTATGGCGACTTATGCAAAAGGCTTAATCTGTATGCCTATGAGTGAAAGTCTGGCTAACAGGCTCATGCTTTCCCCTATGGTTGAAGATAATACAGATAACCATGAAACTGCCTTTACAGTTTCTATTGATTATAAGGATACTACAACAGGTATTTCTGCCGAAGAAAGAGGATTAACGGCTCGTATGTGTGTGACTGAGAATGTAAATCCCTTTGACTTTCGTAGACCGGGGCACATGTTTCCTCTGATTGCAAAGAACGGAGGTGCTTTGGAAAGAAATGGACATACAGAAGCAACGGTTGACCTATTGAGGTTGGCTGGCTTAAAAGAATGTGGCTTATGTTGCGAAATTATGAATGAAAACGGGAAAATGATGAGAACACCTGATTTAATTCAGTTTTCTCAAACACACCATATACCTACCCTCACAATTAAAGAATTACAGGAATACAGAAAAGTATATGATTTGCTTGTAGAATGTGTTTCGGTTGTAGAAATGCCTACAAAATATGGGAATTTCAAAGCACATTGTTATATCAATAAATTGAATGGAGAACATCATGTTGCATTGGTTATGGGAGATTTGAATAATGGAAACGATGTGCTATGTCGTGTCCACTCAGAGTGCTTAACAGGAGATGCCTTTGGCTCTTTACGCTGTGATTGTGGACAGCAGTTAGATAAAGCAATGAAAATGATTGCAGAAAATGGTTCTGGTGTATTGCTTTATATGCGACAAGAGGGACGAGGTATCGGGCTTGTCAATAAACTAAAAGCCTATCATTTACAGGATAACGGTATGGATACACTTGACGCCAACCTTGCATTAGGATTTCAAGGCGATTTAAGAGAATATTATATCGGTGCACAGATTTTAAGAGATTTGGGAATAAAATCATTGCATTTACTTACAAATAATCCTGATAAAGTTTATCAGTTAGAAGATTATGGAATGAAAATTTCAAGCAGAGTACCGATTGAAATAGAAGCAAATCCTTATGATAGTTTTTATCTAAAGACAAAGAAAGACCGAATGGGACACATTTTGAATATGGAGGAAAAATAAATGAACACTTTTGAAGGAAATTTAGTAGCAGAAAATATAAAAATCGGTATTGTTGTAGCAAGATTTAATGAGTTTATAACTTCTAAGCTATTAGCAGGTGCATTAGATAATTTGAAAAGAGAAAATGTTGGTGAAAAGGACATAGAGGTAGCTTGGGTTCCGGGAGCATTTGAAATACCTTTGATAGCGTCTAAAATGGCAAAAAGTAAAAAATATGATGCGATTATTTGTTTGGGAGCAGTTATTCGAGGTAGTACAAGCCATTATGATTATGTGTGTAGTGAGGTATCAAAAGGAATTGCTCAAATCAGTTTAAATACCGAAACACCAGTTATGTTTGGTGTTCTTACGACAGATACGATTGAACAGGCGATAGAACGAGCTGGTAGCAAAGCAGGAAATAAAGGCTCTGAATGTGCACAGGGAGCTATTGAAATGGTAAATCTAATTCGTGCATTAGAGGTATAATATGATTGGGGATTAAAAGGTAAAGCGAAAAAGCATAATAGGCGGAGTGATCCAGACACGGCGGTGGGAAAATCTCTTAGATTTTTCCACCGTTTTTAGTGGCTGGTTCACTCCGGCAGTTGAGCGAGCTTGCGAGCGAACAGTAAGCCCCCGTTATCTAACAAGGGGGGCACAAAAAACAAGAAACAATATACACTACTAAGCGGAAAACGCTGTATTTACAAGGTAAAATCGCTTTTAATAGGGTGTTAACTAAAAAGCACTCATTTAATACATAAAAATTGAATAAGACATAGGAAAGACAGTTGATTTCAAACGAGAAATTGATTGTCTTTTCTTTTGCGGAAATTTAAGTATAGGCAATTATCAAATATGGTAGTTGCCTTTTTTGATTGGAGGAATTGAAGAATGAATGATAAAAACTTTATAGAAGAATTAAGACAAAAGCGTGAAGAATATGGAGTAACACAAAGAAAACTTGCTGTTGCCTGTGGTATCAGTCGTACATATTTTAACCAGATAGAGAATGGGACTGTTGTTCCCTCTGCTGAACTAAAACAAACGATAGAAAAACAGATTGAGCGTTTCAATCCGCAAGAACCACTATTTCTGTTGATTGATTACTTCCGTGTCCGCTTTCCTACGACAGACGCATTAAAGATTATTCGTGAAGTATTACAACTAAAAGCCGATTATATGCTTTATGAAGATTTTGGAAAATACGGATATGAAAGCAAATATGTTTTAGGCGACATCAACATCATGTGTTCCATGCAAGAGCATTTAGGTGTTTTATTAGAACTAAAAGGCAGAGGGTGTCGGCAAATGGAAAGTTATCTATTGGCACAGGAACGCTCATGGTATGACTTTATGCTGGATTGTTTAACGGCAGGTGGTAAGATGAAACGACTTGACTTGGCAATCAATGATAAAGCAGGAATATTAGATATTCCAAAGTTAAAGGAAAAATACAAGGCTGGCGAATGTATCTCCTACTTTCGTATGCAGAAAGATTACAGCGGTACGGAAAAATGTGGTAGCGATTTACCAAAGAATACAGGAGAAACCTTATATCTCGGTTCAACCAGTAGTGAGTTATATATGTGTGCCTATCAGAAAAATTACGAGCAGTATGTCAAAAATGGCATAGAAGTTGAAGATACAGAAATCAAGAACCGTTTTGAAATACGCATGAAGAATGAACGAGCCTATTATGCGGTTGTAGATTTACTGACCTATCGGGACGCTGAACGCACCGCTTTTTCTATCATCAATCATTATGTCCGCTTTGTTGATAGAGAAGATGATAAACCGAAAAGTCAATGGAAAACAAATGATGATTGGGCATGGTTTATAGGGGAAAATAGAGAGCCGATACGATTAACGACTAAACCAGAACCTTATACTTTACAAAAGGCATTACATTGGTTACAAAGACAGGTTGCACCAACCATAAAAATGGTACAAGCATTAGACAGAGAAAATCATACAACGATACTGAAAGATATGATTGAGCAGGCAGAACTCAAAGATAAGCATAAACACTTATTACAATTAGAAAAATCAACCATAGAAGAACGCATAGATACCGCTGTCCCACAAGAGAATGACGGTATTTTTTAATTTCTTCAAAATATCTGCAACAAAACATCAACTTGTGTACAGATATGGTACGAGAAAAGGAAATCTAACTTTTTTTGAAAATAGGTCATCAAATCAAGGTTTCCATTCCCTATATGGAGTGAAAGAAGAAAAGTTTTGAAAAAATGTCGGAAATTCAAGATGAGTGGACAGTGTTATGTGAAAGAAGACAAAGTATCTTCAATTTGTATTCAAACAGGTATTAGCAGTTGAGTGTTGATGTGAAAAGAAGAAAATATTTTCATTCTCAACTTAACATTTGGTAGTTGTCGTTCCCTATATGGAGCAAACAAAATCTTTCATTTCATAGTTGGCAGTAACGGTATTGCATAGGTAGTTAGGGTGTGAAAAGAAATCTTTTCATCATCAACTTAGCAGAATGACAATTTCTTTCCCTATATGGTACAAGAAAAGAAAAAAGTTTTGAATATTGGTTACGCTTTTACTCTTTTCCAACGCGATATATAGGAAAGATGATTTTCTTCTTTCAATCGCTCTTTGACAACTGAATAAAGCAATTCAATACCTTTGACAGACAGCGAGCCGTTGAAACAGATACGCCATGACCTTTCTCCTGCAAAAGTGAGCGACAACCTATCTGTGTTCTTGTAAAAGATTTGTCCTCTTTTATCGCCATGACCTGTGCTGTCAGATAATGATACTCCCGTACAGCCACAGCTTGAGCGTT
Source organism: Clostridium sp. M62/1 (assembly GCF_020736365.1). Taxonomy (NCBI): domain Bacteria; kingdom Bacillati; phylum Bacillota; class Clostridia; order Eubacteriales; family Clostridiaceae; genus Clostridium; species Clostridium sp. M62/1. The sequence goes on along the minus strand of NZ_CP085988.1, from coordinate 360,502 downwards.
AAAAGCGTCGCACGCAATGGGTACGGCTACATAAGAACTATGCAGAGGTGGAAGTCCTGTGGGCTATGACAAAAGCCGTTGAATTGCTTAGAAAGATTTTACAGAAAGGGGGTATGTGTTATTGATAATGCTGTAAAAACAATTCAAAAGAAAAATAACAAGTGTGGCATTGGCAACAGAGGAAAGACAAAGATTGTTGTAAAAGAGCATTTCTCCGAAAAGGGAAAGACAATGGAAGAACTTCTAACTGATGTCATGTTGGAAAAAGCAAAGCAGACAATCGCATAAAATCGGTGCAGTTGTAAGAAATAGATTGAATGACAAAAAGTACCCGTGTTATACTTTACTTGCAAGCAGGTATTGTAAACACGGGTTAGTTATAAAGGAGGATAACTGACAATGAAACAACAGATTTACAATACTGCACTTTATCTTAGGTTAAGCCGAGATGATGAATTACAGGGCGAAAGTTCCAGCATTACCACACAAAGAAGTATGTTGCGTCTATATGCAAAAGAACATCATTTGAATGTGATTGATGAATATATTGATGACGGCTGGTCGGGAACAAATTTTGACAGACCGAGTTTTCAAAGAATGATTGAGGATATAGAGGCAGGAAAAATCAACTGTGTTGTAACAAAAGACTTATCACGACTTGGTAGAAATTATATTATGACAGGACAATATACAGAATTGTATTTTCCCAGCCATAATGTCCGTTACATAGCGATTGACGACGGTGTGGACAGCGAAAAAGGCGAAAGTGAGATTGCACCATTTAAGAACATCATCAATGAATGGGTGGCAAGAGATACGAGCCGTAAAGTGAAATCAGCCTTTAAGACGAAATTTGCAGAGGGTGCGTATTATGGGGCTTATGCTCCGTTAGGATATAAGAAACACCCCGACATCAAAGGGAAACTGTTGGTTGATGAGGAAACAAAATGGATTGTTGAAAAAATCTTCTCTCTAGCCTATCAAGGTTACGGTAGTGCCAAAATCACAAAAATACTGCGAGAAGAAAAAGTCCCGACAGCGTCTTGGTTGAATTTTACAAGGTACGGTACTTTTGCTCATATCTTTGAGGGAAAGCCCGAAAGCAAGCGTTATGAGTGGACGATTGCTCATGTAAAGGCGATATTGAAAAGTGAAGTCTATATCGGAAACAGCGTTCATAATCGACAATCAACCGTTTCTTTCAAAAGCAAGAAGAAAGTACGAAAGCCCGAAAGCGAATGGTTTCGAGTAGAAAACACGCACGAACCGATTATTGACAAGGAAGTGTTCTATCGTGTGCAGGAGCAGATAAAATCAAGGCGTAGACAGACAAAGGAAAAGGCAACGCCGATATTTGCAGGGCTTGTCAAGTGTGCGGATTGTGGCTGGTCTATGAGGTTTGCGACAAATAAGGCAAATAAAACACCGTATAGTTATTATTCTTGTAGTTTCTACGGACAGTTTGGCAAAGGTTATTGTTCTATGCACTATATCCGCTATGATGTGCTGTATCAAGCTGTATTGGAACGATTGCAGTATTGGGCTAAGGCAGTACAGCAGGACGAAGAAAAGGTATTGAACAAAATACAGAAAGTCGGCAATGCAGAGCGAATACGGGAAAAGAAGAAAAAGGCAAGTGCCTTGAAGAAAGCCGAGAACCGACAAAATGAGATTGACCGTTTATTTGCAAAAATGTATGAAGATAGAGCCTGTGAGAAGATAACGGAACGAAACTTCATCATGCTGTCGGGGAAATATCAAAAAGAGCAGATAGAACTTGAACAGCAGATAACCAACCTAAGAGAAGAATTAAGTAAAATGGAACAGGATATGATAGGTGCTGAAAAGTGGATTGAGTTAATCAAGGAGTATTCCGTACCAAAGGAACTGACAGCACCGTTATTAAATGCAATGATAGAAAAAATCCTTATTCACGAAGCAACAACGAATGAGGAGAACGAAAGAATACAGGAAATAGAGATATACTACCGATTTATTGGAAAAGTAGACTGATAAAGAGGGTTCATATCTTTAACTAAGGGAAACTGGAACATCCGACCCTTCCACATCAAATCTTTTTGCACTTGCAAAACTTTACGGTATTTCTGTTGAAGAATTACTAAAAGAAGTTGAATAATCTTCATGCAGATATTTTATTTCATCATCGGGCCACCCTGACCCGAACTTTCAAAACTGAATACCAGCCGCCCACCGGCGGCACCACCGAGCAGGAAATCTGAAAAGGTCTCCTGCTTTTTTTCTGCCCCAAATGAGGTGGTAAAACGCCACCCCATCCACCAATTACCGAAAGGAGGGACACGAAATGCCCTGTCCACACAACGAAATCTCGATTGTGCAGCGAAGCCAACAGCAGTCTGCGGTTGCCGCCGCTGCCTACCAGAGCGGCGAAAAGCTGTTCTGTGGATACGATCAGGAAGTGAAGCACTACCCGGAAAAGCGTGGTATCGTCCACAATGAAATCTTGCTTCCGGCAAATGCCCCACGGTCGTATGCAGACCGCAATACTTTATGGAACGCCGCCGAAGCGGTGGAGAAGCAATGGAATTCCCAGCTTGCAAGGCGGTGGGTGCTTACCATCCCCAGAGAGATACCGCCCGACCAGTACGCCGCCCTTGTCCGGGATTTCTGCAATCAGCAGTTTGTTTCCAAAGGAATGTGCGTGGATTTTGCCATCCATGACAAAGGGGACGGAAACCCTCACGCTCATGTCATGCTGACTATGCGGGCAATGGATGAACATGGGAAATGGCTTCCCAAGAGCCGCAAGGTTTATGACCTTGACGAGAACGGGGAACGGATAAAACTTCCGTCCGGCAGATGGAAAAGTCACAAGGAAGATACGGTTGACTGGAACGACCGCAAGTATTGTGAAATCTGGCGGCATGAATGGGAGATCATCCAGAACCGCTATCTGGAAGCCAACAACCGCCCGGAGCGGGTGGATCTCCGTTCTTATGAAAGACAGGGGCTTGATATTATCCCTACCGTCCATGAGGGTGCTGCTGTCCGGCAGATGGAAAAGCGAGGGATTCAGACCAACATCGGAAATCTGAACCGGGAAATCAAAGCCGCCAACAGCCTGATGAAGTCTATCCGGCAGCTTATTAAAAATCTCAAAGGCTGGATTATCGAGCTTAGTGAAAAACGAAAAGAACTGCTTGCGGAAAAAGCTGCGGAGGAAGCGGTATTTCTTCCCAATCTGTTGATGAAGTACATGGAGGTACGAAAGGCAGAACGGAGCGACTGGACACGGGCGGGACAAAACCGTGGAACTTCCAAAGACTTAAAGGCAGTCAGCGAAGCCCTGTCCTATCTTCAGAGAAAGGGACTTTCCACCGTGGAGGATTTGGAAAACTTTATAGAAACGTCCGGGAAATCTGCCGCCGACTACCGAAAGCAGATGAAGCCAAAGGAAACCCGCAGCAACGTGATTGACGCTATCCTTGCCGCCCGGACGGACTGTAAGGAATGTAAGCCCGTTTATGAGAAATACCAGAAGATATTTTTCAAGAAAACTAAGGAAAAATTCAAGCTGGAACACCCGGAGGTTGCCCGGTTTGAGAAAGCCAGTGCCTACCTTGCCAAGCACCCGGATGATAAGGACAGCACGAAAAAGGAGCTTTTGCAGGAACAGGCGAAGCTTGTGGGCGAAATCGCAGACTTGAAAGTACCGTTGACCGAGGTGCAGGAAGATTTGAAGAAGCTGCGGGACATCCGCTACTGGGTACGGAAAGCCACACCCGGCACAGAGGAAAGCAAAGAGCCGCCCAAGAAGCAGCCCCTCAAAGAAGTCTTGCAGGATAAGGCTGACGAGAAGAAAGCACAGAAAAACGCCCCGGCGCAGACGAAACACAAACAACAGGATATGGAACTTTAACAGGCACTTGCCATTTTCAGATTGAGAATGATAAGTGCCTTTTCTTTTTTACAAGGAGGAATTGATTTGAATGTATTTGAAGCTGTGAAGCAGTCCGTTACGACAAGACAGGCTGCGGAGCATTACGGAATCCGGGTAAACAGAAACGGGATGGCTTGCTGCCCGTTCCACAACGATAAGACCCCCAGCATGAAGCTGGACAAGCGTTTCCACTGCTTCGGATGTGGTGCAGATGGGGATGTGATTGATTTTGTAGCTGCCCTGTACGGGCTGGGGAAAAAGGAAGCCGCCGCACAGTTGGCGAGTGACTTCGGGCTTGCCTATGAGGACTGGAAGCCACCGGGCAGGGCAAGGAAGCCCAAGCCCCGGCAGAAATCCCCGGAAGAACAGTTCCGGGAAGCAAAGGCACATTGCTTCCGTGTCCTTGCCGATTATCTACACCTCTTACGGGTATGGAAAACCGACTATGCCCCGCACTCCCCGGAGGAAGCGTTTCATCCCCGGTTCGTGGAAGCCTTGCAGAAGCAAGCCCATGTGGAATATCTGCTGGATGTGCTGCTGTTCGGGGAGACAGAGGAAAAAGCGGTTTTGATTATGGACTACGGAAAGGATGTGATACAGCTTGAACAGCGAATGGCAGAGCTTGCAGCCGCAGACGCAGCAAGAACTAAAAAACACCATGAACGCCATGCAGCCGCCCCAGAGCGTTGAGGAAGTAAAGGCAACTCTGGAAACCACCGAGAAAGGCGGCGTCCGCCAGAGCATACGGAACTGCCTGACCGTATTCCAGCGTGACCCTGTGCTTGCCGGGGCAATCGCCTACAACATCCTGACCGACCGCAAGGACATCATAAAGCCCATCGGTTTTCACAGAGAAAGCACAGCCCTGACCGATACGGACATGAAGTATCTGCTTCTCTATCTGGAGGAAACCTACGGGCTTACCAGTGAGAAAAAGATTGAAACCGCCATCGGGATTGTGGCGAATGAGAATAAGTACCACCCCATCCGGGATTTTCTGAACAGCCTTGCATGGGACGGGACTGAGCGCATCCGCTTCTGTCTGCGGCACTTTCTGGGAGCTGATGTGGACGATTACACCTATGAAGCCTTGAAGCTGTTCATGCTGGGGGCGATTACAAGGGCATTTAAGCCCGGAAGCAAGTTTGAAATCATGCTGTGTCTGGTAGGCGGTCAGGGGGCTGGCAAATCCACCTTCTTCCGGCTGCTGGCAGTCCGGGACGAGTGGTTTTCCGATGATTTGCGGAAGCTGGACGATGATAACGTGTACCGCAAGCTGCAAGGTCACTGGATAATTGAAATGTCGGAAATGATGGCAACCGCCAATGCCAAGAGCATTGAGGAAATCAAGTCCTTTCTAAGCCGCCAGAAAGAGGTTTACAAAATTCCCTATGAAACTCACCCGGCAGACCGCCCCCGTCAATGCGTGTTCGGCGGCACTTCCAACGCCCTTGACTTTCTCCCCCTTGACCGTTCCGGCAACCGCCGATTTATCCCGGTCATGGTGTACCCGGAGCAAGCCGAGGTTCACATTTTGGAGGACGAAGCCGCTTCCAGAGCCTATATCAGCCAGATGTGGGCGGAAGCAATGGAGATTTACCGAAGCGGCATGTTCAAGCTGTCATTCAGCCCAGCCATGCAGCGGTATCTCAAAGAACACCAGCGGGATTTTATGCCGGAGGACACCAAAGCCGGGATGATACAGGCTTACCTTGATAAGTACACCGGGGAAACGGTCTGCTCCAAGCAGCTCTACAAGGAAGCCTTAAACCACACCTTTGATGAGCCGAAGCAATGGGAAATCCGGGAAATCAACGAGATAATGAACCAGTGCATTACCGGGTGGAACTACTTTTCCAATCCGAGGATGTTTGCGGAATACGGCAGACAAAAGGGCTGGGAGCGTGAAATCCCGGCAACGGACACCGACAACCCGCCCGAAAAATCTATGGACGGTTTTGTGGAGGTCACAGAGCAGATGGAGCTTCCATTCTGAAAATGACAGCCCGTTGCCGACTTCGTTGCTATCCCGTTGCCGAGCCGGTTGCCGGGGAAAATCCCTTATTTCCGGGCTTTTTCCCTCTCTGACAACCAAAACAACAGAAAAATAAAAGAAAAGTATAAATAGTAATCAACGCCAGATTGAGATTGTTTGCAAGGTCTTTTGAAGCCCGTTGCCGGACTTCGTTGCCGACCGTTCTCTGTCTGGCTATTTTCATGTATGGAGGATAACTGCCTATGGCGAAAAATAAGACCAAGATTGAAGTGACAACCGTATTTGACGGGGAACTGGACGCCACCGATGTGTTCGTCAGCCTGATTTCCCAGAAATACGGCAAAACAAATACAAAAGAATATCTTGCTAAAAAGAAAGATTTGAAGTATAATGAAGATGAGGTTCAACAGAGCCAGATACCGTCTGGATTGTGTGGGTAAATGGCTATGATGAACGAAATGGAATACAGAACAATCGGTTCAGCACTTGCCGGGGGCTATCGTGCGGCGGTCTATTGCAGGCTGTCAAAGGACGATGACCTGCAAGGCGAAAGTGCCAGTATCGCAAACCAGCGTGATATGCTGGAAAAATACTGCGAAAAGCAGGGATGGGAGGTTGTGGCAGTCTATCAGGACGATGGCTTCACAGGTCTTAATATGGAGCGTCCTGATTTACAGAGAATGTTGAGAGCCATTGAGCGCAGGCAAATCAACCTTGTCATCACGAAAGACCTCAGCCGACTGGGGCGTAACTATTTGCAAACAGGGCATTTGATTGAGGACTTTTTCCCAAGAAACGGTGTCCGCTATATCGCCATGAATGACGGTATCGACACCCTGCGGGATAACAACGACATCGCCCCGTTCAAGAATATCCTGAACGAGATGTACAGCAAGGATATTTCCAAGAAAGTCCATTCCTCTTATCTTCTGAAAGCGCAGAAAGGACAGTTTACCGGGTGTCTTGCCCCGTTTGGGTATCGGAAAGACCCGGAGGACAAAAACCATCTGCTCATTGACGAGGAAACCGCCCCGATTGTGCGGCTGATTTTCGGATATGCCCTAAACGGTCATGGTCCGAACTATATCCGCAGACGGCTGGAGGAAGAAAAAATCCCCTGCCCCACATGGTGGAACCGGGAACGGGGGCTTCGCAATACCCGCACCAAATGGGAAAAGAAAGACCCGGAAAACGGGCGGTATATGTGGGACTTTTCCGTTATCAAAGACCTTTTGATGAATCCCGTTTACACTGGGGCGATTGCTTCCCAGAAAAAGGACTACCGTTTCAAAATCGGCACGATTGGGGAAAAGAAGCCGGAGGACTGGATTGTAGTGGAAGGACAGCATGAACCGCTGATTGACCGCATGAGCTTTGACATTGTGCAGAACAAGCTGAAATCCCGCCAGCGTCCGGGGCAGACCAATGAAATCAGCCTGTTTGCCGGACTGATAAAATGCGGCGAGTGTGGGAAGTCTCTGACGGTACGCTACACAAACGCAAAACATCCCCAGCAGATTTACTCCTGCAAGACCTACAATGCCTTTGGAAAGAACCACTGCACCCAGCACCGGATTGATTATGACACCCTTTACAGTCATGTGCTGCGGAAAATCCGGGAATGTGCCAGAGCTGCCCTGATGGACGGGAAAGCGGTTGCTGACCGCCTGACCAATACCTGTGAAGCCGAGCAGCGGGAACAGCGGGAAGCAATGGAACGCTCCCTTACAAGGGACGAGGAACGGATTGAGGTTCTGGACAAAATGGTAATGCGGCTTTATGAAGATATGATTGCAGGGCGTATCAGTGAGCAGAACTTCAACACCATGCTGGAAAAGACACAGACCGAGCAGACGGAACTTAAAACAAAAGTGTCCGAGGGCAGAAAGCGGCTGTCCGATGAAGTCCAGCTTGCCAATGACGCAAAACAATGGGTGGAAGCCATTCAGGAATATGCCAACATCACAGAGTTGGACGCAGCCACCCTCAACCGCTTAATCAAAGAAATCGTCGTGCATGAGCGCATTGACGAAGATAAAACAAGACACATTTCTATCGAAATTCATTTTAATCTCAAACCCATCCCGGAGGTGGAACAGGTCACTGCCTGACCTGTCCCGCCGGGACGGTTCTCTTAAAAACACCATATAGATTTTTTGTACGCCGCCGCCCGCCATCGAGCAGAGTTTTACACCTAATTGGGGATAAAACAGCTGATGGCGGGCGCTGGCGTTGCTATCGTGGGCATGGTCCTTGTACCGCTGCTCTCCGGGCTGTTCAGCGTCTAACCGTCCACCGGAAATCCCTGCCCCTCCCGTTTCCATGCGGGAGGGGCGGAAAGGAGGTAAAACTGCATGGATTTCTTACTGGACGCCCTGACCAACTGGCTCAAGGAAATGCTGGTGGGCGGCATTATGGGCAACCTGTCCGGGATGTTCGATTCGGTCAACCGGCAGGTGGCGGATGTGTCGGTACAGATCGGGCAGACGCCCCAGGGCTGGAACCCGGATGTGTTCAACATGATCCAGACTCTTTCGGAAAACATCATGGTCCCCATTGCGGGGGTGCTTCTGGCGGCGGTGATGACCATTGAACTGATCCAGATGATTGCCGACAAGAATAACCTGCATGATGTGGACACCTGGATGATCTTCAAATGGGTGTTCAAAAGCGCCGCCGCCATCCTCATTGTCACCAATACCTGGAATATCGTCATGGGCGTGTTCGACATGACCCAGAGCGTGGTAGCCCAGGCGTCCGGCATTATCGGTTCGGACGCTTCCATTGATATTTCCGCCATCATGGGCGATATGGAATCCCGGCTGATGGAGATGGACCTGGGACCGCTGATCGGCCTGTGGGTGCAGAGTATGTTTATCGGCGTGACCATGTGGGCCATGTATATCTGTATTTTTATCGTCATTTATGGCCGTATGATCGAGATTTACCTTGTGACCTCCGTAGCCCCCATCCCCATGGCCGCCATGATGGGCAAGGAATGGGGCGGCATGGGCCAGAACTACCTGCGCTCCCTGTTCGCCCTAGGCTTTCAGGCGTTTCTCATCATCGTCTGTGTGGCGATTTATGCCGTACTGGTGCAGAATATCGCCACCGAAGAAGATGTGATCATGGCCATCTGGACCTGCGTGGGCTACACGGTGCTGCTGTGCTTCACCCTCTTTAAGACCGGAAGCCTCGCCAAGTCAATTTTTCAGGCTCATTAAGGAGGACGGCATGAAAAAATATCAGATTGTTTATGCCGATCCTCCGTGGGCTTACCGCAGCGGAAAGGTGCAGGGCGCGGCGCAGAATCATTACCCGACCATGCCGGACGAAGAACTGTACCGCCTGCCGGTATCCGAACTGGCGGACAAAAACTGCGCACTGTTCCTCTGGTGTACCTTCCCGAAGCTGCCGGAGGCGTTAAAACTCATAGACGCATGGGGATTTACCTACAAGACCGTGGCGTTTGTCTGGGTCAAGCAGAATAAGTCCGGCAAAGGGTTCTTTTTCGGGCTGGGCTGGTGGACCAGAAGCAATGCGGAAATCTGCCTGCTGGCGGTAAAAGGAAAACCGAAACGGCAAAACGCAGGCATTCATCAACTGATTTTTTCTCCTGTGGAGCAGCACAGCAAGAAACCGGATATTGTCCGGGATAAAATCGTCGCGCTGGCAGGAGACGTACCCCGTATCGAGCTGTTTGCCAGACAGGCCACCCCCGGCTGGGATGTCTGGGGCAACGAGGTGGACAGCTCCGTTTCATTCCCGTAAAGGAGGTCGTTACATTGGCTTATGTACCCGTACCCAAAGACTTAACCAAAGTCAAAACCAAGGTCGCATTCAACCTGACCAAAAGGCAGCTGGTCTGCTTCGGCTGCGGTGCGCTTGTGGGTGTGCCGCTGTTCTTTTTGCTCAAAGGACCGGCAGGGACCAGCACGGCGGTCATGTGCATGATGTTTGTCATGCTGCCCTTCTTCCTGCTGGCCATGTACGAAAAGCACGGACAGCCGCTGGAAAAGGTTCTGGGCAATATCATCCGGGTGACGGTGATCCGCCCGAAAGAACGCCCCTACCGCACCAATAACTTCTATGCCGTTCTGGAACGGCAGGCAAATCTCGACGAGGAGGTGTCACACATTGTTTACGGCAATCAAAAACTGGCTGCACCGGCTGTTCGGAAAAAACGGTGAAAAAGCGGCGCAGCCGGTCCAAACCAGAAAAAAGCTGTCCCGCGCCGACAGGAAGCAGATTAAAGCCGCCATTGCCCGCGCCAGTCGCACAGACAAAAAGGAAAAATCGGCTCAGGACAGCATCCCCTATGAACGGATGTGGCCGGACGGTATCTGCCGGGTGGCAGACGGCCACTACACCAAGACCATCCAGTTTCAGGACATTAACTACCAGCTCTCGCAAAATGAAGATAAAACGGCGATTTTTGAGGGCTGGTGCGATTTCCTCAACTACTTTGACAGCTCGATCAAATTTGAGCTGTCTTTTTTGAACCTGGCCGCGTCGGAGGAAACCTTTGCCCGCGCTGTCTCCATCCCTCTCCAGAGGGACGATTTTGACAGCATCCGCATGGAGTACACCACCATGCTGCAAAACCAGCTGGCAAGGGGCAACAACGGCCTCATTAAGACCAAGTACCTCACCTTCGGCATTGACGCGGACAGCATCAAGGCGGCCAAGCCCCGTCTGGAGCGCATCGAGACCGACATTCTCAACAACTTTAAGCGGCTGGGCGTGGCGGCGGAGACCCTGGACGGCAAAGCGCGGCTTGCCCAGCTGCATGGCATCTTCCACATGGACGAGCAGCTGCCGTTCCGTTTCGAGTGGGGCTGGCTCCCCTCCAGCGGCCTGTCCACCAAGGACTTTATCGCCCCCAGCTCCTTTGAGTTCCGCACCGGCAGACAGTTCCGTATGGCTAAGAAATACGGGGCTGTTTCTTTTTTGCAGATTTTGGCCCCCGAACTCAATGACCGGATGCTGGCGGACTTTCTGGATATGGAAAGCTCCCTCATTGTCAGCCTGCATATCCAGTCGGTGGATCAGGTGAAAGCCATCAAGACGGTCAAGAGGAAAATCACCGATTTAGACCGCAGCAAGATCGAGGAACAGAAAAAGGCGGTCCGAGCAGGGTACGATATGGATTTGATTCCCAGTGACCTTGCCACCTACGGTAGCGAAGCGAAAAAACTCTTGCAGGATTTGCAGAGCCGCAACGAGCGTATGTTCCTTGTGACCTTCCTGGTGCTGAACACGGCGGACAACCCCCGCCAGCTAGACAACAATGTGTTCCAGGCCGGTTCCATCGCCCAGAAATATAACTGCCAGCTGACCCGACTGGACTTCCAGCAGGAAGAAGGGCTGATGAGCTGCCTGCCGCTGGGTCTTAACCAGGTGGAGATTCAGCGGGGGCTGACCACCAGTTCCACGGCTATCTTTGTGCCGTTTACCACCCAGGAATTATTCCAGAACGGCAAGGAGGCGCTGTACTACGGCATCAACGCCCTGTCCAGTAACCTTATCATGGTGGATCGCAAGCTGCTGAAGAACCCCAACGGCCTGATTCTCGGTACGCCCGGTTCCGGCAAGTCCTTCAGCGCCAAGCGCGAGATCGCCAACTGCTTCCTGCTCACCTCCGATGAGATCGAGATTCTGGACCCGGAGGCGGAGTACGCGCCCCTGGTGGAGCGCCTGCATGGGCAGGTCATTAAGATTTCGCCCACCTCCACCAACTACATTAACCCTATGGACCTGAACCTGGACTATTCGGACGAGGACAGCCCGCTGTCCCTCAAGTCCGACTTCATCCTGTCCCTGTGCGAGCTGATCGTGGGCGGCAAGGAGGGCTTGCAGCCGGTGCAGAAAACCATCATTGACCGCTGTGTGCGGCTGGTCTATCAGGACTATCTCAATGACCCCCGCCCGGAGAATATGCCCATTCTGGAGGACCTTTACAATCTCCTGCGGGGTCAGGACGAAAAGGAAGCCCAGTACATCGCAACGGCGCTGGAAATCTATGTGACCGGCTCCCTCAATGTGTTCAACCACCGGACCAATGTGGACATCAACAACCGCATTGTCTGCTACGACATTAAGGAGCTGGGAAAACAGCTGAAGAAAATCGGGATGCTGGTGGTGCAGGACCAGGTGTGGAACCGCGTCACCATCAACCGCGCTGCCCACAAGTCCACCCGCTATTACATCGACGAGATGCACCTTTTATTAAAGGAAGAACAGACCGCCGCCTATACGGTGGAGATCTGGAAGCGGTTCCGTAAATGGGGCGGCATCCCGACAGGGATCACCCAGAATGTAAAGGACCTGCTTTCTTCCCGCGAGGTGGAGAACATTTTTGAGAACTCCGACTTCGTGTATATGCTCAACCAGGCGGGCGGAGACCGGCAGATTCTCGCCAAACAGCTGGGCATTTCCCCGCACCAGCTTTCCTATGTGACCCACTCCGGCGAGGGTGAAGGGCTGCTGTTTTACGGCTCCACCATCCTGCCTTTCGTGGACCACTTCCCGAAAAACACGGAACTCTATGCCATAATGACCACCAAACCGTTGGATTTGCAAAAGGAGGATGAACAGCATGACAAAGAAAGAAATTGAAAAAGGCGCTGGCCTGCTTCTGGCCGCTGTCAATGGATGTGAGCAGATGGTGGAACGGCTTCGCGCCGCCGTTTATTACTGCTATGACCAGGAAACGGCAGCAAAAAATCTCACGCCCAGGGGCTATGCCGGATTTACCCGGATTCACCACATCTGGACGGAGGGCATACCGGACGCGCCGCCCATGTTCGGCAGGGGTGCCATCCCGGACCGCGATATGGCAAAAAGCACTTTGATGGCGCTTTTCCTGTCCATAACGGTCTTTCCGGCAGAAACCATTCAGATTCCGGTATATGCGGAAACCTGTGTGCTGCTGGATGACCTGATGGCGGGTGGCTGGTATGAATAAGGAACCGCGCCTGCGCTTTACGGACGAGGAACGCTCTGACCCGGCGCTGGAAAAGCCCATCCGCAAGGCAGACCGGGCCGCCGTAAAAGCAGACAGGGCGCAGGCGAAAATCCCCAAAAAACAGGTGCGGCGAACCTCCGTTGACCCCAGGACCGGCAAAGTAACCACCAAACTGGTGCTGGAGGATAGGAAGAAACCGCCCTCCAAGCTGTCCCATGCAGTGCGGGACGCTCCCGGAGACGCGGTGCTGGGAAAGATACACAGGGAAATCCGGGAGACCGAACAGGACAATGTGGGCGTGGAGAGCGCCCACAAGTCCGAGGAAGCTGCCGAGACCGGCGCTCGTCTGGTTCGGGAGGGCTACCGCAGCCATAAGCTGAAGCCATACCGCAAGGCGGCACAGGCGGAGCAAAAGCTGAAAAAGGCCAATGTGAACGCCCTGTACCAGAAGTCTTTGCAGGAAAATCCCCAGCTTTCCAGCAACCCGTTTTCCCGCTGGCAGCAGAAACAGGCCATCAAAAAGGAATATGCCGCCGCCAAGCGCGCCGGTCAGACGGCAGGAGAAACCGCAAAGACTGCCAGTAAGACCGGCAAGGCCGCGAAAACCGTCAAAGAAAAGGCGCAGCAGGCCGGGGCGTTTGTCATGCGCCACAAGAAAGGGTTCGGCATCGTACTGGCCCTCTTTCTGGTGGTCTGTCTTTTGATGAACACGATTTCGTCCTGCTCCATGCTGGGACAGGGCATCGGCTCCGTGGTGACGGGCAGCACCTACCCCTCTGATGACCCGGAACTTCTGGCGGTGGAGGCCGATTACGCTGCCAAAGAAGCAGCACTGCAAGCCGAGATTGACAACATCGAGAGCAGCCATCCGGGATATGATGAGTACCGCTATGACCTGGACATGATCGGCCATGACCCCCATGAGCTGGCGGCCTATCTTTCTGCCGTGTTGCAGGGCTACACCCGTCAGAGCGCACAAGCAGAACTGGAGCGAGTATTCAACGCACAGTATCAGCTGACGCTCACCGAGGAAGTGGAGATTCGCACCTACACAGACGAAGATGGGGATGAGCATGAATATGAATACCTGATTCTTCATGTGACCTTGGAAAGCCGCCCAATCTCCGCACTGGCCTCAGAATTGCTCACAGAGGACCAGTTGGAAATCTATCAGGTGTACCGGGCCACCCTGGGCAACAAGCCCCTGATTTTTGGCGGCGGTTCCCCGGATATGGGGAATTCCGAGGACCTGACCGGCGTGGAGTTTGTAAACGGAACCCGCCCCGGCAGCCCGGAGCTGGTGGAACTGGCGAAACGGCAGGTGGGCAATGTGGGCGGATACCCTTATTGGAGCTGGTACGGCTTCGACTCCCGTGTGGAATGGTGCGCCTGCTTCGTGTCCTGGTGCTATGGGCAGATGGGATTATCCGAGCCGCGCTTTGCGGGCTGTCAGTCCCAGGGGGTTCCCTGGTTCCAGTCCCGTGGACAATGGGGCGCACGGGGGTATGATAACCTGGCTCCCGGCGATTCCATCTTCTTTGATTGGGACTTGGATGGTTCTGCGGATCATGTGGGCATCGTCATCGGCACGGATGGCAGCCGGGTTTACACCGTGGAGGGAAACAGCGGCGACGCCTGTAAAATCAAGAGTTACGATTTGAACTATGAGTGCATCAAGGGCTACGGCCTGATGAACTGGTAACTACATTTATCTATAAAGAAGGGAGTTTTTATCATGGCTACTAATAAAATTGAACGCATTGACCGGGAGATTACGAAAACCCGTGAGAAAATCGCGGAGTATCAGGAAAAGCTGAAAAATCTGGAAGCGCAGAAAACCGAAGCGGAAAATCTGGAGATCGTCCAGATGGTGCGCGCCCTGCGTATGACCCCGGAGCAGTTAAGTGCCATGCTGTCAGGCGGCACGCGCCCCGGCATGGCTGCCCATGCAGAACAGGAGGACATTACCCATGAAGAATAAGAGAATTTGGAGAACTTTTTCCGCCCTCTGCGCCGCGCTGGTGCTGATGGGTGTTTTTTCTGTCACCGCTTTTGCCCAGGGAACGGAGCAGCCCCCGGCAGAGGACACCACCAACGATGAAAATGTGGTGGTGGAGGAAACCGAGGACAGTTCTGCCCTGACCCCGGAGGGCAACGCTGCTCTGGTGGATGACTTCGGCGGCAACAAGCAGCTTATCACCGTCACCACCAAGGCGGGCAACTACTTCTACATTCTCATTGACCGGGCCAATGAAGATAAGGAAACCGCCGTTCACTTCTTGAATCAGGTGGATGAAGCTGACCTGATGGCGCTGATGGAGGATGGGCAGTCCGCCGAGAAACCGCCCGCTGTCTGCAACTGCACAGAAAAATGCGAAGCCGGTGAAGTCAACACCAAATGCGAGGTGTGCAGTACGGATATGACCGGCTGTACCGGCAAGGAGCCGGAACCGCCAAAGAAACCCACAGAGCCGGAGAAAAAAGAACTCGCAGGGCTAAACCCGGCTGTCCTGCTGCTGGTGCTGGCTGTGATGGGCGGCGCTGCCTTTGCCTACTTCAAATTCATTAAGGGTAAAGCCAACCACAAAAACAGCAGCAATCCAGACGATTATGACTATGAGGACGGCGAGGAACTGCCGGACGAGGAAGAAATCGAACTGGAGGACGAGGAATCGGGCGAACTGGACGCTGACAGGGGCGGCGGTGAAGAAAGTGAGGATGAGACCCCATGACCCGGTTTACCGACAGCCCCTATGAACGCATGATGACACGCAGACCGGAGGGCGGGAAGGACACTTCCCGTCCTCTCTCTTTACCCAAAAGCCACCCCTGCTATGGCTGTGGGAATTATGGGCAGCCCTGCGTGGGAGTCTGCCACCGTGAAATGAAACGATGGCTCAAAGAAAGGAAACGAAAAAAATGAGTATTCTGATTACATTTATCAAGCTGCTTGCGGTTTTTGACCTGCTGGTGATTGCTGTGTATTTTGGCAGCGACATTCTCTCAACCGTGTGGAGCAAATTTCGGAAAAAGCCCACACGGGAAGAACCCTTTGATTTCTCCCTGGATGCCGCAGCGGTTCCCTTGTCCATAGATTCCATCCGTCAGCTTTATTCAGGAGACGCGGCGGATTTTGTGGAAGAAACGCTCCTGCCGGACGCCGCGCAGACAATGGCGGTTTTGACAGACCGGGAACAGACAGCCGCCCGCCTGCTCTTATCCGCATTGGTAGGCTTTCTGGCAGAAGAAGCCCCGATGGATGAACGGAGCTTCCCTATGGTGATGGAACTTCTGAACTGCATGGAGGGTGAAAAAGAGAACGGCTGCCAGGACCCGGTGGATATTTTGTTTAAGGAAACCGTCCGCCGTACCCGCCACCATGAGGAATATTACAGCAATTATCAACGCTACCGGCTGATGCAGGTGGATAAAACCCGTGTCATTCTGGCCTGCCGTATCCTTATCAACGATCTGCTGGGGAAACTGTACCGCTATGACTACCGGTTCGGTTATGACCTGCTGCTGACAGAGGAAAACAGCATTGAGAAAAAACTGCACACGCCTGTGCGGGAAGAATGGGAGGATGAAGATGATGAAACTTGTAATCGCTGAAAAACCGTCCGTTGCCCAAAGTCTGGCCGCCGTGATTGGGGCCACCACCCGCAAGGACGGCTATCTGGAGGGCAACGGCTGGCGGGTCAGCTGGTGTGTGGGCCATCTGGCTGGTCTGGCCGACGCCGATGCCTATAACCCCGACTACGCCAAGTGGCGTTATGACGATCTGCCCATTCTGCCGGAACCCTGGCAGATGGTGGTGAGCAAAGACAAGAAAAAGCAGTTTAACATTCTGAAACAGCTGATGAACGCCCCGGATGTGACCGAGGTGGTGAACGCCTGCGACGCCGGACGCGAGGGCGAGCTGATCTTCCGCAGTGTGTATGAGCTGGCAGGATGCCAAAAAACCATGAAACGGCTGTGGATTTCCAGCATGGAGGACTCCGCCATCCGGGAGGGCTTTGCGAACCTGCGCCCCGGTGCCGATTATAATGGTCTGCGGGATGCGGCTCTCTGCCGCGCCAAGGCGGACTGGCTGGTAGGTATCAATGCCACCCGGCTTTTTTCGGTGCTGTACCACCGGACCCTCAGCATTGGGCGTGTCATGTCCCCGACGCTGGCCCTCATCGTCCAGAGAGAGGCCGAGATCGACACCTTCAAGCCGGTGCCGTTTTACACGGTAGTCCTGGAGCTGCCCGGTTTTTCTGTTTCCGGGGAACGCATGAAGGACAAAGGCGCTGCCGAGCAGCTGAAAACTGTCTGCCAGGGTGCGGCTGTGACAGTGAAAAAGGTGGAGCGCAAGGAAAAGTCCGAGAAAGCGCCCGACCTCTATGACCTGACTACCCTCCAGCGTGACGCCAACCGGCTGCTGGGGTTTACCGCCCAGCAAACCCTGGACTACCTGCAAAACCTCTATGAAAAGAAGCTCTGCACCTATCCCCGAACAGACAGCCGCTATCTGACGAGCGATATGGCTGAAAGCCTGCCGGTGCTGGTCAATCTGGTTGCCAAGGCTATGCCGTTTCGGAAAGGGATCGCCATTTCCTGCGATGCGGCCCAGGTCATCAACGACAAAAAAGTGACCGACCACCATGCGGTAATCCCCACCCGCAACATCCAGGGCGCGGACCTGTCCGGTCTGCCGGTGGGTGAACGGATGATCCTGGAGTTGGTGTCCCAGCGCCTGCTGTGCGCGGTGGCGGAACCGCATACTTACTCAGAAACTGCTGTCACCGTGGAGTGTGCCGGTGCGGAGTTTACCGCCAAGGGAAAAACCGTGCAGCGCCCCGGCTGGCGGGTGCTGGACGCTGCCTACCGTGCTACGCTGAAAAATACGGAGCCGGACCAGGAAACCGAGGACAAGACCCTGCCGGAACTGTCTGAAGGTCAGACTTTGCCCCTTTCCGGTTCTGCCGTCAAGGAGGGCAAAACCAGCCCGCCCAAACATTTTACCGAGGATACCTTGCTCTCTGCGATGGAGACCGCTGGGAAAGACGATATGCCGGAGGACGCCGAGCGCAAGGGCCTGGGAACCCCGGCCACCCGCGCCGGTATTCTGGAAAAGCTGGTGTCCACCGGCTTTTTGGAGCGCAAAAAGAGCAAGAAAACCGTGCAGCTTATGCCGTCCAAGGATGCAGTGTCCCTTATCACCGTCCTGCCGGAGCAGCTGCAATCGCCCCTGCTGACCGCTGAGTGGGAGTTCCGGCTGGGCGAGATCGAACGCGGCGAGCTGTCCCCGGAGGATTTTATGGCCGGAATCAGCGCCATGCTCCGGGAGTTGGTGGGAGCTTATCAGGTCATCAAGGGAACTGAGTACCTGTTCACGCCGCCCCGCGAAGTGGTGGGCAAATGCCCCCGCTGCGGCGGTGATGTGGCGGAACTGCAAAAGGGCTTTTTCTGCCAGAATGAGGGCTGTAAATTCGCCATCTGGAAAAACAACAAGTGGTGGGAATTGAAGCGCAAACAGCCCACCAAGACCATCGTGACGGCGCTGCTCAAGGAAGGCCGCGCTCATGTGACCGGCCTGTACTCCGAGAAAACCGGCAAGACCTACGACGCCACCGTGGTGCTGGAGGACGATGGGCGGTACGCCAACTTCAAGCTGGAATTTGACCGGCAGAAAGGCGGTGCCAAATGAAGCTGACCCCAATCGAACAGGAAACCATTCTCCTCTACAACCAGGCCGAAGCCACCGCCGATGTGGAGACCTGCGACCCCAAGCTGCTGGAAAAACTGAATCGGCTGGCAGAGAAATACCCGGAACAGATTCAGAAAACAGGAGAACGCCGCTTTCTGGTTCCCAAACGCTGCGTGTCGGTCCGGGAGCCGTACAGCGCGGAGCGCCGCAAGGCTGCCAGCGAACGGGCCAAGGCTGCCGGGTATAAGCCGCCTGTCAGAAAAGCAGGCAGTGAGTAAATATGGTCAATCTTTTTGAAACGGTCAAGCAATCCGTTCCGATCAAAGAGGCCGCGCAAATGTATGGGATTGAAGTCAAAAGGGGTGGCATGGCCTGCTGTCCCTTTCACGATGACAAACATCCCAGCATGAAGCTGAATGAGGACTACTTCTATTGCTTTGGCTGCGGAGCCACCGGCGATGTGATTGAACTGACCGCCCGGCTCTACAACCTGTTCCCAAAAGAAGCAGCCGAGAAGCTGGCCCAGGATTTTGGCCTCATCTATGACAGCCAGGCCCCTCCCCGAAGATACTATGTCCGGCAGAAATCCGAGGCGCAGAAATTTAAGGAGAGCCGAGACCATGCCTTTCGGGTTCTGGCGGACTACTTCCATCTGCTCAGAAAGTGGGAAGCCAATTACACACCCAAAACACCGGAGGAAACCATGCACCCCCGTTTTTTGGAGGCGGTGCAGCAAAAGGATTATGTGGGCTATCTGCTGGACTTTTTTCTGGAGGAAAGCCCGGAGGAACAAAAGCTGTGGATCGCTGAACATCAATCAGAGATTGCCAATTTGGAAAGGAGAGTGAAAATCATGGCTGATAAGCCCACCAACCGGGAACGGTTGCAGGAAATCACAGCGGGCATCGAGCAGGGTATCAAGGAACTGTTTGAGAGCGAAAAATATATGCGCTACCTGTCCGTCATGTCCAAGTTTCACCGTTATTCGGTGAACAACACCATGCTTATCTATATGCAGCGCCCGGACGCCACCCTGGTGGCAGGGTTCAACAAGTGGAAAAACCAGTTTGAGCGCCATGTGAAAAAGGGCGAGCATGGCATTACCATTATCGCGCCCACCCCCTATAAGAAGAAAATCGAGGAAATGAAACGCGACCCGGACACCAAGGCCCCCATCCTGGACGCAGACGGCAAGGCGGTCATGGAAGAAAAGGAAATCGAGATCCCCATGTTCCGCCCGGTCAAGGTGTTTGATGTGAGCCAGACGGACGGCAAGCCCCTGCCGGAGCTGGCTTCTTCCCTGTCCGGTACGGTGCCGCACTATGAGGCGTTTCTGGAGGCGGTGCGGCGCTCTGCCCCGGTTCCTATCGAGTTTGAGCCGATGGCTGACAACATGGACGGATATTTTTCCTCCGACCAGCAGCGCATCGCCATCCGTCCGGGGATGAGCGAGGTACAGACCGTTTCTGCCGCCGTTCACGAGGTTGCACACAGCAAGCTCCACGACCCGAAGAATTACGAAGCAGAGCCGACCTGGAAGATTGTCATGGTAAGTGAGGGCGGCATCAAGCACGATTATCGCCTGGATTTTGCCACTGAAGCGGAAGCAGAACAGGCTGCCGCCGAGGATGGCTGGCGCTATGTGGACGAGAATCGGTTCGAGTGGCGGCTGGAGGTGGAGGAAGATCTGACGGCAGTAAAGCAGGCTGTCAAGAACCGCAATACCGAGGAAGTGGAGGCCGAGAGCATTTCCTATGCGGTCTGCCAGTATTTTGGTATCCAGACCGGCGCAAACAGTTTTGGGTATATCGCCACCTGGAGCAAGGACAAGGACCTGAAAGAATTAAAAGCCAGTTTGGAGACCATCAACAAGACCTCCTGCGAGCTGATTAACGACATGGAACGCCATTATAAGGAAATCTGCAAGGAGCGCGGCATTGACCTGACCGCACCGAAAAAAGAAACTGTTCCGGTGGTTCTGCCGCCAGTAAGAGAACAGGCAGAGTCCTTTGCACAGGAGTATGTCTTGTATGCACAGGCGGTTCATCCTGAAACCCTTTCGGAAACGGAGGTTCAGGCGCGGATTGCCCAATACACGGATAAAATCCTGCGCCATGACATTGCGGATATGGTCCTCTTTTTGGAAGAACAGAAACAGACAAAATGGGAACAGGATGAAGAAGTGGAGATGAATTTGGACAGTGGCGCTGCCCTGGATGCCGAGAACAGCGATTTTTGGGACCCGGAACACCTTTCCGCGCAGCTTGCCTCTCTCTATCGCACAGAATATCAGGAGGTTTCCGACAATGCGGAACATTCCCCGCAGGAACCGGCGGAACCCTCCGAGGCCCTGTTTCTTCTGAACGACGCCACCTATCTCCATATTCAGCCATGCGATACCGGCTGGGACTACACCCTCTATGACAAAGAAACCATGAAAGAACTGGACGGCGGCCAGCTGGATGAACCGGAGCTGTCCCGTTCTGCGGCTGTCCGGCAGATTTGCGAAGGGCTGGAACTGGAAAACCCGTCGATTCAGGAGGCACCGCTGTCCATGATCGAGACCTTACAGGACGCCGCCTGTCAGCAAATGCAGGAACAGGTCAGCCAGCAGGCCGAAGATTTTGCGGCTCCTTCCACTCAACTGCCCGACGCACAGGAACAGGCGCTGGATGAGTACCCCATGCCGGACCCGGCACTGACCCAGGACGTTCTGGAGAAATGCGGCTACCTGGACAACGACCTTCTGCCCCTCTCCAAAGAACGGGCGTATGAGCTGATGGAGCGTGACCTAACTGTTTACATTGTCCAGGAGGGCAAAAACCCGGAAATGGCCTTTGATACCGCCGACTTGGACGCCCATGACGGCCTCTTTGCCGTGTCCCGCGAGGAATGGGAGGAAAGTTCAGAGTTTGGGGAGATTGTCAAGGACCGTATGAACCATCAGGAGGAACGGGAGCAGGCGTTTCTCTCCCATGAGGGCGACTGTTTTGCCATTTATCAGGTGAAGCACACCGATGAACTGCGGGATATTCGATATGAGGGTCTGGAATGGCTCAAGTCCATCGGGCAGACGGTGCAGCGTGAAAACTATGAATTGGTTTACACCGCCCCATTACAGCCCTGTGATCTGAAAGGCGATACCACCGAACAGCTCTTTTACCGTTTCAACAATGAACATCCTGCCGATTATCGGCATCCGTCCATGAGCGTCAGCGACATCGTTGCCATCAAGCGGGACGGCAAGGTATCCTGTCATTACTGCGACAGCTTCGGCTTTGAGCAGGTTCCCGGATTTCTGCCGGACAATCCGCTGAAGAACGCGGAAATGGCGGTGGAGGATGATTACGGCATGATCGACGGAATCATCAACAACGGCCCCAAGGAGCCGACGGTGGCCCAGCTGGAACAGCAGGCCCGCAGCGGCCAGCCGATCTCCCTCATGGATTTGGCTGCCGCCGCCCACCGGGAGGAACGGGAAAAGAAAAAGTCCGTCATGGAGCAGCTGAAAAGCCAACCCAGGACGGAACACAAAAAGGCAGCGCCCAAAAAGAGCGCGGAAAGGGAGATTTAATATGGGAAACTTCACTTTTGAGGAAATGAACCTGATGTGCATTTACAACACCGGCAGCCGCACCGGGCTGATGGAAGCCCTAACCGAGATGCGCGGCGAACTTTCGCCGGAGGAAACGGAGCTGCGGGAACTGACGGACAGCGCCCTTATGAAGCTCCGAACCATGAGCGACGATGCGTTTGCCCAGCTGGAACTGTACCCGGATTTTGACGAATAAGCACTTCATAAACACCCAACGGGGCGGCCTTTTGCGCCGCCCCGTTTCCATTCAACACGAAGGGAGGACAAAACACCATGCCGAGTAATGCAGAATTTTACCGCCAGATGGCCGAAAAGGTAACGACCCAGCTCACCAGCAGCTGGCAGGAGTGGGCGGGCTTTCTCACCACCGCCGCCCGGTTATACAAATACCCGTTCCATGAACAGCTGATGATCTATGCTCAACGCCCGGACGCCACCGCCTGTGCGGAGTATGACCTATGGAACAAAAAAATGGGCCGGTATGTACGCCGTGGTTCCAAGGGCATCGCTTTGGTGGACGATTCCGGCGACAAACTTCATCTGCGCTATGTGTTCGATATTTCTGATACCGGAACCCGCGAACATTCCCGCACCCCCTGGCTATGGAAGATGGAGGAACCGTATCAGGAGCCTGTGTCTGCCATGCTGGAACGCACCTATGAGGTCAGCGGCGAGGACCTTGCCCAGCAGCTGGAGGCGGTGGCTCACAAGCTGGCAGGCGAATACTGGACCGAGCATCGTCAGGACTTTCTCTATATCGTTGACGATTCCTTTTTAGAAGAATATGATGAATTTAACATCGAAGCACAGTTTAAGGCAGCCGCCACCGTCAGCATCACCTATGCACTGATGTCCCGCTGCGGATTGGAGCCGGAACGCTATTTTTCCCACGAGGATTTTATGGCGATTTTTGACTTCAACACTCCTGCCACCATTGGGGCGCTGGGAACTGCGGTCAGCCAGATTAACCAGCAGGTGCTGCGGCAGATTGGCGTCACCATCCGAAACTATGAGCATGAGGCTATTCAAGAAAGGAGCAATCAACATGAAGAATCCTATGACCTACATCCAGAACGGAGATTATCAGATTCCCAACCTGAAACTGAGCGAACAGCCGGAGAAGCCCCTGGGCAAGTACGGCAGGATGCGGAAAGCGTATCTGAAGGAACACCGGCCCATCCTCTACAACCAGCTTCTGATGAGC
The DNA here is from genome assembly GCF_020736365.1 of Clostridium sp. M62/1. NCBI lineage: Bacteria > Bacillati > Bacillota > Clostridia > Eubacteriales > Clostridiaceae > Clostridium > Clostridium sp. M62/1. The sequence continues at coordinate 337,129 of NZ_CP085988.1, read as the reverse complement.
GAGAAGCTGTACCCGCACCTCATCGAGATCGACGAGACCACACAGAGCCGTCTGGAACAGCTGATGCCCCAGCTGGCAGCGGCAGCGGGCGCGACGGAGCAGCTGAAAGCCAGCGACCCGATGAAGTGGGTGGGCCTGATGAACACCTGCAAGGCTCAGGCCGAGGAAATCCTGATGGCGGAACTTATCAACAGCTGAGTTTCTTCCTTTCCGAAAACGAACAAATCCGAATCATCGACGAAGCAGAGAATGTGAAAACATCCTCTGCTTTTTCTTTTGCCCAGGCTGACATCGACCATGTGCTGCGGCTGGGCGGTAATACGGACCGCCAGCGGGAACGCATTGTGGCGGCCTTTGAGAAGCAGAAGTCCACTGCCGAGATCGCAAGCACCCTGAAAAATCTGTATCACGGCGGCAACGGGATCGGCAGCGTCACCGCATGGTATGCCGAGGACGGTATCCGTCTTTCGCGTGGCAAGTCTGCCCGTTACGACAAGTCCGCCCAGACTATTTCCTGGGAGAGCGCCGCCGAGCGTATCGGTCAGCTTTTACAGGACGGTCAGTTTGTCTCCAATGTAGAACTGACCGAAGCGGCAGGCTATGAGCGCTCCCTCCTTGCAGAAAAGTTTTGGAACCTGTACCACGATTTCAGCGACGAAGCCAGAGATTCCGGGTATCTTGCCTGTCTGTCCGGTATTCAGAGAACCGGGTTCCCGGAAGAAACCGCATGGCTTGCCGAGCAGTTGAACCGCCCGGAGTTTCGCCAGACCCTTTCAGAAGAATACGCCGCCTTCTGGACGGCCTACCAGCAGGATCGGGATTTGCTGCGGTTCCACTACCACAAGCCCAGAGAGATTTGGGAAAGCCTGCAAGACCTGTCCCTTCCCCGCAGGACTTTTTCTTCTGAAATGCAGGATGTTCCATCGGTCAAGCAGTTCATCACCGAGGACGAGATCGACGCAGCCATGACCAGAGGAAGCAGTTTTGAGGGCGGTAAAGGCCGGATTTTCACCTTTTTCCAGGAACCCCATACAGACAAAGAAAAGGTGAATTTTCTCAAACATGAGTATGGTATTGGCGGCCACTCCCACGCCCTATCCGGCGCTGGGGGCAGCTGGGAAGATCACGACGGAAAAGGTCTGCGTTATAAAAAGGCTGGCTGCCCGGATGTGCATTTCACATGGGAGAAAGCTGCAAAGCGGATTACCGATCTAATCCAAAAGGGACGCTATCTCACCGAACAGGAACAGGCGCAGTATGACAAAATTCAGGCAGAAAAGGCCCTGGCCGAAGAAAATGCGATACAAGCTCAGCAGCCGGACCCGGTGATATGGGAATACAACGGGGTCAAGGAGCGTCACCCGGATGACCTGATTCTATATCAGATGGGCGATTTCTTCGAGATTTACGGCGAGGACGCCAAGGAAGCCGCTGCGGAACTGGACCTCAACCTCACGACCCGCGCCATCCCCGGCGGTGGCCGCGTGGAAATGTGCGGCTTTCCGGCAAACCGGCTGGAACAGGCTGTGGAACAGCTGCGGGATCAGCATGATGTGACTATTTCCGCTGTCCCGGAGGGTGGTCAGGAGCGTCAGGAATATTCCATGACCTCTGTTGACCATGAAGCCGAACAGGACATCAATGCCCATGAAGCGGAGTTTGGTGCCGACGGAACCAGGGTGTTCCAGACTGCGGAGCTGGCACCGGCCAAACCGACCCTCCGCGAATTGCATGAGCAGTACAAGCCCATTGTTCTTGACGCTGTTATGGAGGATGTGCCATACCGTAACGCCTGCGGTCACAGCGACCATGAAAATGCCGTGATCGAGGGTAACGCCGCCATCCGCCGTGCGGTTCTGGGCGCTGGCAACATGGAGCTGCTCCGGCTATATTCGGATATGCCGGAGTTTAGGCAACGCCTGCATCGGGAAGTCATCAACGAGAGTTACCCACGGCTCCATGAAATGCTGCGCCCTCTCTCGCAGGATGACATTGACGATGCCATCTGTGCATGGAACGGCAATCTTCAGAGCAAGCACGCCGTTGTCCGTTATATGGAGCAGCACGGACGGGAGAAAGACACCGCCGCATGGCTTGCCCATGAGTATAGCGGCAACGACAGCAAAAACCTGTTTGTCATCCGTGCCGGCAGTCCTGAAGGAATCGAACTGCCCTGGTCCAAGGTACAGCGCCGGATTGCCCAGCTTATCAAGGAGGATCGGTTCTACACCGAAGCGGAGCAGGACCGATTTGACAACATTGACCCCATCGCCATTCGAGAGGCCCTGGCTGAGCGCGGCATTGTGAACGGCCAGCTGGTGGACCCGGAAAAGCTGGACAGCTCCCCGTTCATTCAGCGGGTCATGGCGGAGGCGTCGGAGATCGCCGCTGACGAGACCGAGGCTGAGCGCACCCTTTCTGGTGAGGAATTGCAGCAGAAGCTGGACTTCCTGAACAGTGTGAAGGACCAGACCTCGCTGCCCGCCTATTTGAGCCTGAACGATGAACAGCGCCGGATCGTGGATGCCATCGCTGCGGCAGGATATATGTACGACACCTATTCCCCGGAACGGCAGGAAATTCGGTTCTCCGATCCTGATGGGACGGACTATCCCGTTGAGTTTCAGACCTGGGAGCAGGCATACGAGTGGATTGACAGCGTTCAATTCCGAGATGACCCCGAACTGCGGGATAAGGTGCAGGCCATCCTCCATCCTGGTCCCGTGACCCAGACCGATCTGGAGTACGCCCGGCAGAACCTCATTCCCGGAGAAACCACCTTTGCGCTGGACGGGCGCACCTTCCAGGTGAGCAAGCTGGAGCTGGACATCGGGCGGGTGGAACTGCAAGATGTAACTTTTGCAAACGCCACGGGCTTTCCCATCTTCCGGGTGGAGCCGATTTCGGTCATTCGCCAGCATCTGGAGCAAGAGCCGGAACCTGCACGGCCCAGCTTTACTACCGAGCCGGTGGCCGTCTATCCGGGCGACAAGAATCATCTGCCCTATGATGTAGCCATCCAGACCCTGCGTACCAATGAGCCGGAGCCAGAACCGTCCCGGCAGCCCGCGCCGGAGAACTTCCGCATTACGGATGACAACCTGGGTGCAGGCGGCCCGAAGGAAAAATTCTGGCGCAACATCAAGGCCATCGCCACGCTGAAACAGATCGAGCAGGAGAACCGCCACGCCACCCCGGAGGAACAGCACCTTCTCTCGCAGTATGTGGGCTGGGGCGGTCTAGCCGATGCCTTTGACCCGGAGAAGCCTGCATGGGCTGCGGAGTATGCCCAGCTGAAGGAACTGCTGACCCCGGAGGAATACGCCGCCGCCAGAGGTTCCACCCTCAACGCCCACTACACCAGCCCCACAGTGATCCGGGCCATCTATGAGGCCGTGGGCCGCATGGGATTTGAGACCGGGAACATCCTGGAGCCGTCTTGTGGCGTGGGCAACTTCTTCGGGATGCTGCCGGAGGAAATGCGAAACAGCCGTCTGTACGGCGTGGAGCTGGACACGGTTTCCGGGCGGATCGCCCAGCAGCTCTACCCCAAGGCCAACATCACTGTGGCCGGATTTGAGACCACTGACAGGCGGGACTTCTATGACCTTGCTGTCGGCAATGTTCCATTCGGTCAGTATCAGGTCAACGACAAAGCCTACAACAAGCTGGGCTTCAACATCCACAACTACTTTTTCGCCAAGGCGTTGGACCAAGTGCGTCCCGGCGGCGTGGTGGCCTTTGTTACCAGCCGCTATACGATGGATGCCAAGGATTCCGCCGTGCGCCGGTATCTTGCCCAGCGCGCCGAGCTGTTGGGGGCCATCCGTCTGCCCAATGACGCTTTCAAAAAGAACGCCGGTACGGAGGTCGTTTCGGACATCATTTTCCTGCAAAAGAGAGATCGGCCTCTGGATATTTCGCCGGAATGGACACAGACCGGCCAGACCGAGGACGGCTTTGCTATCAATCGCTACTTCCTGGACCATCCGGAGATGGTGCTGGGCCGCCCCACCGCTGAAAGCACCCAATACGGGAAACAGGACTACACGGTGATTCCTATTGAGGGGCTGGAACTGGCCGAGCAGCTGCACGATGCCGTGAAATACATTTGCGGCACTTATCAGGAGGCCGAGCTGCCGGAACTGGGCGAGGGAGAAGCCATCGACACCTCCATCCCCGCTGACCCCAATGTGAAAAACTACTCCTATACCGTGGTGGACGGCGCTGTGTACTTCCGGGAGAACAGCCGCATGGTGCGCCCGGAATTGAACGCCACCGCTGAAGCCCGTGTGAAAGGGCTGGTGGGACTGCGGGACTGTGTGCAGGAACTCATTGACCTTGAAATGGACGCTGCCACACCGGACAGCGCCATCCGGGAGAAACAGGCCGAGTTAAACCGGCTTTATGACAATTTCTCCGCCAAGTATGGGCTTATCAATGACCGGGCGAACCGGCTGGCCTTTTCCGACGATTCTTCCTACTATTTGCTCTGCGCACTGGAAGTCATTGACGAGGACGGCAGGCTGGAGCGCAAGGCGGATATGTTCACCAAGCGTACCATCCAGCCCCATGAGGCTGTGACCTCTGTGGATACTGCCAGCGAAGCCCTGGCCGTCTCCATTTCCGAAAAAGCCTGCGTGGATATGGCGTATATGGCGGAGCTGGCTGGTAAATCCCCGGAGGAACTGGCCGCTGAGCTGCAAGGCGTGATTTTCCGGGTGCCGGGACAGCTGGAACCGGACGGCACATCCCGTTATGTGACCGCCGATGAATACCTGTCTGGCAATGTGCGGCGCAAGCTACGGCAGGCACAGCGGGCAGCCCAGCAGGACCCCTCCTTTGCGGTCAATGTGGAAGCCCTCACCGCTGCCCAGCCCAAGGACCTAGATGCGTCGGAAATCGAGGTGCGTTTGGGCGCGACCTGGATTGACAAAGAGTACATCCAGCAGTTTATGTACGAAACCTTTGATACCCCGTTTTATATGCAGCGGAATATCCAGGTCAACTACACCCCGTTTACGGCGGAGTGGCAGATCACCGGCAAAAACAGCGTATCGGAAAACAATGTGGCGGCCTATACCACTTATGGAACCAGACGCGCCAACGCCTACAAGATTCTGGAGGAGTCCCTAAACCTGCGGGATGTCCGTATCTACGACACCATAGAGGACCCGGACGGCAAGGAGCGCCGGGTGCTGAATGCCAAAGAGACCACCCTGGCCGCCCAAAAGCAGCAGGCCATCCGGGACGCTTTCCGCGATTGGATTTGGAAAGACCCGGAGCGCCGTCAGGCTCTGGTGCATCAGTACAACGAGGAAATGAACAGCACAAGACCCCGCGAATACGACGGGTCACACATCACCTTTGGCGGTATGAACCCAGCTATCACCCTGCGGGACCACCAGCTGGGAGCTATCGCCCACATCCTCTACGGCGGGAATACGCTGTTGGCCCATGAGGTAGGCGCGGGCAAGACCTTTGAAATGGTAGCCGCCGCGATGGAAGCCAAACGCCTGGGGCTGTGCCAGAAATCTCTGTTTGCAGTTCCCAACCACCTGACCGAGCAGTGGGCATCGGAGTTTCTGAGGCTCTATCCCTCTGCCAATATTCTTGTCACCACCAAAAAAGACTTTGAGACCCACAACCGCAAGAAGTTCTGCGCTCGGATCGCCACCGGCGACTATGATGCCATCATCATGGGACACAGCCAGTTCGAGAAAATCCCCATCAGCCGGGAGCGTCAGGAACGGCTCCTCTATGAGCAGATCGACGAGATCACCGAGGGTATTGCCGAGGTGGAGGCCAGCGGCGGCGAGCATTTTACCGTTAAGCAGCTGGAGCGCACCCGAAAATCTCTGGAAGCCAGATTGGAAAAATTGCAGGCGGAGAGCCGTAAGGACGATGTGGTGACATTCGAGCAGCTGGGTGTGGACCGGCTGTTTGTGGACGAAGCACATTCGTACAAGAACTTGTTTTTATACACCAAGATGCGGAATGTGGCGGGCTTATCCACCTCGGACGCGCAGAAATCTTCCGATATGTTCGCCAAGTGCCGCTATATGGATGAACTGACCGGCAGCCGGGGCGTGGTCTTTGCCACCGGGACCCCGGTCAGCAACTCCATGACCGAGCTTTACACCATGCAGCGGTATCTCCAGTATGACCGCCTGCAAGAATTGAACATGACCCACTTCGACTGCTGGGCCAGCCGCTTCGGGGAGACCGTGACCGCTTTGGAACTGGCCCCGGAGGGAACCGGCTACCGGGCGCGCACCCGATTCTCCAAGTTTTTCAACCTGCCGGAGCTGATGAACCTGTTCAAAGAGGTGGCGGACATCAAGACCGCCGACCAGCTGAACCTGCCCACGCCGGAGGTGGAATACCACAACATCGTGGCCCAGCCTACCGAACACCAGAAAGAAATGGTGAAAGTTCTGTCCGAGCGCGCTTCCCAGGTCCACGACGGTTCTGTGGACCCAAGAGTGGACAATATGCTCAAAATCACCGGCGATGGCCGCAAGCTGGGGCTGGACCAGCGCATTATCAACCAGCTTCTGCCGGACGAACCGGGAACCAAGGTCAATCAGTGCGTGGACAATATCATGCAGATCTGGCGGGATGGGGACGCGGATAAGTTGACCCAGCTGGTGTTCTGCGATATTTCCACGCCCCAGGCGGCTCCACCCCAAAAGGCGGCGAAGCAGCTGGATAATCCTACCCTGCACGCGCTGGAAGATGCTATCCCGCTGGACAAGCCGGAGCCTGCCTTTACCATCTATGAGGACATCCGGCAAAAACTCATCGCCCAGGGGATGCCTGCCAACCAGATTGCCTTTATCCACGAAGCCAACACGGAGGTGCGGAAAAAAGAACTGTTTGCCAAGGTACGGACCGGGCAGGTGCGTGTTCTGCTGGGCAGCACCTCTAAAATGGGCGCTGGCACCAATGTGCAGGACCGCCTTGTGGCCCTCCATGACCTGGATTGTCCGTGGCGTCCGGGAGACCTTGCCCAGCGCAAGGGCCGCATCGAGCGCCAGGGCAACAAAAACCCTCTGGTCCATGTGTACCGCTATGTCACCGAGGGAACTTTTGATGCCTATTTATGGCAGACGGTGGAGAACAAGCAGAAATTCATCAGCCAGATCATGACCAGCAAAAGCCCGGTGCGCTCCTGTGATGATGTGGACGAAACGGCGCTGTCCTTTGCTGAGATCAAGGCCCTGTGCGCCGGAGACCCCCGTATCAAGGAGCGCATGGATTTGGATGTGGAGGTTGCCCGTCTGAAGCTGATGAAGGCCGACCACCAGAGCAAGCAGTACCGTCTGGAGGACCAGCTGCTGAAATACTTCCCCCAGGAAATCGAAAACAACAAGGGCTATATCAAAGGTTTCGAGAAAGATTTGGAGACACTTGCCGCCCATCCACACCCGGAGGATGGCTTTGCCGGGATGGAGGTGCGGGGCGATGTGCTGACGGATAAGGAAAACGCCGGAGCCGCCCTGCTGGACGCCTGCAAGGAGGTCAAGGATTCTGAGCCGGTGCGAATCGGCAGCTATCGGGGCTTTGCCATGTCGGTGGAATTTCAAGCGTGGAAACAGGAATATACGCTCCTGCTGAAAGGGGAAATGACCCACCGGGCGACCCTGGGCACAGACCCGCGCGGCAATCTCACCCGCATCGACAACGCCCTGGCACAAATGCCCCAGCGTCTGGAGGCCGTCCAAAATCAGCTGAACAACCTTTACCAGCAACAGGCCGCCGCCAAGGAGGAATTGAGCAAGCCATTCCTGTATGAAGATGATTTGCAGATTAAAACGGCCCGTCTGGTGGAACTGGATACCTTGCTGAACATCGGGGACAAAGGACATACCGCCCCGGAGACCGTGATGGCCAAGAGTGCGCGGCCCTCGGTGCTGGACAGCCTGAAACGCCCGGTGCCACCCCGCAGCCCTGAAAAGAAACCGAAGCAACATGAGGAGGTGCGATAACATGAACCCCAACGATCTGAATACGGCCCTCCATGAGAAGATGGCCGCTGAACAGGACCAATACCGGGACTGGCTGAAAAGCCAGCCTCCGGCAGAGGTTCTGGACCACGCCTATGAGTACACCGTCCGGGAGGACATTGTGATGGCGATGGAGGAACTGGAACTGAGCGACGCCCAGGCCCAGGCGCTTTTGGATTCCCCCACGCCGCTGGCGGATGTGTACCGCTATTTTGAAAAACTGGAAACCGGCTACATGGATGTGATCCGGGACAGCATTGAGAACCGTGCCGATGATGTGTGCAGGGCGCAGGAAGAATTACGAACTGCCCCTCTCTATCCCCATTCTGCCGCCTATGCGTCCGAGCATGGAGAGATGGCACAGTATAACCGTTCTTATCAGGCAAACAGCGCCTGCAAAGAAGCCATTGAACAGGCTATCAGCGCTCACTATGCAGAGAACCGGCTGGATACGGAGGCGGCGGTCAAAGATGTGCTGGAAAAGTTCGGGACGGAACGGGTACAGTTTATTCTTGCCAACACCATCCAGCACAAGAACCATGACGGGCGTATCTCTCAGGACAATAAAGCCTGGGCGAAAACCATTCCCATGCCGGAGGACAGCGGCGCTTCCCGCCACTGTGCCTATCTGGTTGTGGATGGGGTCAATCCCGGTCTGACCGATCTGTTTACCAGGCAGGCCAGAAAAACCATGCAGGAACAGCAGAAAAGCTCTGTCCTGCAAAAGCTCAGGCAGGAATCGCCTGCCCGCAAGCCTGCCGTCCCGAAGAAACGGGAGCCGGAGCGATGAGCAGCCCCAGGCGCAAGCGGGATGTACCGGTCCTGTTTTGGGTTTCCGCTGCGGAGATGGATGCGATCCAGAAGAAAATGGCGCAGTTTGGGACAAAAAACCTGAGCGCCTATCTGCGGAAAATGGCTGTGGACGGCTATGTGGTGCAGCTGGATTTGCCGGAACTGAAAGAACTGGTGTCTCTCATGCGCTATTCCAGCAATAACCTAAACCAGCTGACCCGCAAGGTGCATGAAACCGGACGGGTTTACGATGCCGACCTGGAGGATATATCCCAGCGGCAGGAACAGCTATGGGAGGGGGTTAAGGAGATACTGGCCCAGCTCTCTAAACTGTCATAACCAGAACATTTACCCCATCTGCGGAGGGAGGAACGGCGTTTCTTCGCCGCGCCTTCCTCCGCTTTTTCTTTTTGCCCGTATCCTTGTCTTTTGGCTGCACCGGCAGGATAATATGAGTAGAAAATAGATTGCTGCAAAGGAGTTGAGGATAGATGAAAACCTTTGAAAAAGTGCTGGAGATCTTTCGGGATTATCTGGACTGTGATCTAGAGGAAGAAGTTCTCCCTTGCAGGAATGGGTATCTCCGCGTAACCTGGAATGGAGATTCCCGTTATTGTGTGGACGGACTTCTCAGCAGGACGCCGGATGAACTGTTTGAGGTGCTGCTTTCCGATTACAGCAGCTACGAGGTGATGAAGCGGACCAAAGGATGCCGGGAAGTAACGGAAGAAGATGAAAGGCAGGCAGAAATTCTCTGCCAGAGTTTTCGGGAACAATGGGAGGAGGAAGAATCATGAAGGCAATCGGGTTTATGCTGAAATTGCTGTTGAAGATTTTGGTGGCTCCGGTAATTCTGGCACTGACTTTATTTGTTTGGCTCTGTGCGGGGCTGGTGTATCTCTCCGGCTTGGTGCTGGGGCTTATCAGCACCTTCTTCGCCTTTTGTGGAGTGTTTATGTTGATTGTTGGTCCTCGTCAAAATGGGATCATCGCTCTGATATTAGCTTTTCTGATTTCTCCCTTTGGCTTGCCGATGGCTGCCATCTGGCTGCTGGGCAAGGTGCAGGACTTGAAATTTGCCATTCAAGATAGGGTGTATGGATAATATAAAAAACCTCCGACAAATTTCGTCGGAGGTTTTTATGGTTCCAGATTATCTTCCTGAAAAAGCGGCGATGCAAAAAAGGTATCTATCCCAATCCCCATTCCTTGGCACATCTCGTGAATGATTCGGAGTTTAACAGAATCATACGAGCAGTTGATGACATTTCCGATAGTAGATTTGGGAACGCCGCTTTTCATATACAGCTGATACTGTGTCATATTTCTTTCATCCAGTAATTCTAAAAGGCGTTTGCTTACCGCCTCGTTTAGCTTCATCTCATTCACCGCCCCTGTGACTATACTATATTTAGTATATGGGCAGTTTTGCTAAAATTAGTCCCTGTATCTGTACTAATCAAGTTGTTTGCAGTATGATGGTAATAGGGGTGCCATCGTATGAATGTAACATTTTGTGGCCATTCACAAATTACAAAAACAGATGATATTGCGGATTGGCTTCGCACAGTAACACAAAACCTGATTGAGCAAGGAGCAACAACTTTTTTTCTTGGAGGCTACGGGGAGTTTGACGGTTTGGCAGCATCCATTGTGCGGGAGCAAAAGAAAAAGTACCCACAAATTGAGCTGGTTCTTGTCCTGGCCTATCTCAACACCGGGAAAGACACTTCCGGTTACGACAGCACAGTGTACCCGCCGCTGGAAAATGTGCCGCGCCGTTTTGCGATTTCTCATAGGAACCGCTGGATGGTAGAATCCGCTGATGTAGTGGTGGCCTATGTCCTTCATGATTGGGGCGGTGCTGCCGCAACACTGCGGTGTGCCAAACAGAAAAAGAAACAGATTATTTTATATTGTGACGAAATAGGCAGCTGAGGTTGCCTATTCATATTTCCTAAACTGTTGAATGTTAAGCTGTCAGTAAAATTATGCCGAATTTTCATCACTTTACTTTTGGACTAATATCACTTATAATATTAGTGTGAAAGGAAGTGGTACGGTGGGACAATTTGAACAGCTGGATCAGTTGCTGGAAATACAGGATGGAATGCTGCGAACAGCTCAAGTAGTATCTGCTGGTATTTCCAAGCCTGTTTTTTATGATTATGTGCGTTCACGGAAATTGGATCGAGTTGCACATGGAATTTATCTTTCCAGGGATGCTTGGGTAGATGCCATGTATTTACTTCATATACGAGTTGAACAGGCAGTGTTTTCCCATGATACGGCCTTGTTTTTTCATGATTTGACAGATCGTGAACCAATGGAATATACCGTTACCGTTAAAACAGGCTACAATCCTACGAAACTAAAAGCTGAAGGTGTGCAGGTGTTTACCATTAAAGCAGAATTGCATGAGGTGGGTCTGACAACGGCTCAAACACCTTTTGGACATACGGTTCCTGTCTATGATATGGAGCGCACCATCTGCGATCTGCTCCGCAGCCGGAACAGCATGGAGATGCAGACTTTTCAAGGTGCGTTAAAGATGTATGCCAGAAGAAAAGATAAAGACCTGCGGACTTTGATGCGGTATGCCGGTATGTTCCGGGTAGAAAAACTGTTGCGGCAGTATTTGGAGGTGCTTTTATGATAAAAACAGCAAGGCAGCTAAAAGATTTGATTCGCAATCTCTCAAAGAAAAAATCAGCGGATGCCCAGCTCTTGATGCGAAACTATATGATGGAGCGTTTTCTGGAACGCATCTCCCTTTCTGAATATCGTGACAAATTTATTCTGAAAGGTGGTATGCTGGTAGCGGCTATGGTTGGTCTGGATGCCCGTTCCACGATGGACTTGGACGCTACTGTAAAAGGAGCCAACGTCAATGTGGAGGACATAGAGAATCTGATTTCCGCTATTGTGAGTGTCCCGCTTGACGATGGCGTAAAATTCCAGCTGAAAAGCATTTCAGAGATTATGGATGAGGCGGAATATCCGGGTATTCGCGTGAATATGACCACAACATTTGACGGTGTGGTAACACCTTTGAAGATCGACATTTCCACAGGAGATGCCATTACCCCCAGGGAGGTCCGATACTCTTTCAAGCTGATGCTGGAAGATCGCTCCATTGATATTTGGGCGTACAATCTGGAAACGGTTCTGGCCGAAAAGCTGGAAACGATCATTACCAGAACCACCACCAACACCCGCATGAGAGACTTCTATGACATTTATATTCTGGAACAGCTGCATGGGAACACATTGGACCCACAGATTCTCCATGATGCGCTGCGGGCCACTGCCCACAAACGCGGGACAGAACAACATCTTGCAGAAGCTGCCGAAGTTTTTGAAGAAGTGGAAAATAGTCCGGTGATGCAGAAACTTTGGGAATCGTACCGTAAAAAATTTTCCTATGCGGCAGATTTGGAGTGGAACATCATCATGGGGGCGGTCCGCAGTTTATATGCGCTCAGTGAATAGAAATCGAGCCTATGAAGAAGCATGGACATTATTGTAAAGTCTGCGGAGAATATAAGGCTAACGAAAAATTTTCCGGCAAAGGTCATGCGGCGCATATCTGTAAATCCTGTGCTTCTTTGCCACCGGAGAAGCAAGCGGAGCAAATGACGGTAAACCGCTTACGGAATCTCCCTTGGCGGTTATCAAAGGAGCAGATTTCCTGGCTGAAAAACCGAATGAAAGATAAGCGCCCGGAAGTTCGTGCGCTGGCAAAAGAACAATACGAGATGAGGTTTCCTCCGAAGCGGTTAGAGGACATCGAGGACGATTTTATAGAATAGCAAAAGCGGTCTGCACCATGCAGGCCGTTTCTTTTTTAGAAAGGAGGTTCTTCCCTATGGCAACCACACGCATCATGCCACTGCATACTGGCAAGGGCCGCACCGAGAGCCAAGCGGTCAGCGACATTATCGACTATGTGGCAAATCCGCAAAAGACCGACAACGGAAAATGGATTACCGGCTATGGCTGTGACAGCCGGACCGCCGATGCCGAGTTCCTGTTGGCAAAGCGGCAGTACCTAGCCGCTACCGGGCGGGTGCGCGGTGCGGACGATGTGATCGCCTACCATGTGCGCCAGTCCTTCAAGCCCGGTGAGATCACGCCGGAGGAAGCCAACCGCCTGGGCATGGAATTTGCCAAACGGTTTACCAAGGGCAACCACGCCTTTGTAGTCTGTACCCACACAGACAAATCGCACATCCATAATCACATCATCTGGTCGGCGGTCAATACAGATTGTGACCGGAAGTTCCGCAACTTTTGGGGCAGCACGAAAGCCGTCCGGCGCTTGAGCGACACCCTCTGCATTGAGAACGGGCTGTCCATTGTGGAGGACCCCAAGCCCCACGGAAAAAGCTACAACAAGTGGCTGGGCGAACAGGCCAAGCCCTCCCATCGGGAGCAGCTGCGGGTGATGATTGACCGGGCGCTGGAGCAAAAACCCGCAGACTTTGACGCGCTGCTAAAGCTGCTTTCGGAAATGGGCTGTGAGGTATCCCGGCGCGGGAAGGCCATCCGGCTCAAAGCGCCCGGCTGGAAGAATGTAGTCCGCATGGATGACAAGCTGGGGGCCGGGTACAGTGAAGCGGAAATTCGTGCGGTGCTGGCCGGAGAAAAACAGCATACGCCCCGTAAAAAATCCGCCGTGCAGCCGGAGCCTCCCAAGGTCAATCTGCTGGTTGACATTCAGGCAAAATTACAGGCTGGGAAAGGCGCTGGGTACACACGCTGGGCCAAGGTTTTTAACCTGAAGCAAATGGCGCAGACCGTAAACTTTCTCACCGAACATCAGCTGCTGGACTATGGGGAGCTGGCAGAAAAAGCGGCGGCAGCCACCGCCCACCACAACGAGTTGTCGGCACAGATCAAGGCGGCGGAGAAGCGCATGGCGGAGATCGCCGTCCTGCGGACCCATATCGTCAACTATGCCAAGACCCGCGAGATTTATGTCGCCTACCGAAAGGCCGGTTATTCCCGGAAATTCCGGGATGAGCATGAGGAAGAAATCCTGCTTCATCAGGCGGCAAAAAACGCCTTTGACGAGATGGGTGTGATGAAGCTGCCCAAGGTCAAGGACCTGCAAGCCGAGTATGCCAAACTGCTGGAGGAAAAGAAGAAAACCTACGCCGAGTACCGGCGCTCCCGCGAGGAAATGCGGGAACTTTTGACCGCCAAGGCCAATGTAGACCGGTTGCTGAAAATGGACGAGGAGCAGAAAAAAGAACAGGAAAAAGACCATGACCAGCGGTGAGCCGGTCATGGTCCAAAGCGTCCAACGGACGCGCAGCCGCAGAATGAAATTCTGCGTTCAAGGGGGCTTGGGGGCGCTACCCTCAACAAGCAAAGCGGAGGGGGAAATCACGGCAGGATTTTTCACTCTGCGGGCCGAGTGTATTAACACCGGCATTGCTTGCCACTTTCTTGTACTTGTAAAAATTCCGCTAAGACCTACTCATATTTTCTTTCACACAGAGAAATTCTTCTGGAATATCCTGTAGGCCCATATTTTGATGTACCGCACAGGTTCCGGCTTTTTTCGCAGTTTCATAATACCAGTGCTTATAATCCAAAACAGAAAGAGTTTCCTGCATCTGTGCGATTTGTGCGAGAACAAGTTCTCTTTGCCTGTCGATTAAATTCAAACGCTGTTCTATGGTGGAATCTCCCTCCATGCACCAGTCAATAAACTTTTTAATATCTTTGATCACCATGCCGGATTTTTTGAGACATTCAATAATGGAAAGCCACTCCAAATCAGAATCCTTGAACATTCGGATACCGCCGCCGGAACGCTCCACAAATGGCAAAAGCCCTTCTTTGTCGTAATACCGCAGCGTGGATGGTGACAGGTTCATTTTTTTTGCCATTTCTCCAATCGTATATAACATTTTCTACCTCCGAAACTCGCTTCTTTTTGTCAGAAAAGGTATTGACTTAAAGTTCACTTTAAGTGCTATGATTTAATAGAAGTATAGAAATTGTAGCACGCAAACAGAAAGAATGCAAGAAGGAAGGAATATCACATGGTAAAAGAAGAAATGTATGTGCTGTCCAACGGTCTGTCTATTCCCAAGCTGGGGTTTGGCACATGGTTTATAGAGGATGCCAATGCTGCACAGGCGGTCCGGGATGCGGTAGGTGCAGGGTATCGCCATATTGATACTGCACAAGCGTATGGAAATGAGCGCGGTGTCGGAGAAGGGGTTAACACCTGCGGCCTGTCGCGTCAGGAAATTTTTGTGACCACCAAGCTGGCGGCGGAGATCAAAACCTATGAGGAGGCAGTTGAAGCGATTGATGCTTCTCTGGAGAAGATGGGACTGGATTATATCGACCTGATGCTGATTCACAGCCCTCAGCCCTGGACACAGTTTCGGGAAGATGTCCGCAGCTTTGACGAGGGCAACCGGCAGGCATGGAAAGCGATGGAGGACGCCTATCATGCGGGAAAATTAAAAGCTATTGGCGTATCTAATTTTGAAAAAGAGGATCTGGAAAACCTCCTTTCCACCTGCACGGTAAAGCCGATGGTCAATCAACTTCTGGTTCATATCAGCAACACCCCGGCAGAGCTGATCGCCTACAATCAGGCAAATGAAATTTTGGTCGAAGCCTACTCCCCCATCGGACACGGCGAAGTGCTGAAGAATCCCAAAATTCAGGCAATGGCAGAAAAATATGGTGTGTCTGCCGCAAGGCTCTGTATCCGTTATACTCTTCAACTTGGGCTACTTCCCCTGCCAAAGACAGAAAAGAAAGATCACATGGCAGATAATGCAGATGTGGATTTTGTGATCTCTGAAGAAGATATGCAGATATTGACGAACATAGAGCAGATCAAAGACTACGGAGAGTTTGGTGTATTCCCTGTTTATGGCGGTAAACTGTAACAGAGAAAGGAGCAAAACAAGATGAACAGACCTTATATTTTCTGTCACATGATGACCTCTCTGGATGGGAAAATCATGGGCAATTATATGGATACCCCGGAGGGGGAAGCGGCAGGAGAAGTATTTTACAACATTGCCTTCGGAAAAAATCCGTACTATAAACATCAGGGGTGGCTTTCAGGCCGTGTTACCACAGATGATAATTTTACATTTTATGAAAAGCCGGAGATTAGAGAAAACGAAACGGATGTACCGGATGGAGATTTTGTGGCAGAACCGGGTGCGGGAATGTACTATGTTTCTGTTGATCCGTCTGGAAAGCTGGGTTGGAAAAGCAGTGTTCTGACCTATCAGGATACCACCGCCCATGTACTGGAGGTCCTAACAGAAAAGGCCAGCACCGCTTATCGGGCATTTCTGCGCAGGCTTGGCATCTCTTACATCATTGCAGGAGCAGAGGATTTGGACTATGAGATTGCAATGAGAAAGCTGAAAGAGCTGTTCGGCATCGAAACGCTGATGCTGGGTGGCGGAGGTGTCCTGAACTGGTCCTTTATGCAGGCGGGAATGTGTGACGAGGTGAGCATTGTGATGACTGCGGCGGCAGACGGCTCTTCCGAAACGCCTGCACTGTTTGAAACGCGGGGAGGTCTGGCATCGGATTCCCCGGTACGGTTCCAGCTGGAACATCTGGAAATAAAAGAAGGCAGCAGTGTATGGCTGCGTTACAAAGTAAAAATGGAAAAATAAGAACAGCAGGAGGTTTTGATAAAATGGACGAAAAAAATATCAGCGTTTTTCCCACGGGAGAGAAAAACGAAGCGTTTGGTAAATATTTTATAGGGCAGAGTTATCTGAATATGCTGACTACGGAAGGCGTGGCAATCGGAAATGTGACCTTTGAGCCGGGCTGCCGGAACAACTGGCATATCCACCATGCAAAAAGCGGCGGCGGGCAGATCCTTCTTTGCACCGCAGGCCGGGGATATTATCAGGAATGGGGGCAGCCTGCAAGAGAGCTGCATCCCGGAGATGTGGTGGTCATTCCTGCCGAAGTCAAGCATTGGCATGGTGCAGCCTCGGACTCCTGGTTTGCACATCTGGCAGTGGAGGTTCCGGGAACTGAGTGCAAAAATGAATGGTGTGAACCAGTTTCCGACGTAGAGTATGAAACGTTGAAATAAATCAAAAAGGAGACGGACGAATATGGCAGTAAAACAAATCGCAGGCAGGGATGCGCTTGGAGAATTTGCCCCCAAATTTGCGGAACTCAACGATGATGTGCTGTTCGGAGAAGTGTGGAGCCGGGAACAGCAGCTTTCCTTGCGGGATCGCAGTATTGTTACAGTAGTATCCCTGATGGCACAAGGGTTGGTGGACAGTTCTTTTCGATACCATCTGGAAACGGCAAAGAAAAACGGTGTTACCAAAGAGGAAATGGCGGAAATTTTAACCCATGCGGCTTTCTATGCCGGTTGGCCCAAAGCATGGGCGGCATTTCGTATGGCAAAGGAAGTTTACGCAAATGAGGAAAAGTTGGGAAGGTGAGACTATGAAAAAAGAAGTAATGCTTTTAACTGGAGCCGGTCAAATTGGCATGGCGATTGCCAGGCGGATCGGATATGGAATGAAAATCATCGCTGGCGATAAAAAGATAGAAAATGCTGAAAATATTGCGAATACTATGAATCAGGCTGGCTACGATGTAGAAGCAATGGAAATGGATTTGTCTAACAGAGAATCTATCCTGAATATGATTGGAAAAGCACAACAGTATGGCGAGATCAAGATGATGGTCAATGCGGCGGGAGTATCCCCAAGCCAAGCCCCGATTGAAGCGATTTTGAGGGTGGATTTGTATGGAACAGCCGTGTTGCTAGAAGAAGTAGGAAAGGTAATCGCACCGGGCGGTGCGGGCGTAACAATCTCCAGCCAGTCAGGAAAACGGATGCCTCAGTTGACTGTTGAGCAGGATCGACTATTGGCCTGTACGCCCACGGAGGAGCTTTTAGCGTTAGATATACTTCAACCGGAGAAAATCAAAGACACGCTCCATGCCTATCAAATGGCAAAACGGTGTAACGAAAAGCGTGTGATGGCAGAGGCAGTAAAATGGGGAGAACGAGGTGCAAGACTAAATTCCATTTCTCCCGGTATTATCGTGACACCTCTTGCACTGGATGAATTGAATGGTCCGCGCGGTGATTTTTATAAAAATATGTTTGCAAAATGTCCGGCAGGCCGTCCCGGAACAGCGGATGAAGTTGCCAATGTAGCGGAACTTTTGATGAGTAATAAGGGAGCCTTTATCACTGGGGCAGACTTTATGTGTGACGGAGGCGCTACTGCAAGCTATTATTACGGACCATTACAACCGACGGTCTGAATGGTTTTCCCTTTTGACTGGTTTTTATGATAAAATAAGAGCAAAGAAGGAAAGGCGGTGAGGACTTTGTGTATAACCATCAATTAGATACATTTATTCAAGTAGCTGATGCCGGAAGCTTTTCAAAAGCAGCCGAGATACTGTTCATATCTCCAACAGCAGTTATGAAGCAGATCAATCTGCTGGAGGAACGCTTAGAGGTGCGTTTGTTTGACCGCACGCCACGCGGGTTGATTCTTACGAACGCCGGAAAATCCTATTACCAGGACGCAAAATATATGATCCAGTATGCCAAAGATGCTCAGGTGCGCGCCCAAAATGCCATGCAGAGTAATCGGAACATGATTCGGCTGGGGAGCTCTTTGATGACACCCTGCCGGTTTTTGATGGAAATGTGGCCTCAGATCCACAAGGTATCGCCTGGATTGAAATTTGAGATTGTCAACTTTGAAAATACGCCCGAGAATGCCAGAGAGATTTTGAAAAACCTGGGACAAAATATAGATGTAGTAGCTGGGATTTTTGATGAAACCATGTTGAATCTGCGAAATTGTGCCGCATTGGAACTGATGCGCGTTCCTATCTGCTGTGCGCTATCTATCTACCATCCGCTGGCCCATAAAAAGAGATTGATCATTGAAGATCTGTACGGACAAAAGCTGATGCTGATGAAGCGGAACTGGAGTAAATATACCGACCAGCTGCGGGATGATCTGTGGGAGCATCATCCAAAAGTTCAAATTGAAGATTTTTCTTTTTACAATTTGGAGGCATTTAATCGTTGTGAGCATGAAAATGCGCTTCTGATGGCTGTTCCTCAATGGGAGAATGTCCATCCGCTTCTAAAAGTTATACCAGTAGATTGGAAACATGAAATTCCTTTTGGGCTGCTCCATTCTCCAACTCCCTCAAAAGAGGTGACTGAATTTCTAAACGCAGTAGCAACCGTCTGCCGTTTGGAATCTTAAGTAAATATTTTTTTGGAAACACCTGCAAAATTTTTGCAGGTGTTTTTAGCTATAACCTTAGACTTGATACTGATAAACGAATCGGAACTTCTGATTGTTCCCCAATCAATTTATAATAAAAGTATAAAAACATATCCAGAAATTAAAAAAAGGAGCGTTTATAAATGGAAAAAAGAAGATTAGGCAACAGTGAACTTTATGTGAATCCTGTTGGTTTGGGCTGCATGGGATTTAGCCATGCTTCTGGTGATCCTACTGATCCCGACACCGCCGTAAATACTTTGCGGCAGGCTTATGAAATGGGCTATGACTTCTTCGATACCGCAGAAGCCTATACCGGCGTATTTCCAGACGGCAGTATCTCTTACAATGAGGAACTGGTGGGCAAGGCACTTCACGGTGTACGGGACAAAGTAATCATCGCCACCAAGATGGGCGTTGGGCATAACGACGACCGCTCATTGCGGTTGGACAGCAGCCCGGAAACCATCCGCAAAAGCGTGGAGGGCAGCTTAAGAAAATTGGGGACGGATTATATTGACCTTTATTACCAGCATCGGATTGATCCTAAAGTGGAACCGGAAGTGGTAGCCGAAACGATGGCTCAGCTGATAAAGGAAGGCAAGATTCGATACTGGGGTATCTCGGAAACGACTGATGAATATCTGCGCCGTGCCCATGCAGTCTGTCCGGTGACCGCTATTGAAAACCGCTATTCCATGATGGCACGCTGGCATGAGAGT
The DNA here is from genome assembly GCF_020736365.1 of Clostridium sp. M62/1. Classification (NCBI taxonomy): domain Bacteria; kingdom Bacillati; phylum Bacillota; class Clostridia; order Eubacteriales; family Clostridiaceae; genus Clostridium; species Clostridium sp. M62/1. Next base: position 317,308 of record NZ_CP085988.1, on the reverse strand, counting down.
ATCTTCCCTGCCTGCGAAGAATTGAATGTGGCTTATGTGGCCTTTTCTCCGATGGCAAATGGATTCCTGACTGGGAAATATACTCCTTCCACCAAGTTTGAAGGCAGCCAGGATTACCGTGCCAGTATGCCGCAGTACACAGAAGCGGGGTATGAGAAAGCTAAGGTATTGCTGTCATTACTGACCACTATGGCAGAAGAAAAACACGCCACTATGGGGCAGCTTTCTTTGGCATGGATGATCTGCAAAAAGCCTTATATCATTCCGATTCCCGGTTCACGAAAGCCGGAACGGCTGCGTGAGAATTTTGAAGCAGGCAATATCCAGCTGACGCAGGAGGAAGTCACTGTGATTGATACGAAATTGGAAACTATGGATTTTGAAGTCTTTGGTGGGCATAGCGCCAAATAAATCATTAAGGAGAGATAAAATTGGAACATATTTTAACAGTTTATTATTCCCGCAAAGGAGAGAATTACTTTGGTGGAAGTATCCGTAGTATTGCCAAGGGGAACACCGCCTATGCAGCAGAATTTATTCAGAACGCAGTTGGCGGAGACCTGTTTGAAATTGACACAGTGAAGTCTTATTCCGCCAACTATAACGCCTGCACAGAGGAAGCACAATCCGAATTACAGGCCAATGCACGACCGGAACTGAAAGCATATTTGGATAACCTGGATGGCTACGATACTATTTTTGTGGGTTATCCCAACTGGTGGGGAACCTGTCCTATGGCTGTATTTACCTTTTTAGAACATTATGACTTGACTGGCAAACGGATCATTCCTTTCTGCACCAATGAAGGAAGCGGTATGGGTAATAGTGAACGCGACCTGAAACGTACTTGTGCCGGTGCAATAGTGGAAAAAGGGTTGGCAATTACAGGAAGTGAGGCAGCAGGTTCAGAAAGAAAAGTTGCGGCTTGGGCAAAAAAGATGATTTGAGTAGTACAAAAAATTAGGAGGAAGATCAGATGAAGAAAATTACACTGAATGACGGACATCAAATCCCTGCTGTGGGATTTGGAGTATTTATGGTTGAGAACGGAGGACCGACTTATGAAGCAGTCCTTACGGCCTTGAAAGCAGGTTATCGTCATATCGACACGGCAGCCGCCTATTTCAATGAGGAAGATGTGGGAAAAGCTGTTCGGGACAGTGGCATCCCTCGTGACGAGATTTTTGTTACCAGTAAACTTTGGCTGCAAGATCACGGCTATGAGGGCGCAAAACGGGGCATTGCTCGTTCTCTGAGAAAGTTGGGCCTGGACTACATCGATCTGTACCTGATCCACCAGCCTTATGGTGATGTACCGGGGGCGTGGAAAGCATTAGAAGAAGCTAAGGTGGAAGGAACGCTGCGTTCCATCGGCGTAAGTAATATGACGCCGAATATCTGGAATCAATTCGTTCCGCAATTTGACACGAAACCCGCAGTCAATCAGGTGGAGTTCCATCCCTTCTTTCAGCAGAAGGAGCTGCGTGAACTGGTAGCTAAGGACGGAACAGTGTTGGAAGCATGGTCTCCTTTGGGCCACGGCAATTCTGAACTGCTCACTAACCCTGTGATTGGTGCTCTGGCAGAAAAGTATCACAGAAACGCAGGTCAGATTATTCTCCGCTTTGAGGTACAGGAGGGTGTTATCGTGCTGCCGAAATCTGTCACCCCTGAGCGCATTGCCGGTAATCTGGACCTTTTTGATTTTGAATTGACCGCAGATGAGATGGAGACGCTGCGTGCATTGGACACTGGCAAGGGTTCTCACAACCCGGATGCGGATGGCGTATCAGACAGGCTTCTGGCAGCTTTCCGGATTGAGGATTGAGGGAATGTTTACCGACCGAGGGATACTGAGGATTGGGATAAAAGCCATTTTGATTGCCGGTATCCTTGTATTACTGATGGTTTTATTCGGATGTGGAGAGCAGGAAATGAAACAGGTTGATAACGAGACAATCCTGTCTGCTATCAGTAGTGATGAGGAAAAGGTTACTTTTGATGTGACTACTCCGATTGCTGATGTCATTTCTGCTCCGGCATTTGGAGATTATGGAAACTTACTTTTCCCTGTTGACAATGGATATACCAGCGGAGACACATTGGGAGAGCTTCAGCTCACCTGGTACAACTACATAAACCCACAAACAACGGTGGAAATCATCAATACCTTATACGACCGGGCTTGTGCAGGGGAAACCATTTTTTACGATATTTATTCAGAGGAAGAAAAAGCGGCTGATCCTGACAAGGAGAACACAGGCTTGTTCTTTTTCAAGGGAGAGCCTGGAGAAAAATTTGCTGTTTGTAACGCAGGCGGCGGCTTTGCCTATGTGGGAGCCATGCAGGACAGCTTTCCCCATGCACTGGAATTATCGAAAAAGGGGTACAATGCTTTTGCGTTGATTTATCGGCCTGGCGCCCAGACTGCCTGTGAAGATTTAGCAAGGGCGATTACTTTCATTTTTGACCATGCAGAGGAACTGGAAGTGGACACTGGTTGCTATTCTCTTTGGGGCGGCTCTGCGGGGGCACGGATGGCAGCCTGGTTGGGGTCCTATGGTCCTGCTGCATTTGGCGGCGACAAACTGCCCCGCCCCGGAACAGTTATTATGCAATACACCAGCCATAGTGAATATGCAGAGAACGATCCGCCTACCTATGCTTGTGTAGGAGAACAGGATTGGATTGCAAACTGGCACACAATGCAGAGACGTTTGGATGCCATGAACGCTCTGGGAATTGATACAGAGTTCCATCATTACCCCGGACTACCTCATGGGTTTGGTATTGGGACAGGAACAGTTGCAGAGGGGTGGCTTGACGAGGCGGTTGCCTTTTGGGAAAAGCAAATGGAGGAATAAACACAGATGAACAACTTTATTTTTGAAAATTCTACGAAGGCTATCTTAGGACAGGGATGCGTGAAAGAATATCTGAGCTGTTTTGCCAGCAAGTACGGTCCCAATGTGATGCTGGCCTATGGAGGTGGCTCCATTAAGCATAACGGTGTGTACGATGAAATCACTGCTATTCTGATAAATGCTGGAAAAAATGTAGTGGAGTTCGGCGGTATCATGCCAAATCCTACTTATGCTAAAGTGCTGGAGGGAGCTGAATTAGCTAGGAAAAATCACATTGATCTTATCCTGGGTGTAGGCGGCGGAAGTGTGATGGACTGCTGCAAGGCAATCTCTTTGGCAGCTGTTTACAATGGAGATGTATGGAAGGATTATTGGGCATCTCTGGGTGTGATTGATTTTGAACCTCTGCCCTTGGGCGTAGTGGTTACTGCATCCGGCACCGGCAGTGAGATGAACGGCGGCGCGGTCATTACCAACGAGGCACTGAAAATTAAGTCAGGGCGTGATTATCCCAAGTGTAATCCCAAATTTGCCTTGATGGACCCCGTCTATACTTTCTCGGTTCCCAAGTTTCAGATGGTATCCGGTGGTTTCGACACGTTGAGTCACATTATGGAGATTTATTTCAGCGAGCCGAATGAAGAAAATGTGTCTGATGATGTGGCAGAGGCTCTGATGCGTGGTGTGATCCGCGATCTTCGGGCTGCGGTCAAAAACCCAAAAGACTATACTGCGCGAAGCAATTTGATGTGGGAAGCTACAATGGCTGAGAACCGTATCATCAAGTTGGGAAAAAGAACGGATTTCCAATGTCACATGATGGAACATCAGTTAGGCGCTTATACCGATTGTAACCACGGTGCAGGGCTGGCAGTTCTACATCCGGGTTATTACCGGCATATCTGTGAGGCGGGAAAAGAAAAATTTGCCCGTTTTGCTATTCGCGTTTGGGGTATTGACCCCATTGGCAAAACAGAAAGTGAACTGGCACTTGCCGGTGTGGATGCGCTGGCAGCGTTTATTCGAGAACTGGGGCTACCTACTACTTTGAGGGAGTTGGGATTGGAAAATCAAGATACACTAAAAGAGATTGCTGATTCCTGTGCCATTGTGTCCGGCAGCTATAAGAAAATGACGCCGGAAGAAATCCTGGAAATTTTTAATGAATGTTTTTGAGGAGGAAAATAGATGAAAAAGATCAGCTCGTTTATATTAACCGTGGTATTGCTGTTGAGCCTTGTGGCCTGCGGCACAAAACCATCAGCCAGCAATACGCCTGTGTCAGAGAACGGTTCTTCTCAGCAGGAGAAACCTGTATCTTCAGAAAACTCGGATGCCACAGAAGCTGAAAATATAAATCGTTCGTTAGTGGTTTATTTTTCTTTGCCGGAAACGGATGAGCCTGACAATATGACGGATGAGGAAGAAAACAGTACGGTTGTAATCGACGGTGAGGTGTTAGGCAACACACAGTATATGGCATATATCATTCAAGAGCAGACCGGGGCAGATATTTTCCGCATTGAAGCAGAAGAGCCTTATCCTCTGGACCACGATACACTGGTGGATCAGGCTGCGGAAGAACAGGATCAACAAGTCCGTCCTGCGATTGCGTCACAAGTGGACAATATGGAAAACTATGATGTGATCTATTTGGGCTATCCGAACTGGTGGGGTGATATGCCTATGATCCTCTATACCTTCTTAGAGGAATACGATTTATCTGGCAAGACTATCATCCCCTTTAATACTCACGGCGGCAGCGGTTTTTCCAATACGATTGACACAATCCGTGAACTGGAACCGGACGCTGCTGTATTGGAGGGCCTGACCATTTCTCGAAACCAAATTCAGGATGCTGAGCAGGAAATTGTGGCTTGGGTGCAGGAAGTACAAGATCAGATATAACGACAAGGAGAAAAGCAATATGAGTAAAAATGTTTTGATTTTATCAGGTAGCCCACGAAAGAGCGGGAATTCCGACTTGCTTTGCGACGAATTTATGCGCGGTGCGCAGGATGCTGGAAACATGGTAGAGAAAATATTTATTCGCAGCAAAAAGATTGCCCCCTGCAATGCCTGTTATTATTGCAAGAAAAGTAGTGGAAAGTGTGCCGTTTATGACGACATGGGCGAGATTTTGGACAAAATGCAGGCCGCAGATGTAATTGTTATGGCAAGTCCAGTCTATTTCTATTCTATTGATGCCCAAATGAAGGCACTTATTGACCGTTCTGTGGCTCGGTGGACAGACATCCCGGACAAAGAGTTCTACTACATTATGACCGCTGCTGAAGATAGCGATACTGTTATGGACTGTACGCTGGAGTGCTTTCGTGGTTTTGCAGCTTGCCTAAATGGAGCAAAAGAGATGGGATATATTGAAGCGAAAGGTATCTATGAGGCTGGAGCAGTAAAAGACACTCGATATATGAGAGATGCTTATATGATGGGAAAGAACATATAAGTGGCAATCAAAGTCTATTTTCCTAAATGATAAAACCAATGTGCAGTGAGGTGAGGTAATATAAGAAAAATTGAAATCATTGCCCGTATTACGGAGGAGTCGGGAAACACAGTAGAAAATTCTTTGATGGTCTGGCAGGATCATGGGCAATGGCATGAATATCCTCTCACTTCTTCCATATTGTCCTATCCAGGTTTAGAAATCAGATTGAATCAACGACGGGTGCTTCGAGATGGGAAAGATGTTTCTTTATCAAAGTATGAGTATGGCGTCTTAGTATTTTTAGCACAACATCCCGGCTGGCTGTGCAGTAAAGAGCAAATCTTTCAAAGTGTGTGGCATGAGGATAGTGAGAGCTGCCTGACAGCAATCACCAATACTATAAGTAGAATCCGTCAGAAAATTGAGCCAGATAAGGACCATCCTATTTACATACAAACCGTCTCCAGCTTAGGATATATTTTTGCTGCCAAACCGTTATAAAAAACAGTCATGGTGTTTCGCCATGACTGTTTTTGTTGAGAAAAGTCGAAAAATTAGTGTGCAATTAAAGCGTTTTTACAGAGAAATACGATTGTGTTCTGTTACGATGAACAAGAAAAGCTGGCAAAACAGAAATTTCCGGTTTACCAGCTTTACTCAGAATCTTCAGATGTAGGTTGTTCCGTGTGATGACGTTCCAGGAATTGATCTGACATAAATTCCGCTGTACGGAGTAAAATCTGGCGCTCTTCCTCCGTACAAGACAGGTATTTCCCGATGAAACGCTCAAGTTCAATGTCCTGCTCTGACATATCTGGATGAAATAACAGGTTGGCAGATATGCCAAGGCTCTTAACAAGGGCATCGAGGCATTCATAAGACGGGTTTACAAGTCCATACTCAATGTTTTGGATATGCCGAAGCCCCATCCCGGATCGATCTGCCAGTTCCTGTTGGGTCAAACCACATCGCTTTCTCGCATCACGCACACACTGACCTAAATACAAAAAGTCGCTATCCTGCATTATCAATCACCTCAAGTATATTCTATCGTGCGTATTTTTGCTGTTGAATCCCTTGATAATGCGTATCTATATGCGATTATAGGCCGTTAAAAGCTGAATAAAAAACCTTGTTATGTGCCATATAAAAAAACGGCATCTATAACAAGGCTGATCTTTATGCTCCGTCATAGCTGCTGTAGAGGAGGCAGTTATGATAGGAGCTTTTTTGATTTGGATTAAGTTTGGCAGTTCCGGTGGCTTGTCAAAAAAAGCCGCTGGCATCAACAAATTATTTGTGGCGCATGGAACGCATTATCAACCGTTCTAAATAGTGCGTATCATACATATTGCCTATGTGCCTGTAACTGCACCAGTTGGTCTTGGGGACCCACTGGTGTTTTTGTTTGCCATTTTTTAAGAAAGTCCCCTGCGTTATGCCATTGCCGATCTCCGCCGCCTTTCGATTCACTCGTCAACCGCCTGTGAATCGAAACGGAGGTAAGCTATGGGATTTCATTATGGAATCGAAAAACGAAAATTTGATAAAGAATGGGAGCAGCTGGAGCAGGAGTACCGCACCGCTGGTATGAACGAAGAACAGATTGCCGCCATGAAGGAATATGATTGGGCTTGGTTTTGCAGCCAAAGGATTTTTGGGAACCGGACCCAGGCACTGCCAACTGAACAGTATGAGGATGATAGCGAACAATCCAGCCTGTTCCAAAAATTTGATTCTCTTTCCTCTCGCTGGGATACTGGAGATATTGACCATACACGATATGGCTGGTTGTCGGCTGTGGAGGATGAAAAGTTATTCCAGCGGCTTTGTAAATTGCCGCCGGAAGATTTGGAATTGCTGACCTTGCTGCTTGTGGATGGATACCGGCAGACGGATGTGGCGCATCTTTGGAGTTGTTCCCGAAGTGCCATTACTCAAAAGCTCAAAAAAATAAAAAAATATTTGAAAAACGCTTAACAAATGGCCTTTCTCAACGCCTACGCATTGAAGGGACCTATCTTCTTTTGGTCCTTCTTTGCAGCTTGACAACTGAATAGATGGCATTTCCGGTACATAACCCATGTACGAGCGAATCAGGTGCGCCGCGAAGATGGACAGCCCCAGGAGGTGATGAACAGGACTGTTCCGAGCGATCTACGTCAGTCTGATACCCGAAAGCGGCATTTCGGAGCGCGGTGACTGCATGGGGGCTTAAAGATACTTCCTCACGGCCTCCTAAAGACTTGGGGGGAACCCTGCGGCGCACGAGTAAAACGACGCTGCGGAGTTATGACAGCCGCGCCAGCGGAGACCGGGAATGTCCCCTCTCATTCGGGGCGCGTGGCAAATAGAATGAGAACACATATTTTTCGAAAGGCAGCTGTATGAAATCTTTGTTCAGCTATGGCAGTGCAATTCTCTCATACAGCTGCTTTTACATAGGTCCGGTTTGAAAGGAGGCCGAAACCATGAGGAGATATTTGCGAGGTGAGATGTACTATGCAAATCTTGATCCTGTTTTCGGATCGGAGCAATCCGGTTTTCGTCCTGTCCTGATTATTCAAAATGATATTGGAAATCGGTATAGTCCTACGGTTATTGTAGCGCCGATTACAACAGGCACAAAAACGAAGCTGCCTACCCATTGTTATCTGTATGAAGGCGGAGAAAAAACGGCGTCATCGATTGTGCTTTTAGAGCAGCTGCGGACATTGGACAAGCGCCGATTAAAGAGGTACATCGGAAAACTGAAAAAATCCTCTATGAATGAGGTCGATAGAGCTTTGGCGATCAGTGTAGGGCTGTCAAAGCTCTTATGTTATAAAAAAGATCATTCGGAGCAAAACGATGCTCTGAAATAACCAAAGGGAGGTTGTTTTATGTTTGAAGAAAAAATCGCTGAGATGAACCGTCAAACAGAGGCGATGCAGGTTCAATGCACCTCTGAGAAACGAACTTATACGGTTGATGAAATCCAGGACATTCTTGGAATCAGTCAGCCAACAGCTTATGCGCTGATCAAGAAGAATCTTTTTCACAGTATCCGCATTGGACGAAACATCCGGGTATCGAAGGCCAGCTTTGACGCTTGGCTGGACAATCAAATCTAATTTGTCAAGGATACCGCGAGGGTAATCGACAACATGGATTATACGGTTTTTATCCCTTACAATATAGACATAACAGCTGTTATCCTATTTTGAAAGGAGACCATATCCATGAGTAATTTGACGATTGCCTTGAAGCCGGAGCAGGTGGGCGTTCCCGATCAGAAACGCACCTATACTGTCCCGGAGATTCAGGATATTTTAGACATCAGCCGTCCTACAGCTTATGCGCTGATTAAGAAAAACTATTTTCGCAGTATTCGGGTCGGCGGCCAGATTCGGATTTCTAAAAAGAGTTTTGATGAATGGCTGGACCACGGGAATGGGGGTGATGCGTATGAGTAACCTCACCCCTTCCCCCAAAAGCAAGACCAGTATTTCCGTCAGAGAAATGCGCCAAATCTTAGGGTTAAAGAAAGTAGAAGCCTATTGGCTGGTTCACCAGAACCGATTTCGGACCATTACGGCTGCTGGCAGAATGAGGATTATGCTGGACAGCTTTGAAGAATGGTATGCCGGACAGTTTCACTATAAAAAAGTAAACGGTGAAGCTCCCGGCTCCAAGTGGGAGAAAACCACGATGTCTATTCGGGAAACCGCCTCCCTTTTAGGGATGCAGGACGCCACACTGTATGACCTGTTGAAAAAGAAGCCATTCCAGGTAATTCATGTGGATAATAAGTCCCGGATTGACCGCGCAAGTTTTTGGGCGTGGTATGAATCTCAGGCTTTTTACCGCACAGTAGCAGACCAGCAAGCCGACAGCCAGAAATTCGGAGAAACCCTTACAATGCCAGAAGTAGCGCGCATATTGGGGATTCACCGGAACAATGTTTACTATTTAGTTCAGAAAGGATGCTTTGAGACAATTCAGACGCCCCGCACCAAACTGATTCGCAAAGACAGTTTTGATCGCTGGTATGAGGGTCAGAACAAATACCGGATTGTTTCAGCTGTTGATGGAGGTGATAAAGATGGCATCCATTGTTAAGAGAAAAAGCAAGTATTCTGTGGTTTATAACTGCATAGACGAAAACGGTGTGAAGCGCCAGCGGTGGGAAACATTTGCATCTCAAGCTGAAGCGAAAAAGAGAAAGGCTCAAATTGAGTATCAGCAAAGCACCGGAACCTTTATCGCACCGACAGCCAAGACGATCCGGGAACTTTTGGAGGAATATATCAACATTTATGGGGTAAATACCTGGGCGTTATCCACTTATGAGAGCAGACGCGCTTTGATTGATAACTACATCAATCCGATTATTGGCGATATGCAACTGGAACAGGCTACGCCGCGAGTGATGGACCAATATTACCGGAATCTGTTGACCGTAAAATCAAAGCCCCGTCCTTACCAATCATCCCGGAATGAATATCTTTCTCCGAGAACCGTGAAAGAAATACATAAAATCCTGCGGAACGCTTTTAACCAGGCTGTGAAGTGGGAAATGATCTCCAGGAATCCTGTGCTGAATGCTACACTTCCGAAGTGTGAAGCAAAGCCGAGAGAAATCTGGACTGCGGACACTTTATTCCATGCGTTGGAACTGTGTGACGATGATAATTTATCATTGGCGTTGAATCTGGCATTTTCCTGTTCACTCCGTATGGGAGAAATGCTCGCACTTACCTGGGACTGCATTGACATTTCAGCCGAGAGTATTTCTCAGGATTGCGCCAGCATCTTCGTCAACAAAGAATTACAGCGAGTACAAAAACAATCGCTGGAAATGCTGGATGGGAAAGGCGTGATAAAAGTTTTTCCGTCCATCCTGGTGTCCAAACATACGGCTCTTGTTCTGAAAGAGCCAAAAACCAAGACCAGTATTCGGAAAGTATTTCTTCCCAAAACCGTTGCGGAAATGCTGCTGAAACGACAAGCAGAGCAGAATGAATTGAAGGAGCTTTTTGGGGATGAATACACGGACTATGGTTTGATATTCTGTTCCCCAATGGGAACGCCCATTGAAGGACAGGTAATCAACCGGGCGCTGAACAAGCTGATTGAGGACAATGGATTGCCCAAGGTAGTTTTCCACAGCCTCCGCCACAGCAGTATTACCTATAAGCTGAAACTAAACGGCGGTGACATGAAATCCGTGCAGGGCGATTCAGGACACGCCCAGTTAAAGATGGTGGCAGATGTTTACTCTCACATTATCGACGAGGACAGGCGGATCAATGCCAAGCGCTTTGAAGATGCCTTTTATTCAGGGCATAAAACGGAGGATGAATTGGACGGGCTTCATGTTCGCTCCATTGAGCAGGCAGCAACCGAGAACAGCGAATCACAGAAAGACCCGGATCAGGAACTTCTCTTACGGCTTCTCAAAAATCCAGAGATGGCAACGCTCCTGAAAACGCTGGCAAAATCATTATAACAAACACAAAAGCAAGGTTTGGTTCACTTAGCCACCTTGCTTTTTCCTTGTCTTAGCTTTATAATATTTTACAGTGTAACAATCAACTTTTCCCGGTGGTTTAGCTAATCGCTTGCCAATCAGAGGGCAAAAAAAGAGGTTATTTCAGCTATAAAACCCTTTGGAATCGCTGTGAATAAAACAGGCGAAAAGCCTACGAATACTTGGGTTTCCTTGTGTTTGGTTACGAAGCAATTAGCAGACTGGGGCGAACTCCTAAGCGTGGGGTCGGAGGTTCAAATCCTCTCTGGGACGCCAAAAACTCCGCCGAAAGTCTTGATTTATCAAGGTTTTCGGCGTTTCTTGTTTATCCGAACCTTTGTCTCTAAAACCATCATACCGCATATAAGGTGATTTGTTTGTTTATGAGTTACAATGAATATTTTGCTAATTGGACTCGAACAAAAATCTCGTCCTTGCTAACAAAAATGGGCTTTTTGCTAATTCGCTTTCAACCCCTGATTTTGCTGCCCAATCAGTGCCGCCAGTGTTTGTGCCAGCTCCGGAGATTTTTGAAGCTGTTCAATCAGTGCGGAGAGGTCTAAGGTTGGTGCCGCTGGCTGTTCCTGCGGAGGCTGCACATTTTTCAGATCCCTGTTGATCGCATAGAAAGCGTTCTCAAACTTCTGAGCGTTCACCTTGCGATCTTCGTCCAGGATATGTGCATATACCTTCGTAATCATATCAATCTCTGCATGGCCTGTATCGCCCTGTGTGGCCTTCAGGTCCCCGTGGTTGAGCTTCAGCTTGTAAGTAGTGCTGGAATGTCTGAGAGAGTGAAATACCACGTTAGGCAGCCCAGCCTTCTCTTTCAGGATTGAAAACTCTTTCTCGATGATCCGATTTTCACACGGCCTGCCGTTAGGCAGAGCAACTACCAAATCAAAGTCCTGGTATTCATCACCGAGAAATGATTTCAATTCCTCCTGCGCTTTTCTCCACTCACGAAGGATATAGGCCAGGGTTTTAGGAAGCCAGACCTTGCGTATACTGGAATCCGTTTTCGGCTTTTTCAGGATCAGCCGAGTGCTGGTATTAGGCATGAGCGGGGTGAAAATGTAATAAATATCTTTTTCACCAAGCATTTCAATCGCCTGTTTTGAGGCCCGTGTCAACTCTGCGTCAATGTAGATATAGGCATTGTCAGCCATGATGTGTTCGTCCTCAATGAAAACATTCTTCCACCGCAGACCAAGGATTTCTCCCATACGCAGAGAGCAGGCAAACGCGAGATTCATAGCGATATACAGCTTATTATCAGTGCATTGGTCCAATGCAATCCGAATCGTATCTGCGTTCCAAATATCCCGCTTCTTGTACTCCGTCTTAGGAAGCACGGTGTTTTCAAAAGGATTTTTACCGACCAATTCCCAGCGAACAGCTTGTTTAAAAGCGCATCGAAGCAATTTAATAATTTTTTCAATCGTTTGGTTCGTGACAAACTCCGTTCGCGCTTTGCGGTTCTTCCTGGAAACAGAAGGCGTCTTTTGAAGGGTCTGAATGTACTTATCCACGACACGGGGATTGATTGCCTGCACTTCCAAATCGCCGATAATCGGATTGATATAGTTGGCAATCAGGGCCGTCTGGCTGTCATACATGGAAACGCCCCATTTCTTTGCCCCATAAGTGGAAACAAAATCATAGAGAAAATCAGATAACTTCTGATTGTTCGGAGGAAGAAACGTACCGTTGTTTTGCTGGTTTTCAATCTCCGCTTTCCGTTTCAGGGCTTCTTTATGGGTATGCCATGTTTCCCATTTCTGCTTGGTATTTCCGTTTTCGTCAGTATAATTATAAACAACAGAATATGCTTTTTTACGTTTGATGATGGATGCCATATACGATCTTCCTTTCCGGTTAGAGGACTAAAGCATCTAACCATTCGTCAAATGATTTTTTGGAAATTCGTATGGCATTACCAACTCGAACGGTCTTGAAATGCCCCTCTTTTACAAGGTTATAAGCAGAAGTACGGCCGATATTCAGCATAGCGGCCACATCTTCAACTGTGTAGGTCCTTGACTTTGGGGTATCTCTTTGCGTACATTTTGCAGCCTGATCCATTTGTCCTCCTTTCCGCAGCCGACAAAATGTATTATGACTTCCACCATTATTATAACGCTCTGGTTCCCACTTGTCCGCTGCTAATCAAAAAAATTTGCGATTTATCCATGATAAATTTTTCAGTCAAAATCACATGAATAAGGCCGGACACACGAAAAGAGCGGCCCGGCCTCATGGTATCTGATTTCGATTTTATAAGAATCCATGCCGCTGCTCGAAAATCAAAACAACGGCATGGATGTTTTCTTAGTAGCTTGCCGTATTTGCCACGCCCCCCGGCAGGCCCTTTTCCGGGCCGGGGATGCCACAGGCTGCGGCCAGCTTTACCGCATCATAGCCCTGCTTGTGCCGTCGCTTCGCCAGAGCTAACGAACACAGAAGGGACTCCCCCCAAGTCTTTGACGGGTCGTGAGAAAGTATCATTATACCCTGTATCAGTCATCGCGTCTGGCCTGCCACAGCCAGATCAATAGATAGCGTAGATCGCTCGGACGGCTGGGCTTCATCACCTCCTTAAAGCCGCCTGTCATCGCGCCGCTCCATTTGCCGCTCGGAATACAGGGAAAGTACCTATGGCACCGTATATGCAGTTTTCAAGGTCCAGATGAAGGGCTGGGAGCTTGTCTGCATATACAGGTGGGTGTGGCACCGTTGAAGGTTCTCACTCACCGAAATGGCATTGTCCCAAAAAATTGTCCTTCTATAAGTCGTGACATTTTCAGGGGTACATTTATAGGGGGTTTAGAAATTTTCTTCTAAAATTTTTTCCAGACGCCGAAGTCCGCGCCGAATACTTTCATGGACAGCATGGAGAGAAACACCTTCCATCTTGGCAATATCCATCAGGGTAATGCCGAGAATATAGTGAGCGTACACACGCTGGCGTTGTTTCTCTGGCAATGAAGAAATCGCCTGGTACAGCCGTTCTTCCTCCAGGTGCCTTTCTACGATCTCCTGCAGCGTTGGGGTAAAAAGAACAGCTTCGCGTTCAATATCATCCCCATAATCAAGAGAAAAGAATGCCTTATGCCGGTATGTACGGCGGCGATATGCCACTTCTTTCCGCTGATATTCTACCAGCACATCCACAACCTCATCGGGCAGGCTGATAAACAGATCCGTTTTATATATTTCCGGGTAAAATTCCCGCAGATTGATTTCTTTCATGGTAATCCTCCAATTTCGATTTTTGAGTGGGTTAATGGGCAAATCGAAATCAGAGGGGCGGTGATCTACACCGTACAGGTCCGGCGGCAGGCTTGTCCTGCGCTTTATCTGTAAAAAAGAGCGCCCACCGTACAGCGGTAAGCTGCGCCTGTCGTATTCCGTCACTATCTGACGGAGCAGAATGGAAAATGCAAAATCCTGTCGAATGGAAAAACCCCGCAATCCATCGCAGGATTACGGGGTTTGAATCTCTTTTATATGACCGGCTATGTCGAGGCCGGTATTCTGACCTCGGCAGCATTTTCCATGCCCTCCTTTAGTGAAGGAGAGCAGAGTTACCTATTATGTCCACCTCCCTCATTTTGGGGCATTATATAGGGATAAATGCTATAATTCTTCCAGAAGTGTCATGGTTTTACTGAATTTAATCAACAATATATGACAAAATCAGGCATTATCCACACAGCAGAAAAAGCGAAAATTTAAGGATGCGGCAGGGAATACCGCACCCTTTCTATATTTCAAATTTGTAGCCTACACCATAGACGCTTTTTACATAATCCGGCAAGTCGGGGGCAACCCGGAGTTTCTTTCGCAGGTTGCTTATGTGGTTGTTGATTGCTTTCCGGGAATAGTAGGAATAATCCTCATGCCATACCAGATCCAGGAGCATTTCATAAGTGAACACCCGCTTTGGGTTCAGTATGAGCAAAGCGAAGATTTCAAATTCCTTGACCGTCAGCGGAATTACCTGGCTCCGCACGGTAACAAGGCGCTGCTCCAAGCAGAAATACAAATCACCTTCCCGGATTTCCGTCAATGACTGATCTGCCTGCGGAGGGATAAAATACTGGCCTCGAAGAAGTGTTAAGTATGGGACATCAGCCGGAATATTGCCAGCCTCATAGTCACGAACAAACTGAGCCAGCTCCTTCTTTTGGTTGGGAGAAAGCAGGGTAAACAGTTTTTCGCCTATCTGTCTGCCAGAATTTCTTAAATCCAATACGGCTAATTTCCCATGTCATCACCACCTCCTTAGTCCTCTAAAGCATCTTTCAGTTTTTGAAAGGATTCCTGGCTAATAACGTGTTCAATCCGGCAGGCATCGGCCTCCGCAGTTTTTGGGTCAACGCCTGCGGCGATAAGCTGCTCGGTAAAGAAGCAATGGCGCTCATAGATTTTTTCGGCAACCTCGCGGCCCACATCGGTCAGATGGAGAAAGTGATCTTCGTCCATTGTGAGAAAGCCGCCGTCCCGCAAGGTAGCCACCGCATGGCACACGCTGGGCTTTGACACCTCCATGTGCCGGGCCACATCTACGGAGCGTACCATACCGAGTTTCTTTTGGAGAACAAGGATGGTTTCCAGGTAGTCCTCCCCGGACGCATGAAGTTTCATCTGAACCTCCTTTACTGAGCCAGTTTCCAGCCTATGGCCTCCTGTCTGGCCAATACAAAGTCGGCATATAGGCCCTTCTGCCGGATCAGCTCTGCATGAGTGCCGCGCTGGACGATATGGGCATTGTCTAACACAAGGATTTGGTCGGCGTTCCGAACGGTTTTCAGCCGGTGGGCAATCATAATGATGGTCTTGTCATGGGTCAACGCCTCAATAGCCCGCTGCAATTCATCCTCATTCTCCGGGTCAACGCTGCTTGTTGCCTCGTCCAAAATGATGACGGGCGCATTTTTCAGCATGGCGCGGGCGATGGAAATACGCTGTTTCTCACCGCCGGACAAAGTGCCGCCGCCCTCGCCAATCACAGTATCATAACCCTCCGGCAGAGCGGAAATAAAGTCATGGCAGCAAGCCTTTTTCGCCGCCTCAACCACCTGCTCATGGGTGGCGTCCGGGCAGCCAAACTTGATATTGTTCTCAATCGTATCTGCAAAGAGGTACACGCTCTGAAACACCATCGAGATATTCTTCATCAGGCTGTCCAGTTTGAAATCCCGCACATCCGTACCGCCTATGGTAATCTTCCCGGCGTTCACATCCCAAAAGCGGGCAATCAGGTTGCACATCGTTGTCTTACCCGCCCCGGAAGGGCCGACAATGGCCGTAGTCGTTTTTTCGGGAATGGTAAAGCTAACCTGATCCAATATCTTGCGGTCTGCGTAGGAAAAATCCACCTTGTCAAACACGATCTCGCTGGACTTCGGCGTAATGTCAGTGCCTTTCTCGTCCATTATCGGCGTGTCATCAATGGAGTTTGCCGTATCCATCGAGGCCACCAGCATTTGAAGCAGAGAAGCCATGTTCCCGGCGTTTTCCAAATCGTTGAACACCATGAAAGAAGCGATTACCAAAATCAGGCCGTAGGCCAGCGGCAGAGAGCCATCCAGCCAGAACCAGACCGAGGCCAGCAACAGCAGGACGCTGAACACCCGGACAACCACTTGCTTGATAGCGTCATAGGGAACGCTGGCTTTTGTCAGTTTCAGGTTATCCCGGCAGCTTGCCTGTATAGCGTTTCCAATGGATTGTGTGCTGTCCCGTTCAAGGCCAAATGCTTTGACAATCCCCATGCCCTGAATGTACTCCAACACGGACTCCACAAGGGACTCCTGCGTGTGCTGGCGTACCGAGCTTAGGGCCGCAGACTTGCGGAGGGCCAGTTCTGCCGCCGCAAGATAAAGCAGGACACCGACAGCAGCCACAAGCCCAATCCGCCAGTCGAATATCAGCAGGACAATGACAAGAGCCACCGAGTTGAAAAAACCGCCCAGCACTGACACCAGGACACGGGCTGCTGAGTTCTCTACATCACCTAAAGTTGTTGTGACAATGGCGGTAATATTCCCGATACTATTCTTGTTGAAGTAGCCCATCGGGATGTAGCGCAACCGATCTCCGATGTGGATACGCTTTTCCGCCACCATGCAATAGCCGGTTTCCGTCTGCTCCATCGTGGAAAAATAGGTCGTGATGATACGCCCGATGAGGGATACCGCCATAATTCCCAACGAGATCCAGACAATACTTCCGTCCCGGTTGTCAGATACCAGCGCACCAATCACTACAAAGAGGGCGGCAAACTGCATGGCTGAAAACAGCCCGGACAGAAATGCAAACAACAGGGATTTTTTCAAAAGCCCCTTTTTGCTTCCTGCAAAAGCAAAGATTTTTTTCAATGTTCCATACATCTGACAACACCCCCTTACATCTGGTCTTTCGCGCCGATATGCGCCTGCCACATATCCCGGTAGAGGGGGCAGGTTTCCAGCAGTTTCTCATGCGTACCCTGTGCGTGGACGGTTCCATCCTTCACAACAACGATGTTGTCCGCGCCAACAATGGTAGACAGTCGGTGTGCAATCACAATCAGGGTCTTGCCGACAGTTAAAGCGGAAATGGCTTTCTGTACCAGCGCCTCGTTCTCGGGGTCAATGTAGGCTGTTGCCTCGTCTAAAATGACAACCGGCGCATTTTTCAGCATGGCGCGGGCGATGGCAATACGCTGGCGCTCCCCGCCGGAAAGGTGGGAACCGGCGCTGCCGACAATCGTATCATAGCCATTGTCCAGCTTGCGGATAAAGGTATCGCAACCGCTTTGTTTGGCGGCCTGTTCTACCTCCGCGTTTGTGGCGCTGGGCTTTCCCATACGGATGTTTTCCCTGATACTGCGGTTAAAAAGATAGTTGTCCTGGGACACATAGGAAATCTGGTCTGAAATTTCGGACAGCGGAATATCTTTCAATTCATAACCTCCGAGGGTAATGCTGCCGGATGTAACATCCCAATACCCGGCAATCAGTTTTGCCACCGTGGATTTACCGGAGCCGGACGGCCCCACAAGGGCGGTCATGGTTCCGGGGCGAATGGCAAGGTTCACATCATGCAAAACCTCTGTTGTCCCGTCATAGGAAAAAGACACAGACCTAAGAGAAATGCCGGTGTCTGCCAGCTTGACCGGTGTATCCTTATGGTTCAGTTCTTCAGCGTTCAAAAGCTGGCTGATTTCTTCCACATTTGTCCCCAATACGGCCAAATCGTCCGTAAAGGTAAAGGCCGCGATAATCGGCCCAATCAGTCCCAGCGAGAAAATTACGATAGACAGGAAAGTGGAAAGTTCCAGGCTACCGGAGAGCCAAAACGCGAAGCCGCAAGGCAGCACACAGATCAGCACCGAGGGCAAAATGGCGTTGTAGGCGCTCATGGTTTTCTGGTTTTCCCGCATCCAGTCCACATAGTAGTTGGCGTTATAATTGACCGCGTCAGAATATTTTTTGTAGGAACCGGCGGACTGGCTGAACGCCTTTACCACCTCAACCCCGCCGATGTACTCTACAATGGCATTTGCCATCTGCTTTCCCGCTTTAACTGCGCCCTCCCATTTGTCGGGATAATTCTTCATACCGGCAGACATGACAGCAAGGCCCACTACCAGCGTAACAAGGGACAGGAGCGCCATGCGCCAGTCCGCGACGAATAGATATACAACAATCACCAAAGGCACCAGCACATTTGCAGTCATTTCCGGGATCAGGTGCGCGAAGGTCGATTCCATGCCTTCTACCCGGTCAACAATCGTCGTTTTATACTGGCCGGACGGAGTATCTAAAATCGTCCCCATCGGGACACGGGCCAGTTTAGTGGTGATATTCTCCCGTAAATCGCGCAGTGTGTAATAGGTCGCTGTGTGGGAAATCGTTGTAGAAAGGCAGGAAAACAGCACCTTTCCAAAGTAACCACACAATGCAATAATGCCAGCGGTCACATATCGGGAAAAGTTCTGCTCCCCAGACAACATCATCGTGACAATATGCGCCACACAGAAATAGGGCACCATCTGGCAGGCCACGCCTAATACCGCAAGGATAATGCTGCCGATGAATTTCCCGTGATAGGGTTTGCCCCATCCCCATAAGACACCTATGGGTGATTCTTTCTTTTCCTCCTTCATTCTGTGGACACCTCCTTCTCCATATCATTCAGGAAAAACTTTAGCAGCCGGTTTCGGCCATCGTTGTTCTCTATGGAATAACTTTCCTGAATTTGCCCGTTTTCTAAGTGAAGGACATAATTACAGCACCGTAAAATAAATTCTGGGTCATGGGTCACTACAAGCGCAGTTCTCCCGGTATCTGCCACTTGATTGACAACACTGGCAACCTGCCTCATGTGAAAAAGGTCAAGGCCGCTTGTTGGCTCATCGAATAAAATCAGAGGGCGTTCCGAAGCAATCGCAGAGGCAACTGCCACACGCTGCTTTTGGCCGCCGGACAGCCCCATCGGGTGGCAGTCCTCATAAGGCAGCAAGTCCATCTCCTTTAAGATTTCTCTTGCCCTTTGCTTATCCTCGGTTCCCATACTGAGCAGAATTTCATCCAGAACACTTTCGGTAAAAAGCTGATGGTTTGCATCCTGCATAACCATATAGCAGAGTTTCAATCGTTCTTTCCTGGAATAAATCTTGCTCCGATCCTGCACTGTCCCCTTGAAGTGCTTTTCCAATCCGCAGAGGCACCGGGCAAAGGTGGATTTTCCCGCACCGTTATGTCCGATAATAGCTGTGGCGCTGCCGGATGGGAAAGTAGTTTCCGTTATATGCAAGGTTTCCGGCTCATGCTTATAGGCAAAGGACACATTTTTTATCGTCCAAACCGCCTCATTTATTCGCTGCGGCGGCCCTTCAACTCCTGAAAGCCCTGCAAGTTCAAGAGGCCGAAGCCCCATTTCCTCTCGCTGTTTTGCTGACAGGCGGCAAAACTCCTCCGCTGTATAATCTCCTTCAATTTCTCCGTCTTTCAGATACAGAACGCGGTCAAAGAGGCCAGACAGATAGTATAGCCGGTGTTCAGAGATGATGATGGTCTTTCCTTGCGATTTCAAAGCAAAGAGAAGCTGCCGAAAATCAGCGATAGCGTATGTGTCAAGGTTGGATGATGGTTCATCCAGCACATAAACATCCGGGTCAATCGCTGCTGCCGATCCGCAGGCAATTTTTTGCTTTTCACCGCCGGACAAAGAAAAAATACTTCTATCAAGCAACGGCTCCAACTTTAGCTGTGCAGCTACACGCTTTACCCGGTCACGCACAATATCTTCCGGCATCCCGTGGTTTTCCGGGCCGAAAGCCAGTTCGCTGGTCGTATCCACATTGAAAAATTGAGAACGCGGATTTTGAAATACAGAACCGACTTTTAGAGAAATATCAAACAGTGACAGGTCGCGAGTATCCTTTCCATCCAGATAGACGGAGCCGGTATAAGTCCCCTCATGGTAATGAGGAATAAGGCCGTTGAACAGACGGGTCATCGTTGTTTTCCCGCAGCCGGAAGTTCCGCAAAGCAGGACAAAAGAACCGTCCTCAATGGTGCAAGAAATATGTTTTAAAGCGCCTTCGGCCTGCTTTTCACTGTCAGGCAAACCGCTCGCTGGATAGGAAAATGACACATCTTGACATTCAATCACTTCCTTCACCCCCTTGCGGCAAGCACATAGATTTGCGCTGCAAATGCTCCCAGACAGATCAGCAGAAAAATAACATCCTGCACATGAAAGCCCAGCTTACAGATATTCGTACGCTTTACCGGGCCACCCAATCCCCGCGTAAGGGCTGCCTGGGACAGTTCCTCTCCGATTTTTACGGAGCAGATCATCATAGGAACAATCCGATATTCTAAAATCGCGCTGGCTTTTCCACCACCAAAGCGGACGCCACGCATCCGCATGGCGTCCCCAATGGCGCTCCATTCTTCTGCAACCGTGGGAAAGAAGCGAAACATCACAGACATGGGAATGGTGATCTGCTGCGGCAGGTGGAGCCGTTCCATCGCCGCAACAAATTCACTGACCGTAGTTGTCGTTACCACGAAATATCCCATGACCACGCTGGGTGTGAACCGCAGCAAGATACCAACGACGGCTACCGCGATGTAGTTTGCTACGCCGGTCAGTCGGGACAGGCCGAACATTTCCAAGCACAGACTTCCCCCGAAAATCAGGATATAGAGAACAGCGCCTTTCCATTTTCTGGCCGCTGCCAAAAGCAGCAGAGGGATCGCCGCCAGCACGATGATGTAATACTGCATGATACCTTCATACGAACCGCCTAAAATAAAGACAGCTATGGTAATCAGTACCGCCAGTTTTGTCCGGGGGTCTAATAAAATTCCGCTATTGTTTTTTTGACTTGCAAGAAGTTCGCGGCTCATTACACAATTCCCGCCCGCTCAAAATGCTTTTTGAAAATCTTTCGTCCAATCAGGCCGCCGACAAGACCGCTGACGAAAGCAGCAATAAGCAGTACCGGCAAAATCCAGTCGGGCATATAAGCCATGAGTGTGTCGGCATATTCCTGGCCGTAACCGGGGAGCAGGTTCTGGTAGTAAGCGTCACGCGTCACAACGATGGGAATAAACGCCCCGATGACCCACATGGAAAAAACGCCGTGGATCAGCACTTCACGCTTGGCGTTCTTGTAGTCACAGGCTTTCATCATAAAATCGGAAATCAGCCCGAAGATCAGCCCGGTAGGGATGCACCACCAGCCCATGCCGGTCAGCAGCATAATGATGCCGAGCAGCACTCCGCAGATGGTAAGCATACCGAATTTCTTGATTTTGGAGAAGAACAACATCATCGGAATACCGCCCACAAGCGGCACGATTACGCTGATAAGCGGAATGAAAATCGGGATAAAGCCGATAGACGCCGCCGCGAAAATGACGATAAAATAAATCGCCGTGAAAATACCGATGTTGATGAGATCCTTTCCTTGCAATTTGTTGTTCATTGCGAAACCTCCTAACATGATTGCTTTCTCGGTTAGACCTCGCTAACCAACTCTAATGGTAGCACATATTCGATTATGCTTCTATGCACATATCGGTATTTTAGGCCCGTATAGCAAGGAGTTTTTCCGTTTGGCCGGAATACCCATTGACCGGGAATTTTTGCGCCGGTATAATAATATCAACGATTTTGCGTGATGAAAGGGGCGAAGCAGTTGCGTGATATGATATACAGCATTTTGGAAAACAGCAATTCCGTTTCAGGTGTGACTTTGAAAAACAGTCCAAATAGCAGCGAACTACTATTAGATCAGGCAAATGGTAAAGGGCGCATGACATTCCATACGCTCTTTCCGGGCCTGACATTAGCTTTTATTTTTGTAAATGCTCCTGTGTGGCCGGAGTCAGAAGCCAACTCAGAGTTAAGGCCATTATTGATAAACTATTGTATTTCCGGCAGAAGTGAACTGCTTCTCGATGATGGCTCATACATTTACCTAAAGGAAAACGACTTTTGTATCAGTGGGCAGACAGCGCAGAAAGAGTACATCTTTCCCACACGGCAATATCAGGGCATAAAAATATACTTTGACCTTTCGCTCCTATTACAGTCCTGCGGCGAATTGATGAAATCTTTTTCGATTGATCTCATGCGCTTGGAAGAAAACTATTGCGCGAACCATAAAACATATATCAACGAAGCGGACAGCGAACTGGAAAATATATTTCAAAAACTCTGGCGGCTTTCGGAAAGACCGTCTGCCTTCCATTTGCAAATCTATACGCTTGAACTTATCCACCGGCTTCTCAACATGGAAATCCGGCCTCCGAAAACCTGCGGCTTCTACACGGAAACGCAAGTGGAGCTTGCAAAAAGGACAGCAAAAATTCTGTCAGATGACCTTCGCCAGCACATCCCTGTAAGGCAGATTGCAGAACGCTTTTCGGTCAGTGAAACCAGCCTGAAAAATTATTTTAGAGGCGTATATGGTCAAAATATATCTACTTGGCTGCGAGAAATCCGCATGAATGAAGCCGCCAGACTTCTCTCTGCCACAAAGCGTCCGATTGCCGAAATATCAGAGCAGGTTGGCTACTCCAATCAGGGGAAATTTGCAGCCGTATTCAAAAGACAGTTTGGACTATCGCCGCTGGAATACAGGCGTTCAAAGAATTTGGAAAACAGGTAGCTACTTTGGGAAAGCAGTGCGAAAATACGGGGTACGAGAAATTGGCAAGCAATGCAAACATATACATGTTTTGCGATTTTGGCCGGATTGCACCGGCCAAAATGCTTGTTGAGGGATAGCCCCCAAGCCCCCAAGATCGCCACCTTCGGTGACGGCCACGCGTCCTGTGGACGCTAAAAAATCTTCAAAAAGAAAGCTGCAGAGTTGTTAATTGCTCTGCAGCTTCCTTTTTCATATATCGAATTTATAGCCTACACCGTACACGCTTTTTACATAGTCCGGCAGATCCGGAGCAATTCTGATTTTCTTTCGCAGGTTGCTTATATGGTTGTTAATTGCTTTCCGAGAATAGTAGGTGTAGTCCTCATGCCATACTAAATCCAGAAGCATTTCATAGGTGAATACCCGTTTTGGATTTTGTATAAGTAAGGCAAAAATTTCAAACTCCTTAACTGTCAGCGGAATTATCTGGCCTCGGACAGTAACAAGGCGCTGCTCCAAGCAGAAATATAAATCGCCTTCTTGAATTTCCGTCATTGGCTGATCCGATTGCTTGGAAATGGAATACTGACCATAAAAGGCAGGATAGCATGGCGAGAGGACACTATCAGATTCAGAATTTTTGCTTTCTGAAATAAAATGCTCCAGATCTTTTTGCTGTGTTCTTGTGAGAAGGGCAAAAAGTTTCCTGCCTATTTTTTCACCGGACTCTGATAAATCGAATACTGCAAAATTTCCCACACTATCACCCCCTCAATGTCGATAAAAAAGAATCTGTGCTATTCTACTTTACAGTCGATTTATTATTCTCCCTTTTCCCGAAATCCCCAAGCCTCAAAATCTGTATCGTCCTCCTCCGGCTCCACTTCCTCGGCATAATCGGAACCGGTGGCCTCTACCGGGGGATTGAGCATATAGGGAGTAACCTGTACCGGCACTTCGCTCTGAATCGCCAGCACCCTACGGGCAGCCTTGCCGCAAAACACCATGGCACCGGCAAGGGCGAAATACTGCACACAGCTTGTAAGATAAAGATTCACAATAGCCAGTTCATTTCCCTGCACAGGGACGCCCTGCTCAAGCTGCCGGGAGATATTTTGATGGCAGGCCACCAGAGAGACAAAGGCTGTAATCAGCAGCACCGCCGCAAGAGCATAAAAAACTGCGGAAAGGATCGTTCCCTTTTTCGAGGGTTTCGTGATTGGATTGCTGTCTATCTCCATCATTTTGCCCTCCTTTCACTGCGGGGAGCGTTGTTTCTGCGGGATTGGGGCTGGGCGGCTCCGTCCTGAACGCGCTCCAGCACCTGCAGCTCACCCTTTTTCAGCCGGAACACCACATCGGCCTGCTTCGCCAGCTCATTGGAGTGGGTAACGACCACCACGCACTTGTTCATCTTGTGGGCGCTCTCTTTGAGAATATCCGTGATGTCCTGGGCGGTGTCCTCGTCCAGATTGCCGGTAGGCTCATCGGCCAGGATCACCGGGGCCTCGCTTGCCAGGGCACGGGCGATAGCCACCCGCTGCTGCTGGCCGCCGGAGAGTTTCAGCACATTGCGCTTCGATTCCTCTTTCGTAAGCCCCAGCCGCTCCAAAATGGGCAGCGGCGGCAGCTTGGAAGTCAGCGACACATTCTCCGTAGGAGTCAAGTAGTCAATGAGGTTATACGCCTGGAAGATAAACGCCACATGGTTTTTCCGATGGTCGGAAAGCCCCGTCTTGGCAATGTCCTGCCCATCGAAGTAGATTTGACCGCTGCCGGGGCTGTCCAGGCCGCCGATCAAGGAGAGCAGGGTGGTTTTGCCACAGCCGGAAGGCCCCAGGATGGCGTAGAGTTTACCCTGTTCCATTTCGGCATTGACGCCTTTTAAGACTTTCTTTTTATTATCGTAGGAATATCCCACTTGTTTGATTTCCATGATACTCATAGTGATTACCTCATTTCGTTATTTTAGGGGGTGGATGGTCTTATTCCATCTGCGACAAAATCTGCTTGGGCTTTAACCGCATGGTCGAGATACTGGACACCAGCACCGCCGCCACCAGCAGAACGCCGCCCACGATAGCCACCAGTATGAAATGCTCCGGCGTGACGATGACATTCTCCGCCGCTTTGCCGAACAGCGTACCCAGGGCGCCGGCAACCTGCTTGCTCGATAGGTACGCCAGTGGGAAGGCCACCACTGCAATCAGCAGGGTTTCCAGCACATATTGGAGAATGACCGCAGGCTTGGCAATACCTACCGCCAGCAAAATCCCGGTTTCTCTTTTGCGGCTGCGGATGGACATGGAGAGAATGAGAATTATCAAAACCATGCTCACAGCAGTAATGACAATAATCAGCGTCGTAACCAAAGCGGTTGTGTCAGAGAGAGAACTTGAAATGTTCTGATACACTTCATCGTTGGCTATAACAATAAAGTTGTTCCAGTTGATAGAAGAAATGCTCTGTACTTCGTTTATCACGCTCTCTAACTGTGCTGCGTCAGTTACATAGAAATCTACCTCTTGAATTTTGTTGCCATCACCATAATTTACACACATTGCCTCCATCGCAGCTTTGCTACAAAAGGCATAGTTGGAAAAATCCCACATGGTAGACGCATCATACATTGTGGCCTCATCGTTCTTGTCAGCCACTACTTCAAAAATCCCCACAATTTCCATATCCACTTCGGGATCATCGGTATAAGGGTCATTGATTCCAACAACTTTGCTGCCGACTTCCAGTCCATTCTGTTCGGCACGTTCCCGGCTGATGATAAGGCCATTGGTCATATCCTCTGTGATATGGGACCCTTCAACCAATTCAAATCGTCCTGATACGAATAAATCGTTATACTCCGTATTGATAGAGCCATAGGTATAAAAACTGTTGGTGTAGCCCGTTGTAACCACGCTGTCGCCCGTTTCCTTGAAGTAATAAGGCATGGAAACAATCGAGGCATCATATCCGGCAATCCCGTCTACTGAGGCAATCTCCTGAAGCATTTCATCTGAAATAAATTCCTGAGTGCTATATGAGCCGCCATTGCCGCTTGTCCAACCTCCGGTAGATAGGTTTCGTTCCACGGTAAAACTGGTTCCCGTCACACCCCGCAGTTCCTCAGCCTGTTCCTCCTGGGCGTCGGCAATCGCCAGCCCGGAAAGCACCAGGGTGGTAATAGCCAGGAGCAGGAAGAACACCAACAGCGTCTTTTTCCATTTCCGTGCGCTGTATAAAATTGCTCGTATCCCTAAATTCATATTGCCTGTGCCTCCTTTACTCCATCTGCGACAAAATCTGCTTGGGCTTCAACCGCATGGTTGAGATACTGGACACCAGCACTGCCGCAACCAGCAGGATACTGCCCACGATAGCCACCAGCAGGAAATGCTCTGGCGTGACGATGACATTCTCGGCTGCCTTGCCGAACAGCGTCCCCAGGGTGCCAGCCACCTGTTTGCTGGAGAGGTAGGCCAGCGGGAAGGCCACCACTGCGATCAGCAGGGTTTCCAACACATACTGGAGAATCACCGCAGGCTTGGCAATCCCCACCGCCAGCAAAATCCCGGTTTCCCGTTTCCGGCTGCGGATGGACATGGAGAGGATCAGGATAATCAGCACCATGCTCACAGCAGTAATGATGACAATCATCGTAGTAATTAAAGTGTTGGTATCCGATAAAGCAGAGGAAATATTCTGATATACTTCATCGTTGGCTGTGATAATAAAGTTGTCCCAGTTAATTGAAGAAATATTTTTCACTTCTTCTATGATATTGTTCAGCTCAGCGGCATCCGAAACATAGAAATCCGCTTCGCGTGTTTTATTGCCATCTTCATAATTCACAGCCATTGCCTTCATAGCGTCAATACTACAAAAGGCATAGTCAGTATAATCCCACATCGTGGAATCGTCATACATAGTGGCTTCATCATCCTTATCCACCACAATGTCAAAAAGCCCGACTACTTCCATCTCAATTTCCGGATCGTCCGAATAAGAATCAATAATACCGGAAACCTTATCGCCTATCTTTACCCCATTTAGTTCAGCACGTTCTTTATTGAGGATGATACCATTTGGCATATCATCTGTGATATGAGAACCTTCCACCAATTCAAAACGCCCGGATACAAACAAATCATTATACTCTGTATTCATAGAGCCAAAAACATAAAAAATGAGGGCTGGCGTGTCTGTGACAAGTGTTTTTCCATTACTATATAAAGTAGGCATGGAAACAATCGAAGCATCATATCCGGCAATCCCGTCTACTGACGCAATTTCCTGAAGCATTTCCTCAGATACAAATTCCTGCGTACTATAAGAACCATGAGCGCCACTTGTCCAACCACCAGTGGATAAATTTCTCTCCACCGTAAAGCTGGCCCCGGTAGTTCCACGCAGTTCCTCAGCCTGTTCCTCCTGGGCATCGGCAATCGCCAGCCCGGATAACACCAAAGTGGTAATAGTCAGAAGCAAGAAGAATACCAGCAAGGTCTTTTTCCACTTCCGTGCGCTATATAAAATCGCTCGTATTCCTAAATTCATATCGCCTGCACCTCCTTAACTCATTTGCGACAAGATACTCTTGGGCTTCATCTTCATAATGGGATAGGCTGCCAGTGCGGTAGAGGCCACACACAGCACCATACCGAAAGCCCACACCAATGCGTAATCCTCAGCGGAAACAGCCACCTCGATCTCGGCAAGGCCCAAATCCTCGGTAGGTTCTTGGGCAGCTTCGCTTTCCCCGGTCAAGTCCACCGTTTCATAGGTTTCGCTTGTCACCTGGGAGAGCAGGCTGCTCCCAATCTGATGGGAAATGGCTGTGCTGGTGCCGAAGGAGATCACCAGGGCGATGGCCGCCACAAGGATCACTTCCAGCAGATATTGCATCAGCACCGAGCCTTTGGAAATGCCCATTGCCAGATAGACGCCGGTTTCATGGATTCGCCCACGGAGCCGCAGCGTCAGGAACAGGGCCAGCACCAGGAAACAGATCACCGATACCACTGCAATGGCGATAAAGACGATGTTCTGCAAGCCCTCCAAGGATTCCTTGGCGTTCTGATAGTCGTTGTCGTAGCGGGTCAGGGTGCAGCTCTCCCAATCCACGCCATCCAATTCCTGCACATCGGTCATAATGCGCTCCAGCTCGTCCGGGTCGTTTACATAGAAATCCCCGTACTGGACATTGGTGGTGCCCTCCGTGCCGTAGAGCAGGAAAGAGGCGGTGGAGAGGTCGGTGAAAACGATGTTATCGTAAAGGTCATAGGACGGGGCCATGCCGATGGAATCCTGTTCCTCGGTGTTGGTGAAGATCCCGGCCACCGTCACGGGAATGGTCTTATCTTTGTTCTCCACATTCCCCAGCAGCATGGTGTCGCCCACAGACAGGCCGTTGCGCTGGGCGAACTTCTCATGGATCAACACCTGGCTGCCGGTTTCGGTGGTGATGGGGTTGCCCTCCACCATCTCAAAGCCGCCATCGGTGAAATAGCTGTCCTCCTGAGAATTGGAGTTTGCCACCACCCGTCCGGCGTTCTCATAGCCCTCCGGCACCTGGGCAGCGCCCTCGGTGTTGATCTCCAGAAGGTTCCCGTCTGCGTCAAAATAAGTAGCGTAGGTATAGGAGCGCAGGGTGTACCTGCCGCTCAAACCATCCACATCAAGAATCTGGCTCACCGTATCCTCCGGGATGCCGTTTTCCAGCGTCTTGGCGTTGATGGTGAAATAGCCCAGCAGGGCTTTTTTAATATTGGCGTTGGCCGTTTCTGTGGCCGATTGAATGGAGAGGCAGGTCAGCATTAACGTAGCCATAACCAGCAGAAACGCCAGCAGTGTGAAGGTCTTGCCCTTTTTGCGGATGGAATACAGGCAGGCCCGTTTGCACAGGTTCATCTCACGGCCACCTCATTTCCTTTGCGTAAAACCAGTGGGTTCACTTGTGTACCTCCTAACGTATTTTTTCGCCGGGTCTGTTTCCCGCCCCGGTGGTGTCCCCGTCTGCTGGGAACACCCTTATGGTACACTACGAAGGTGGAGTTGAGGTGGAGTTGAGATATTTTTTAGGTGGAGTTGGCGATAGGGTGCAAAAAAGCCGAGGGACTTTCGTAAGGAAAACCTCTCGGCTGTATAGAATAAATTTATTCGATTATCTATCCCGACAACTTAGGATTTACAAACTACTTTTTAACAAGTTTTAACTCTATATTTCTTCTATCAGCAATTTTTTGAAGTATATCAACTATATATGAACATTGTTCTTTGATGGACAAAACAGACAACTCATCATTATGTTGTATTTGTTTCATAGCTTCTTGTAATTCTGAAAGCTCTAACAAATTGACTGCTACACAGAAGAAATTCTTCCTACGACCGTCATTATAGTTAGCAAGTAAATGAGAAAGAATCTGTATTTTTTCTCGTTGTTGAAAATTATACTGCTCAACACCAATGTCCTGTATCAGTTTCAAGTCTGCTTTCTGGCGTTTATGAGTTATAAAAGAATCATATTTATCAATATACCGATATTTTTCACATGGATAACTTTCACATTCGTAGCAGTATTCAATCTTACCATGTTCAAGGCTACACTTAGCAATTCCGCACGATTGATTACCGTTCCCGCAACCGCCACAATGCTTTCCCAAAAACATGGGGCATAACCCACAATTCAATCCGCAAAGGGAAAATAATTGATTTTTTCGCTCAAACCCTTTCATATTATCCTTTCCTTATAAGTCCCAATTTGTCTCTTGGATTATACCAAATTAAAGCTCCCAATTCTACCAGAGAGGTCTAAAATCTCTAAGAGCAGGCTATAAAATTTCTCGCTCTATATCAAATATGTTAATACCAAACCAATGCTGTTTTTCGAACAGTCTGAGGCTAAGATTTCCCTGCCGCCAGATAGCGCACAAACAGAGGACTGCTCCTACATTGCTGCCTTCGGGAAGATAGTCGTAAATCGTACTCCATCCTCCGTATTCACCATGCTGTGCTGTATTCCATGGTGATCCAAGATGGTTTTGGTGATATACAGCCCCAGGCCACTGCCGCCGCTGTTCCGGTTCCGGGATTTGTCCACCCGGTAAAATGGCGTGAAGATACGCTCCAAATCTTCCTCGGCAATGTGGACGCCGGTATTCTCCACGGAAAACACCTCGTCCTTTTGGGTGACAGTAATCACCGCGCCCACCGGCGAATAAGCCACGGCGTTCCCGATCACATTGGTGAACACCTTCTCCATGAGCCGCCGGTCCCCCTGGTAGTGGTATTCCGGCTGGATGTCCATGCGAAGCTCGATTTGCTTGTCCTCCATCCGGCCACGGAACTGCTGGCAGACCTTTCGCAGCATTTGGCTGATGTCCAGGTCGGTGCGCTCCAGGTGGAAATCGCTGCCGCCCATCCGGGCCGCCGACAGGATCTCCTTGACCAGCGCCTCCATGTCATTGGTGGTTTTCATGCATCGGCGCAGGTAAGTATCGCGGTCTTTATATTCGCCTACCTGATAGATCATGCCCTCCAGTTGCCCCTTGATGATGGCGATGGGGGTTTTCAGCTCATGGGAGACAGCGGTGAAAAATTCCACGCGCTGCTTTTCCTGTTCCCGTTCCCGCTCAATATCTTTCTTTAACTGCCAGTTTGCCGCCTTCAAGCTGTCCATCGTATCGCTCAAACGCTGGGCCATTTCATTCAGGCTGGCGGCCAGCACACCGATCTCGTCTTTTCGGTTGACTTCACACTTCCAGGTCATGTCCAGGGTGGTCATCCGCTTTGCCACATTGCTGATACTGACCAGCGGCTTGGAGTAATACCGGGAACAAACCACCGCCCCAATGACGGAGATCAATAGAATCACAACGGCAATAAAGGGGATGAGCTTCAGCAGGATGTCATAGGACTGCGCCACCGCGACC
Organism: Clostridium sp. M62/1; assembly: GCF_020736365.1. Taxonomy (NCBI): domain Bacteria; kingdom Bacillati; phylum Bacillota; class Clostridia; order Eubacteriales; family Clostridiaceae; genus Clostridium; species Clostridium sp. M62/1. The sequence continues at coordinate 286,392 of NZ_CP085988.1, read as the reverse complement.
AGGGCGGCATTGGCAAATACATGGTAGGTTTGGCCGCCCTGCTGGAATGTAGCGGAACAGCTCATAGAGGGAGCAGAAGTGTCCAGGTTCTCCATGTCGGCAAAATTCACGGAGAACAGATTATTCCCATAATTATCGTTGACTTCCACCGAGGCGTTGTTCGTCATGGAAAATTCCATCAGACTGTCCGAACTGGCCTCCCAGCCATTCCGCTCCAGAACCTCCACCAAGTCATAAAAATCGGAAGTGACTTGTCCTTCCAGCTCCGTATGGTAATTTCTCGGCAGGAAAATCATCACCATGCCGTAAATGATAATGCAGCAGACCACCAGCAGCGCCAGCATACTGAGAAAGGTTTTGGCCCGGATGCTTTGACTAATCTTCCTTCTCAATTTTATATCCCGCCCCTCTCATGGTTTCTATGTAGTCCACACCCAGCTTCTTGCGGATATTCTTGATGTGGGTGTTTACGATTTTTTCGTCGCCAATATAGTCGTAGCCCCAAACCGTATCCAGCAGTCTTTCCCTGGACACCACCCGGCCCTGGTTCTCCAGAAGGAGCTTCAAAATCTCAAATTCCCTGGTGGTCAGGGAAACGCTTCCTGTTCCAACAAGGACGGTAAGGCTGTCCGTATCCACCGTGATTTCCTTATAGCGGATCACGGTATTGGGTGCAGCGCCGCCCTGTTCGGCCCGACGCAGCACCGCTTCGATGTGCTTCATCACAACCGGCATGGAAAAGGGCTTGGTGATGTAATCATCAGCCAGAGCGTCAAAGCCCTTCATCTGGCTGTCCTCATCATCCAATGCGGTGAGCATGATGATGGGAACACGGCTCTCTTTCCGCAGGATTTCGCACACAGCAAAGCCGTCAATTTTCGGGAGCATTAAATCCAGAAGCACCAGGTCAGGCTTGTTCGCCCGGAACTGTTCGATCCCTTCCAGGCCATCAGCAGCCAGAACCACCGTGTAGCCGGCGTCCTCCAGGAACGCCTTGATAATGTTCTGAATGGATTCTTCATCCTCTATAATCAAAATCATTTTTGACATTGCTTGCACCTCCAAAAATAGTGTAGCATACAAAGGTGGAGTTTCGGTGGAGTTGGAAAAAGAATTTGCTTTTTTATTATACCATGCCTTTATGAATGTTCTTTTTCCTGTGCCCTTTCTGCAGACGGTCCCAGCAGATAGTCAATATTAGCTTTCACATTCTGCAGCTCCCGCATTTCTTCCCGCACCTGCTTATATTCCGCATAGGCTTTCCGCTTGGCTTCCAACACTTGGGCATATTCTTCCCGCAGAGCTTTTATGGTAGGCAACTTCTCCACACCCAGGCTGTCAAAGTATTTCTTTGCCGCCTGGTGGATCAGGATGTCAGCCTCATGCTCGGCCCGGAACTTTTTGCTGTAACCGGCTTTTCGGTATTCAATATAGACAGCTCTCGTCTTAGAGTAGTTGACGATCTGTTTCTGCAATTCTCCATTTTGAGATAAACGGCTTTCCATGTCCTTGATCTGCGTGGAAAGCTCATTAAACCGGGAAGTCGTGGCCTGGGCCTTTGCTTGGAGGTCCTCATAGCTCATATCCCCATGCTCTTTCAGGTAAGCCACAGCTTTCGCAAGCTGCTTCACATTGAACACTTTGGCCCAGCGCTCGTAACCGGCGCCTTTACCGGAACGCATTGCGGCATCAATATCAATCAGCATCCTCACCGAAGAATGGGACCGTTTGGGCTGAACAGAGGAAATATAGGTTCCGGCGATCCTTTCCCGTATGGCCTGTTCCGTGTAGCCGCCTTTCAGAGTATTGCAGCGAGTAGGTTTCTTTTGCCCGGAGACACGAAAATTGACAGATTTCCCGCGCCGGGTGACTTCCACGCCGGACGCTTCCAAAATTTTCAGGAAATCCTCAAAAGTGGAGGGGGACTGCTCCAGGGCGGCGTCAATAGCCTGCCGGATCTGGTTCTGAAAGGATAGTGGTTTGTTTCTATCGCCCAGCCATTTCCCATAATGGCCGCGGCTGGGCTTGGGATCTTCCACAATGGAAAGGCCATGCTCCAAACACAGCTTATCGCTGATCCGGCGCAAGGCCCAGGAGGAACCCCAGAAGTTGCGGAATTTCTTGGTACATTCCAGGTTTACCGCGCTCACGATGATGTGATTATGGACATGGTGCTTATCTATGTGCGTGCAGACGATAAAAGCGTTGTTTCCCTTCGTCAGCCTCATGGCAAGCTCCTGGCCGATCTGATTGGCTTCCTCCGGCGTCACTTCACCCGGCTTAAACGCCTGCCGGAAATGGTAGGCAATCACGTCATCCGCGCCCCGGACTCTGCCGGTCTGGTGGATATACTGCCGCTTGGCTAAAGTAAATTCCGCATCCGCTGTGCGGGTATCGCACTCAAAACCGTAAATCAGCTTCCCATAGTCGGTTTTCTCTGGATTTTCTACATAATCAATGATGTCCTCGATTGCGGTAGAGAAGGATCGGCCCTCTCCGATATGCAAAGGCATCAGCCTTGTGGTCGCCATTGTTCACCTCCTTTTGAAATTTTTATATAGCCGGTTGAAAATGCCGGATGTGGGGTCAACAGACCGCCGCATCCGGCATTTTCTACTTACTCTGTATCTCAAAATAGGTCTTTCTTTGAAAAAATCTTCTTCGATACAAGCATCGAGAAAATCCAAAGAGCACCACCAATTACCCAAAGCACAATATACATTGCGCCAGGAACTGCAGAAAACGGCTGAGTAATTGTTACCGGTACTGCAATAGAATTAGCCAAACTCATAAGTACAGGACCAGCAATAACCAACAGCATCGCTAACAGCTTTGTTTTTTCATACCCAAATCGATATTGAATAGGAAGAAATATACCCATGCAAATAACTTGAATCCAAAATACAATGACGGCAGAACGTCCAAAATCGATAGCAGCCAGTTCAGGAATAAATTGCATTTCAATCCAAAAGATCACGCAACAATAAAGATAAATCAAAAAGTAGAGCAGATATTTTTCCTCTACCAATTTCCCTCTATTGTAAGGAGTAGCGCAAAGCAGAGCTGTTGCTTTTGGATACTTATTTTCCTTTTCAGAAACAGCAAGATTAAACGCAACAGAGGAGATAAAGACAGCTCCGGGAAGCGCAAATACTTCAAGCATTTCTGGCTGTCGCCAGACCAAAAGCACAGGCAGACCCACCCCAATGAGAATAACAGCAACCACATAATTCTTTGCTATGATACAATCCTTTTTCAATAATTGTAAAATCATATAGATTTACCCTCCTTTATGTGGGCAAGCATAATATCTTCAACGGTTACTCGTTCAAATACAGCATCCGGGAACATACTTCTTGTTTGTTCTACCTGATTTGTAACACCTGTAAAGCCATATTTCGCTTGCTCAACTTTCAAGAACAGCTTTTTAGTCTCGGCGGGTAATATACCTTTTCCTTTCACGAGACGATGACTTTCTAACAGCATATCTTTATCTTCTTCAAACAGAATTTTTCCGTGGTCAATCATTACAAGTATATCAGCAGCTTTATCCAAATCAGAAGTATTGTGTGTTGAATAAAATACAGCTTTTCCGCCCTGAGCCATGTATTCTTTCAGTATTTCGATAAACTGTTTTCGTACAAGTGGATCAAGGCCACTTGTAGGTTCGTCCATGATTAGTAACTCTGCATGATGCGACAAAGCTAACGCCAGCGAAAATTTCATCTTCATTCCCCGTGAAAGAGAAGAAATTGTTTGATCCGGCTTTAGAGAAAAAGTATTTAAGTAATGTGTATAGGCTCCATTGTCCCACTGTGAATAGGAAGATGCAATAAGATTTTTCATCTGAGTCAATGTCAATTCGTCATAAAAAAAACCTTCATCAAATACTACGCCAATAGAATCTTTGAAAGTCTTTTCTGCTTTTTTCGTGTCTTTGCCCTTAAATTTTATGCTTCCAGCCTCGCACGAAATCAAATTCAGAATTGAGCGTATAGTGGTAGTTTTTCCAGCGCCATTTGCTCCGATAAACCCAGTAATACAATCTTCATAAACAGCAAAAGACACTTCATTTAACATAAAATTAGGATAAGTCTTTTTAAGACCGTCTACTATTAAAAGTGGTTGCATATTAACCCTCCTCATACAAAATGTCCATCATCATGTTTAATTCTTCTTTAGTAATTTTGAGCAACTTTGCGGTTTGAATCATATCCTGCATTTTTTGTTCCACGAGACGGCGCTTAGAATCTCGCAATAGCTCCAGATTGCTTGTTGATACAAAAGTTCCTATACCAACTTGGCTTGTGACAAATCCCTCTTGTTCCAGTTCTTCATAAACCCGTCGTATTGTAAGTACACTAACAGACAGATCATTGGCAAAGGCTCTGATAGATGGTAACGGATCACCTTCTACCAGTTCCTCTTTCAAAATAGCATCCTTAATTTGATCTTTGATTTGTTGATAAAGGGGGCTGTCAGAAGTATTTGAGATTACAATTTTCACAAGTTCCTCACCTCCTGTTGGTGTGCTGCTTTATAATACACAGTATACACTATAATCACAATGAAGTCAACAACTTATCTTCATCTGGATTTTTCCTGGTTAATATACTGCCACTTAGCTAAAGTAAATTCCGCATCCGCTGTGCGGGTATCGCACTCAAAACCATAAATCAGCTTCCCATAGTCGGTTTTCTCTGGATTTTCTACATAATCAATGATGTCCTCGATTGCGGTGGAGAAGGAGCGTCCCTCACCGATATGCAAGGGCATCAGCCTTGTGGTCGCCATTGCCCACCTCCTTTGAAAAATGTACGCCGTCAAAACATTTCAATGTAATAAAAAAAGCGGCCCGCCGGTTGTTCGGCGGGCCAAATCCTTACCTTATGCAATTTTATACCGTGCCCGCAGGTGAAGGGCAAAGACCAGTATGGCTCCCAGCACCCACACTACATAGGTCCATACCATATCTTTGCCGGAAAATTCATAGGCCATGGTAGCAAAAATAAATCCCCAGACAACGGACAGCCCGCCGCCGATCAGCCAGAAGCCGGGGCGGGTACAGTGCAGCAGGAGAAGCCCCAAAAGGACAGCAATGCCAATCACAACCGCCAGGGCAGGATGAACGCCTAAAAGCCCGTGGGAAAGAAAGCCCGCCAGGATTGCCAGCGCAATGCTGTCAAAAACAATGATGTTTCCAAAAAACAGCCCGATCACCGTCACAATCAGTCCGATCACAATGCCGATCAACAATTCTATGCCAACGGCCAGTAAAGCAGCGCCCATACGATGGCCTCCCTTCTAAAAAACAGGTTTTCTTCTTCTATGAAAATTCTACCGCTCCGGGCCACAGGAAAGCAACCGTTTTTTTGAATGTTCATGGAATGTTTGTAAATTCTGTCAGCAGCTTTTTTGCAATTTCCCACAGCCCATCCATGCGGGATTGCAGATCTGCAATATCAGCCCCATAGATACTTCCGGTTTCATGGGCTTTCCGGGCGTACTGGTTCAGATTGTTGGAGCAGATACGCAGCAGCCGGGTCAGCTCCCGAACCTCGGACAGATCCAGATTGATTACATACCCGTCAATCGCCATTTTACGGATAAAGGCCGAAGTATTTGTAATGCCGGTCTGCGCCATGCGTTCCCTGATCTTATCCATTTCCTGTTCTGAAATCAAAATGTGAATCTGGGCGCTGCGTTTTTCTTTTGGGGCCTTCATCGCTGGGGCTGTTCCTTTGTCTTTTTGTTAGGAGCCGGGCGCGGAGCATTTGCGGCGGCCTCTTTCAGAAAGTGGGTAACAGAACGCTTTTCTGCCGCAATCATTTGATCCAGGTGATTTTCAAACACGCCGGGTATAAAGTTATGCCGGTATTCCTGTTCACTTGCCAGAATCCCGCGCAGCAGGCCCGGAACAGCCGGCTCCAGCCGGAATTTCTCGGCTTTGCCAAATTGGGCGTGAAGGGACAGCTTATGCTTATGGTAATACGCATAGCGAAATTCCATTGGCTCGCTCTGGCCTTCAAACTGGACGGTCACGGACGCAGCGGGAAGGGCGATCCGTTCAATATGCTCCGCCATAGCCCTGTAATCCTGCGTATAGAGATTTCCCTTGATTGCAGCGCCTTCCATGCCGGTGATCTCCACCGTGTACGCAAGGATCGTATCACGGGTATCTTTGTAAAACTGCCAGGTGTAAAACGCATCGGAATCCCGGATAAAAACATCCCGCTCCCGGAAGCACCATGTCCCGGAGGGGCGGGACATCCAGAACAGCGGGGTACGCTCCGGGTGCTTTGTTTGGGCGATACGCTCCATGCTGCCAACATCATATTCAAAATCAGATTGATAATGCTTTGTGTTCCGCTCCATAACAGAGCGGAGGCATTGTTCCACGTCCACATTTTCAAATTTCAGTTTCAAGCCTTAAAGCCCCCTTTCCGGCGGGGAAGGCTGAAAACCACGGGCCTCATGCGCCGTGCGGTCCGCCCGCAGTTTTTCCATGATCGAAGGCTTCTCATTGGGCAGTGTTTCCGGGGCCAGCTCCCTTATTTCCTCATGGGTCTGCCCATCGGTAAGGTCGGCCCGGACCGGCGGGTCGTTATTCACAATGCCGTCAATCATGTTGTAGTTGCCCTTTTCGCCCTCCAGGTCCAGCTCCGCGCTGCGAAGATAGTTTTCCGGCGCCTGGAAGGGCTGGCCCGCAAACAGGATTTCCCGGCGCGGGGTGAATTGCCGCAGAACACCTTCCTGCAGGCGGGCAAATTCCATATACTGATCCATCGTCAGCCCCCGGTCCAGCATTTCCTCCTGTGAGTGCGACCAGCCTTCCCCATAGAGGAAATAATACATTTCCGGCATATCGCTCACAAAACATAAAGAGCCGTCCCGGTTGTCATAGCTTCCCGGCTGGCCTGGGGTAAAGGAATAGCGTTCCTCCCGGCCAAGATATACCTTATTGTCAGCGGCAAGCATGGCGACCATATTGGCATAGTTGCTGTGTACCGCAGAGCGGATCTCCACAACCGGGTCCGCCTCCGGCGCCATCTGCCGGCCGGAGATCTCATTATGCTTTTCTGCAACCTCATTTCTCGGCGCACGGTCCACCGGGCCGACAGCTTCTATATCCGGCTGTGAGGCGGGGACTCTTACAGCGTTTGGCTCCGGCTCCTTCTCTTTGACAAAGTAACGGACATTGGCCGTTGCCTTACGGTTCAATTCCAGGGCATAAGCCTTGGCCGCCTCCAGGGATTCAAATTCCAGGGGGCGGCCATCTTCTTTGCACCATGCTTCCGCATGGCCGAACATGGAAGCGGCACTTCTTACCGCCCAAACTCCATATACCTGTTCCATTTCACATCCTCCTTATCGTTCCGGCTCCTTTGCCGCCTTTTTAGGGGCAGCCGTTTCCGGGGCTTTATTATTTTTAAGCTGCTGCCGGATAGAGTGAGGCCGCCCGGCCTCCCGGTCAGCCGAAGTGATATTGACATATTCCCCTATAATACAAAGCGCCTTATGATAGCTGTCACAGGAAAATACCCGGCCCGCCATTTCTTTCGCCTGTTCTGGCATCCCATGGGCTTTGAGAGTGCGGGAAGCAATGCCTACCAGGTTGAAAATGTTCCCGTCCTGGCCGATCAGCGGGCAATCCGGTTTCCCTGGCGTTTCCTGCGCCGGTTCATGGCCCAGGCGGTTGTCGATATAATCGGATAACCAGGTGCCGCCAAAAGTATCATGGGTTTGCAGACGCCACATGGCAAGTTTCCCTATATCCAGCTTGACATCATCAAAAGGGAACAGCAGGCAGGTAAGCCCCTCATTTTGGAATACGCTCACATGGGTAAAAGTGGTTCCTTCCAAAAGAATCCCTTTCTGCGCCAATAGGTCATTGATCCCCTGGACCCATTCGCCAGGATCACCGCCGCAGCCCTGCAAAACAAGCCCTTCTTTATCCTCCATACGGCGAAGGTCCTCCACCGTGATATTCTGAATTTCCATAGATTCCTCCTGGTTTGAGATCCTCTCGTTATGAGCCGGGGAAAGGACTTCGGAAAGCGCCTGTTCCCACTGCCTGCCAAATCCCCGGACTACGGTATCGGGAAGCGCACCGTTGCGCTGAAACATTTCTAAAGTGTCAAACGCCCGGTTGAACAGGGAAATGTTTTGGGCGTCTACATTGGGGGGGGGCAAAATGAATAATCCCTGCGGGATAGTTTTTTCCAGTGCCCACCCAGCCGCGCACAAAATCATCAAAGCCGTTTTTGATTCCGGCCTGAGCCAGATCATCGGTATGGCTGCCGGGCAACCCTCTTGTTTTCCCGTACTGCTGGCCCAAAACCAGAATACCGGTCTTGGGATTATACATAAAGCGCCGGTTTGAAATATCCTGCATATCAAAAGCCTGGACCGCCACATCCAGCTTCATCATTGCGGGGACTACCGGCACGACTTCAAGTTTTTCCTTCTCCGTATCATCACCTCCCGTCAGATTCTTTCAGTTGGCTCATTACAATCGCAGGACGGACCCAAAGCCGCTGAAATTTTCTCCACTCGCTGTCTACAATGCCTTTTTCATCCCGGTAGAGCATGGCATAAGGGATAAATCCGGCTTTCCAGGCGTCCCGCAGACGTTTTTCCGCTGCCTCCATGGTATCGCCCCGGTAGCCGATCAGGACATAACAGCAGGCTTTATGTGATTTTCTCTCGAATCCTCCGGCCTGCAAAAGCCGCCCGGCCTCCACAAGCGGCTCATAATCATCCGGGGTGTCATAGGCAAAATACATGCGCTGCGTCCTGGATTCCCGCAGAAGGTCCACATGCCAGGGCCGAAGAAGGCGGGCCTCCAGCCCGCCCGTAAAGGCCGGAAGCTCTTTCTGCCTGCCCAGCATTTCAAATACCGCTTCAATATGCTGCCGGGAACAGGCAAGCAGGTTATCGTCCAGCACTATATTCCCTTCGGTGATCGGCAGTTCCCTAAGCCTTCCGCCTTCCCGCCTGGGGACGGAACAGAACCAGCAGCGGTTGGGGCAGCCCCTTGAAGTGATAACATAACCTTTTTTCAGATACATCCCCGGCATGAAATCACCGCCAGGCATATTGAAAGCGGGGCCGCCCATGTGGACAGGGACACCCAGCTTCATCCACTGTTCAGCAAGCTGGCACGCCTTCTCCATGTCATAGGTAAAGGCCACAGAAACATGTACTTCTTCAATATCCGGCAAGCCGCCCTTTGGCGGCGGTCCGGTAAATGCCAGAGGATCATCCGGCGTTGCTTTTGTACGGCGTGGAAATACACGCGCAATCTTCAAATACACATCCCTCCTAAAAGTTGATTTCCGGCCAGTTACATTTACCTTTTGTCCGCAACTTAACCTTCCTATTGAGGGGCAGAGTATAAATCTCTTGCCGCCTGTAAAAGCGTGGCCGGAAAGCCTTATAAATCAAGGCGTAAATAGGCTAAGTTGCAGACATATCATCCCTTGTGCTGGCGAATCCGGCGCTTGCGCTTTTTATCCGCGTCCCGTCTGGCCCAGATCCGGCAGGCGTCAGAACAATACGCCTGGCTGGTGGTGGGAAGATACAGCTTCCCGCATACCGGGCATTTTTTCTGGCGCTGGGAAGTATCGTTTCCCGTCAGAACTGCTTCCAGCGCCGGTTCAACCGGCAGCACAGACCGCTCAAAATACCGGCAAAGGCAGCCGGTCCACCATTTATGAAGCATATAGCAGGGGCAGTCCAGGGGAAGGCAGAGCTTTTCCCGCTCGTCATAGTTGGCGCATAAGCCTGTTACCAGCCTTCGGATCGCTGCACGCTCGGAGCGGGTCAGCTCCCGCGGCGGGCCGGTCATTTCTTCCGTCCCCGCTGCTGCGGAAATTCCAGCTTGAAATTCACATACTTTTCGCCCGTATCATCCAGCACCACCACAGCGTCATAGGTTTTGCCGGTTTTCTCACTGAAAAGCCCGGACATGGAAACGCGGCCCTCCTTTAAGAGCGCCGCGGCAACTGTTTTTGTGATGGTTTTCTTTTTACTGGAAAAGAACCGGTTTTCTTTCCAAAGAGCAAAGGCGCAGGCTTCATTTTCACAGAAGAAGCCTTTCTTCCCCTCATAGACAGCGCCGCCGCACCGGGGGCAGGTGCCGACAGCTTCCCGATTGGCTGCATTTTTGCTTCCGAACAAAGAGGAATAGGCCGGATCAGGGGCGGTGTTCTGCCGGATCAGGTCACGGATCAAACCGGCAATTCCTTCCATGAAAGCGTCAGCCGTCATTTCTCCGCGTTCCACCTGTTTCAGCATGGACTCCCATTCTGCCGTGAGCGCCGGGGATTTTATCACATCGGGCAGGACGGCAATCAGGTTGACGCCCTTATCCGTAGGCAAAAGCTGTTTCTTTTTCCGCTGGACAAATCCCGTGGACACCAGCTTTTCCAGTGTGGCGGCACGGGTGGCCGAAGTGCCCAGCCCTTTCCGCTCGGCGTCCTCCGGCATATCCTCCGCACCGGCTGTCTCCATAGCCGCAAGCAAAGAATCTTCTGAAAGCTTTTGTCAAGGGGGTGCGTGGATATTTTTCATATTACTTACGCAGATTCTCTCTCTGCTTCTGCCTGAATAATGCGTTTCAACCTGTCCTCCGCAGTCAAACCGCTACTATGGTCAAAAAACACTTTGACTTTATAATTTGTTTTGCCTTGCTTAATCACAAAAACTCCATCCGGTTTGTTTTTCTCCGAATGGTTATTTTGGGTGGGTAGTGTACTGTTCACAATATTTGTCATACGATATTCCTCCTTAAATGAAAAAAGCCCGACAAGGAAAGGTCTGACAACGAAGTTCCGACAACGGACATCAGAAAACCTTTTTTCTTTATCGGGCGATACTATCTTTTTACTATTTCCTTTTTCTTTATAATATTGGTTGTCATGGTTGTCAGAGAGGGAAAAGTGCCGCAATATCAAGGCTTTCGGGATTTTTACCCGACAACCAGACCGACAACCGGCTCGACAACCGAAGCGACAACTGGCTTTTATTTTTGCTTCAACCATTCTTCCGGAAGCCCTAACTGTTCCATTTCCTCTGTCGGGATTTCTTGAAAACCATCCATGCTGTTGTCAGGCTCGTTGTCGTTCCTGATACGCTCCCAGCCTTTTTGTCTGCGGTAAGGCTCTGGAAAATACCTCGGATTGCTGAACGCCCTCCAGCCTGTGACAGCGTTATTCATAATGTCATTGATCTCTCGCAGTTCCCATTGTTTCGGTTCGTCATAATCATGCCCCAGTGCTTCTTTGTAAAGCTGTTTGGAGCAGACTATGCTGCCGGAATAGCGTTCCAGATAATCTAAAATCTGTCCTGCCTTTGTGTCCTCCGGCATAAAGTCCTTTTGGTGGGCTTTCAGATAAGCGTTCATAGCCGGACTGAATCTCAGACGGAAATTGCCGCTTCTGTAAATCTCCATAGCTTCTGCCCACATCTGATTGATATACTCTCTGGAAGCCTGTTCATCCGCCAAAATATGAACCTCAGCCCTTTCAGGATAGACCATAACCGGAACGAAGCGGCGGTTGCCTGTTCGGTCAAGGGGAAGAAAGTCAAGGGTATTAGAAGAACCTCCAAACACACATTGTCGTTTTCTGTCTGCCGGATGTGTTTCATAGGGTATCTTATAGGTTTCCTTTTGTCGGCTCAGAAAGGACTTGATTTCTTCAATGCTCTTAGCGTTGGCAGTTGCAATCATTTCCGACATTTCAATAATCCAATGCCCCTGCATTTTGCGGTACACATTTTCATCATCCAGCTTTTTCAAATCATCAGAGAACCAGTCATCATTGACCGCAAGCAAACGGAAGAAAGAGGACTTTCCGGCTCCCTGACCGCCTACAAGACAGAGCATTACCTCAAATTTACACCCCGGCTTAAAGGCTCGTGAGATAGCACCCAACAGAAACAACTTCAATGCTTCATAGGTGTAATCATCTGTATCAGAACCGAGAAAGCGGTGCAGACAGAAGCGTATGCGTTCCGTTCCGTCCCATTGCAAGGCATTGAGAAAATCACAGACAGGGTGGTAACGGTTTTCATTGGCAATAACCGCAACTGCGTCTATGATTTTCTTCTCTACGGTCAATCCATAGTTTTCTTCAAAATATAGGAGCAGATATTTCACATCCACATCCGTCAATGTCGGGCTGTCACGATACCAACCGAGGGGCTTCACAATGTCGATTCTTTCGGTCAGAAGATTTTTTCGGATAGCCCCTTTCAAAAGCGGGTCATATTGCAGAACACGCTTATAATTTGCGGCAGTATTATAAACCTTACCTTTCTCGCTCTGCTCTAAGCTGTTTCGGATTTCTTCTACTGTGCATGGTTCTGTCTGCTGACAGTTCTGCAATTCGCTGTTCAAGTTTTAACACCTCCTTTCTCTGTTCTGCCACAAGTGCTTTTCGTTCCTCCAATGAACCATACAGAAGAATATCAAGCAGATATTCGATATAGTTCTTCTTATGCAGTGCTTCTGCAAACAGGGGATTCCATTCCTCATCCGGCTGTTTAGGAGCGTATTTCTTTTCCCATTCTCTAAGAAGATGAAAATAATCCGTCAGCACCTTGTAGCAATGATTTTCTCCTTTTTGATACTTCTGTTCCGGTGTCGGCTCACGAATACGAGGGCGGACACTGGGCTTTTGTCGGCTGTCATAGTTAAGACCAAAATCTTCAGCAAGTTTGACAGCAGCTTCCCTCAGCCCGATACCGAATAGCTTCGCTGTGAGATCAACAGCGTCTCCGGTTGCTCCGCAGCCAAAACAGTAATAGCGTTCATCCAGCTTCATACTGGGGGACTTATCTGAGTGAAACGGACAGCACGCCATACCTGTGCGACCCACTTTCAAGCCATAGGCTTCTGCGGCTTGTCGGGCAGTAACATTTTCTTTTACAACTTCAAATACATTCATGTGACTCCTTTCCTGAAACGAAAAAAGCACCTGTCATTTTCAAAACGAAAACAGCAAGTGCCTTAGAGTTCCATATTTAATTTTAGGTGCAAAAAAGCAGGAGACCTTTTCAGATTTCCTGCTTAGCAAAGCTGTGAAGATTTAATTGTGGTTGGGTTGCCAGTTATACAAACTGGAAATTTTCTTTTTAGAATGAATTATTTAATTTCTACAATAGCACCATATTTCGTATGCGGAAGATATTGTACCTTTAAATAAGTATTTTTATCAATATACCTTGAAAATACTGTGATTTCGATTTCATCATCTTTAACTTTATCATATAGAAAAACACTTCTTCTTTCAGAAGATATATCTGCACCACCATGAGATTGTTCAGTTACATATCCTTCTGCATAACTATACTGTTTGTTTATGATGTAAGGCATATCTAAAACAAAATCTTTCAAATATAAGATTAAAAGAATAGCTACTATAACAAGAATGGTATTAGCCAATCGAAGAAATATTATATCATTTTTTCCAGTATATTCTTTTTTTATCGCTTCTTTATCAAAAAATATCGAATAGATAAGTTTTCTTTTTTTAATTAGATAGATAATGCAAGCAATTAACGCTATAACAAATAATGAAACTCTTATAAACAATCTAAATATAGCAAAATCCATAATATCATCCCCTTAAACTTCAAGTTTGTTGCTTACATTATACTTCATCAACCTAAAGAATGGAAGATTTTTTCTTGCCTCCCAAAGCAAAAGCACCTGTCATTTTCAAAACGAAGACAGCAAGTGTCTTAGAGTTCCACATTCTATTTTGAGTGCAAAAAAGCAGGAGAACTTTTCAGATTTCCTGCTTAGTAAAGCTGTGAAGATTTAATTGTAGTCAGTTTTTCTTATACCATCCGAAATTTATACTTTAATGTTCTCTCATAACAAAAATCAATTTTGTCCTCCAACAAAAATACCGTTTGGGGGATTATCCCATATAAAATTATCCTCAGCCACTTCGCTCTCCAATGCAATTTCAATTTTATATATCCCCACATTTTGGGCATTTTCATCATCCTGACTATACATATAAAAATTCATACAATACCTTTCCTTCTCTGTCAATATGAGATACATACCATCCAATTCCGTTTTCCTTTTACCATAGTTGCTTTCACTTGATGATGCACAATCGCCCTCAAACCTTTGGATACTGCCCTCAATATAATCGAAAAAAGCAGAGATTTCAGTGTCTAAATTCTCAATGTTCTTTTTGCTTTCTTCGGAAAATAGAGATTTTAGTTTCTCTGAATCCTGTTGCTTACATGCCTCGATAATTTGTTGACACATCTTATCCGTTTCATTTTGTTCAGAGCTAAACCAGTCATTGAAATATTTGTTAGAGCAGCCTGTTAAACCGAGTATAATAATCACACTGGAAAGCAACAATACTTTTTTCATATAATTACATCCTTTACTGAATAATTGCAAAATCACTTATTGGATTAAGGTCATTACAAAAAATTTCTTACTATCATTATACTTCATCAACCTAAAGAATGGAAGATATTTTCTTACTCCCTAAAGCAAAAGCACCTGTCATTTTCAAAGTGAAAACAGCAAGTGCTTTAGAGTTCCATATCCTGTTTTTTGCTTTTTGCCTGATCCGTCCGGCTGACTTCACGCTCTGCTATTTCTTTCTTTTTGCGGCTCAACTGCTCTATAATGGAACTTTTAGCTTTCTTCTTGATTTGCTCCGTTCCGGCTTTTTTGACCTCCGGTTTCATCAGCGTGGTTTGGATTTTCTGAATGGTTGATTTCATAGCGTTTGTGATTCTGGCAATCACGCCATCCAATCGTTTCACTGCATACTCAACTTCTTTCTTTGAAGCCTTACGCTCAGGGGAGAGAACCCACGCTTTAGACTGCTCCACCAGCTTAATATCCTCCTTGTGCGTTTCCAGTTTTACAGTATCAGCAACGACCTCAACCGCCTTGTCATAGGCAATATCGGCAACCTCGTCCACCAGAGCTTCCACATCTTCAATCTTCATCGTGAGTTCTTCCAACTTTTGCTCCTGTGCTGCCAGTTGCTCCTTTTGCTTGAAAAGAATATAGTCCTGTTTTTCCAGATAAGCACGACCACCATATTCGGGTTCTTCTTCCAGTTGTAAGCCATGCTTTTTCGCCACATCGAACAGCAACACTCGGCAGGCTGAATCGAAAGTCATCTTGCGGTTATTTTTTCTTCCGACAGGCTTCTCCGGTTCCGGCAGTTCAAATCCCAGTGCTTCCAAAGCCTTTTCCTGTTGTGGGGCAATCTCCCCATATTGATTTTCACAGTCGAACACATGACGCTCGTGAATATGAGGGGTGCTTTCATCCAAGTGCAGCGCCCAATTCAGGATATGGACATGAGAGCCGAAACGCTCATTTACGATTTCCATAAATTCTGTGACAATCTCAATGAGCAGTTCCGGTGGAACATGATTATCAAGTGTTCCAATCTGATAGACCGTTTCCTCTGGACAGGTCTTTTTGCTTTTGAGCAAATCACCGGTTTCCTTATTCCTTTCAGGGTGTCGGTTCTTCACATTTCTTTCGTTCTGTCCGGTTACAAAATCACGATACCGCTGACGATAAAAAAGCTGTTCCACATCTTCAAAAGTGGCAGACAGCTCATTTTCCTTATCGGGATTTTTGAAATTGCGGAAGCCATTGTAACAGTCCCAATAGAGATTTTGTTTGGCTCGTTCTTCGTCAATGTGTTCGCTGTTGGCAATGTCAAAACTGCGGTCATTGTGCTTCGGATTATAAACGCCATTCTTTCCAGCTCGTCCATTGTGCCTTGTTAATTTCACATGAGTTCCTCCTTTTCTTTTTGATTTCCCCGACAGGGGAGAAGGGCAGCGAAGCTGATTCCTTGCGGCTTTCTGCGTCAAGTAATACCCAGTACTAAGTGGCGAAACGCCACTTAACTGGGCAAGGCTGCCGCCCTTGACCTGCACAGGGGTATTGCATTCCCTGTACCCATGCACAAAGGGTTGCACCCTCTGTACTCCCGCCCGAACAAACTGACTTCGCCCCGTCTCAAGCTCTGTCAGTTCCTTCGGTTTTGCAAAACAGTCCACCGGACTATTTTGCAAAAAGAAAAACCGACGCATGATCGCTTTACGCTCAATACATCGGTTTCTTCATCTGACCTTAACGGTCATATTCAGTTGTGGCAGATTAGCCAATTTGAAAAATTATTCTGGCACATCTACTGAGTAGCTCAGACAATCGCCTCTTTTATTGCTTTCCAAATCGTTATAATACCACATATACATCGTTCTACCATATTCTTCATATTCTATAATTCCATCTGGCTTTTGACCCTCTACTTCTAATGAGTAAATTTCTTTATCATGTGCATAGCCAAAAACGAATCTGGTATCTGGATAATTTGGATTTAAGTCTTGTTGAATATCACTTATTGTTAAAGATAAATGGATAAATTTTTTGAAGTCTCCCCCATAAGTGGTATCTGGTGTAGTGGCAGATGGTGTGGCATTTACAAACGCATATTGTGTACTTTCATTTTCTATCTGTTTTTTGCAGCGTGCAATCACAAAACCTTGAACGGGATCGTTATCACTTCCTGCTCGATAGAAAATCGTATCATACTGTTTGCCATTCCATATATGCAATATTTCATCAACATGATTAAGAAAATCTTCTGGAGCTGATAAATCTTCATGTTCTGCTTTTAAGGGGGAATTCAAAATAGCTTCTTCGATAGAATTATAATATGTAAGTTTAGAATCGTCTTTTCCATTATCTGTCAACTTAAACTCGATATACTCATTTCCTTTGTTTTCTTCTTCCGGAACATAAGTATAACGACCATTTTCAATATGGTCATCATAATCAACAAACAGTCCAATACATATCAGCGCTGCAAAAATCAAAAAAACTATTCCTATAACGATTAGCAATATTTTCAAAAATTTTTTCATACAAAAGTCCACCTTCTTGCTTCATTTCAGTAAATTATATCATACCGATATGAACAATTCAATTTACACTCTATCAAGTAGTTTTTTTACTTACCTGTAACGCACATTTCTGCAAAATCCATAGTCCCCGATACTTTCCTCACGGGTGATATACAGTCGGAATTCTGTCAGCTCATGAAATAAGAAAAACCGACGCATGATCGCTTTACGCTCAATACATCGGTTTCTTCACCTGACCTTAACGGTCATATTCAGTTGTCTAACATCGTACTGTTATAAAATCTATGTCATTTACGATTTTTCTTATGCTGATTTGCCCAGTAAGATTTTACAGGGATTCTTCTTCTCTCTATATCCTCCATAAATTCTTCTTTGTCAATATTACTATCAATGGTAAATAATTTTTCTCCATTTACATATACACGCATAGAACCTTTCTTTCTCTCGCAATAGGTAATGTCTTCAAAGTGAAAAGTTCTCTTTCTGCCAAAAGTTGAACGCCATGTGATTTCATCTCCGTTCACTTCCAGTTTCCACATTACCATATTGACTATTCCGCTTATGCCTACTAAAAAAAATATTCCAAATATACAAATGACAAACATATCTTCTTTTTCCCTAAGACTCATAGCCGTACAACAAGCAAAAAATATTGTACCTACGATAAATGCCACGACAAGGAATTTCTCTGTTTTTATTGTATAATGCGTTCTAATTATTCCCTTTTTCTGTTCTTCCTCTCGTTCTTTAGCTCTCTTTTGTTGAAGATTTACAAGATATTTCAAAAGAAGAAGTACAACTAAATAGGGACCTATTTGTGTAATTATATTAAAACACATTCGTAAAAAATTATTCATTTTTGCCCTCCATAGTTCCAGCTATATAAAAATGATTGTTTGAAATCGAGTATTAAAAACCTCAATTTTTCATATCTCATTATACTTCATCAACTTAAAGAATGGAAGAAAAAATTTTGTGTACAGAGTTCCTGTTCAAGCCTTGTAACGCACATTTCCGCAAAATCCATAGTCCCCGATACTTTCCTCACAGGCGATAGGCAACGGTCAAAACATCAGGTCTGCACCTGACATTTTAACCGCATATCAGCCCTGATTATCACATTATCCCTGCTGGCTGTTCAGCCCATGCTTTTTCGCATATTCGCTGGCTTTCTGTCTGCGTTCCTCACTGTAAGGCGGCAGGAAACGGATAGACAGACGGGACTTTGCCAGCTCATAAGAAACACCGCCTTGAACATTGGATTTTTCCAGTCGGCAAAGGTCAGGGTACTTCTTAGCAAAAGCAGCCAACCTCTTTTTCAATCCGGCGTTGTGGGTGTAGATATTTGCCTTGTCCTCGCCCTCATTAAAGAGAACGATTGTTTCTTTCTCAATCTTCGTCAGTCTCGTCATAGCAGCCCTCCCTATGGTTTTTCAACACACGCAGCTTGCAGTAAAAGCAGCGATACCACCTTTCAACACCCTCAGCACTCAGCTTGACGGAAAGCATATAAAACAGCTTCTTCGCCACTGGATCGGGTGCAAGGGCAGCTACCATACGCAAACGCTCGACAGTTGCTTTCAGGTTCGGACAGCCAAAGGCATAAAGGGCTTCCATTTCATTCCGGTTCATCTTCATTGTGTTTTCCTCCTTAAAGTTTGATAAATGAAAAGCGACAGACACTTCATAAGGAAATACCTGTCGCTTCGTTTACGATACAAATTTGTTGGTTTTGGACTTGATAAAATCAGCAGTAAATCATTTCCTGTCTGATGATTTCTTCGGCTCGGTTACGGATAGAGTTCATGGACTGTACCCACAACATCTGATTGTCTGCTTTCATGGTTTCGGTCACGCCCTCGGCTTGTTTCATCTGCTCAATGATAAGGCTGCACCTTTCCGTTGCCTGTTCGTCCAGGTCAGCAAGGTAAGTATGCAGTTCGCCGGATAAACAGAGGGCAGAGAACCTTGTAGGGCGGTACTGCTCCAAATATGTCCTGTGCAGTCTGCCCCACATACCGATAGGGCGGTGTTCCTCCGGTAGCTTCAAGTCCGGCACATAGTAATCGCCCACAAGAACATAGTCCAGACCGTTGCTTTTGTCATGGATTCGTGATTTCAATTCTGTCATGCTATTTTTTCTCCTTTCACTTTTTGCCGATTTGATTTGCTTGTGACGTTCTGTTCAACACACACATTGCTATCAGAACTTTTTTCTTCTGCTATACGCTCATGCTCCGCAAATTCTTTTGATTTCTCACGAATCTTTTTCATATACTTACGATTGGATTCTCGTTTTCTGCGAAGTCGTTCCGCCTCTTTTTCAGCAGCAATCCTTTCTTCCTCTGTTGGTTCATGCTGCTCCACAGGTACTTGAAATTGCCCGACATAGTTAAGATATATCTCCACCTCTGTGGTGCGGTCTGCACCTTTTCCTTGTGGCTCGTGAACCAGAATTTTGTCGATAAATTCATTTATCATGGCAGGAGTAAGTTCTGTAATATTCTCATACTTTTTAACCAGCTTTAGAAAACGCTC
Source organism: Clostridium sp. M62/1 (assembly GCF_020736365.1). Lineage (NCBI taxonomy): Bacteria > Bacillati > Bacillota > Clostridia > Eubacteriales > Clostridiaceae > Clostridium > Clostridium sp. M62/1. Next base: position 266,913 of record NZ_CP085988.1, on the reverse strand, counting down.
CACATTATTTTGACCGCCTATAATCCGTTGCATATCAGCGGTGTCAGTCTCAATAATCTTGTTCAGCTCGTTCTGCTCATTTTCATAATCAGTAAGCATACTCTGAAAAAGTCTGTCCGGCAATCTTCCAATCACATTATCTTCATAGATTTTCCTGATAAGCATATCCAGTTCGTGAACTCGCTTCTGATTTCTTTCAATGCGGTTTTTTACAGTTTCAGAAACAGCAATATCTTTCATCGCCGATTCTTCTTGCAGAGAATAAACAAACTCCCGCTCATTCAAAGAAACATAATGGCAAGTCTCCTGTATGGTTTTCAGAATGATGCTTTTAAGTGCTTTTGTTGAAATATGGTGGCAAGTACAATGTCGGTCATACTTCTGATAAGCAAGATTATATGTGGAACATTCATAACAATCTGCCGGATTGGAATAACTTGTCCTTTTTTCGCCTTTGGCAGTATAGTATATTCTTTCTCGCCCTTTCCGCTGCCTGTGATTATACATCGGCGCACCACAATCAGCACAGTAAATCTTTCCGGTCAGAACATTAGGCTCGCCCATAGGATCTGCTTTTCTTACATTCTGTCTTAACTTTTGAGCAAGCAGCCATGTTTCTTCATCGACAATAGGCTCTTGTGTATCATCAAAAACCACCCAATCTTCCTTATCTGCCCTTTTCGTCTTTTTGTCCTTATAGGAATTTTTGAATGTCCTGAAGTTGACAGTCTTTCCGATATACTCTGGTCGGGCAATCAGAGTAGTAACCTGATTTCCTCGCCACATATACGGATTTTCTTTGTCATAGTTGCTTGCATGATTTCCAAGTCCCTTTTTGCCAAGATAATAAGATGGTCTTTCAATTTTTTCTTCTGAAAGTTCTCTTGCTATCTGATAAGGTCCTTTTCCCTCAATAGTCATGCGATAAATTCTGCGGACTACTTCAGCAGCTTCTTCATCAATAATCCAATGGTCGGGGTTTTCGGGGTCTTTCAAATAGCCGTATGGTGGGATATTACTTGTATGAGCGTTGCCGGAAGAACCTCTGGATTTCAGTACAGCTTTAATTTTCTTACTTGTGTCCCTGACAAACCACTCATTCATGATATTCAGAAAAGGGGCAAACTCACTGGTTTCTTGACGGTCACTGTCAATACCATTATTGATTGCTATAAATCGAACTTCCTTTTCTCTAAACAGAATGTCAGTGAAAAAACCTACTTGCAAATGGTCTCTGCCGATTCTGGACATATCTTTGCAGATACAGGCAGTGATTTCTCCGTTTTTAACACCTTCAACAAGTCTGTTCCATGAAGGTCTGTCAAAGGTCGCTCCACTCCAACCATCATCGGTAAAATGAACAAGATTCGTAAAACCATGTTTCATAGCATAATCTTCAAGCATTTGCTTTTGATGAACTATACTGTTACTCTCTCCAGCATTATCATCATCACGAGACAGTCTTTCATACAAAGCAGTAATGCCATTGCTTTTATCTTTTTTTCTTCTCATGCTGAACTCCTTTCTTCAATTCCTATCCACTCCTTACGCTCACAAAATATCACATCGGTGTAGTGCTTGGGCGGGCTGGTTTTGCCTTCCCGGATCGTGGCGGCAGCTTTTTCAAATCTCTGTCCTTTTTTCAGCTCCGGCAGACAAGACGTATTTTCGTCACCGTCCTCCGGCTGTTTTTGTTTCAGGCTGGCACGGAAAGCCTGTTCAATGCCTTTCCATCCCTCATGCAGAATCGTTTTCCCTTTGGCGGTAAATGTATGGCCCTCGGACTCTAAAACTGCCAGCACCGCCTCAAAGCGGTGGGGCTGGGCGGTAGCACAGAGAAGGCGGCAGGCAAGAAGCATCAGGACATCCCGCTCACCGGCAGGCAAAGCAGACAGGTCGGTGCGGGCTATCTCCACTGTGGGGAGAATGGCATGGTGGTCCGTTACCTTGCTGTCATCAATGATTCCTTCCAGCTCCGGCGCCGTGGTGCTGTCCTTGCCAAAAGGCATATTCTGCCACAGCCACAGGGCCAGAGAGCCGACTGTGGCCTGCATATCCGCTGTGATATACTGGCTATCTGTTCTCGGATAGGTCGCCAACTTTTTCTCATACAGGCTTTGTAAATAATCAAGGGTCTGTTGGGCAGTGAAGCCATACAAGCGGTTGCACGCCCGTTGCAACGTAGTTAAATCGTAAAGGCGGGGCGGCTGGACAGTCTTTTTCTGCCGCTCCACTTTGCAGACAACGGCAGGCTTTCCATCACAAACTGTCTGTATTGCCTCCGCAGCCGCTTTGTCCTCCAGCTTCTCCCCGGCAGCGGTAAACCCTCCGCAGGTGAGTTCCGGCACATAGAAAGGTTTGCTTTGGAAAGAGCGGATCGCATCTTCCCGCTGGACGATCAGCGCCAGTGTCGGCGTCATTACACGGCCCACATTCAAGGTATCGCCATACAGGACAGAGAAAAGGCGGGTGGCGTTAATTCCCACAAGCCAGTCCGCCCCTGCCCGGCAGAGCGCCGCCTGATAAAGCAGATCATAGTCGGCGCCGGGCCGCAGGTGTTCAAATCCATCACGGATAGCCGCGTCCTCCATAGAGCTGATCCAGAGCCGGAGAATAGGTTTGCTGCACCCGGCCTGCTGATAGACCAGCCGGAAGATCAGTTCACCTTCCCGGCCAGCATCGGTAGCGCACACCACAGCGTCCACACGTTTATCCTCCATCAAACGGCGCAGGACGCCAAGCTGCTTTTTCTTATCCTTTGCCACATCATATTTCCAATGGGTGGGAAGGATAGGCAGATCCGCATACCGCCATTTGGCATACTGCTCCCCATAGACTTCCGGTTGGGCCAGCTCCACCAGATGGCCCACGCACCAGGACACCAGCCAACCGCCGCCCTCCAGATACCCATCTTTTTTCTCCTTTGCTCCCAGCACTGCGGCCAAAGATTGGGCCACGCTGGGCTTTTCGGCTATCACTAACTTCATTCGTCCGAACCTCCCTTTTTATCAAAGAATTTTGTAAATTGCTCGTCTGCCTGCCTTCCGGCCTGCAGCAGACACATCAAAGTTACGCCTGCGATTGTGCCAAGCGTGAAAGACAGAAAATGTGATACTGCGCCCCACATGTGCCACACCTCCTTTGGATTTTGAATATGAAAAAAGCGCAAAGGGATAAGAATACCTTTGCGCCAGGGTTATATAGCAAAACGCCGCAGAAAGGATCTGCGGCGTAAGCTCACGGTATTCAGTTTTATTTGACAACTTTGGATTTAACGCTCATATTTCATAGGGGTGTATCTCATACCATCAGATACTTGTTCAATGTCCAAGTCCACAAAGCCCAACTTATGATAGACAGGAACCGCATACGGAGAAGAATTAACTGTAATGACTTTACTTTGACTATTTTCACGAAGATATTCCCAAAGTTTTCTACCAATACCTTGTCTATGATACTGGGCTTTAACGAAGAAACAACAAATATGTTTTCGGTTATCGTTTGTAGCAATAACGCCTTTTAACTCTTTATTATCGTACGCTCCCCAAAATTCTAAAGTTTTAAGTATTTCTTTATTATCTATAAAATCTTTGAATGACTGAATACCTTCCTCTGAATAATCAGGAGCTTCAAATTGTAGAAATGTTGACCAAATTAGGTCAATGGCGTTGGTAATTTGAATTTCATCTATTTTTTTTATTTCCATAAATAACATCTCCCCAAATTACGGATTTGTCCACTTATGTTTCTTATTTTACCACACTGACAAATCCTTATCTACCCGAAGTATTCCTGAAATATCCAAGATTTATCATTCTTTCAGGAAGATAAGGTCCCACAGGGATCTCCCGCATTTCTTTCCGCTGGGCGTGAACCATGCGGATCGTGGACACTGTGCCGCCTTTTTCCCGCCCATCATAGACAGCGATCACCCGGTCTGCCTGGCCTACCATATAGCGGTTGCGCTTCATATAGACATTGGAAGCCCATTCTTCGCTGATAACCTCGACCTTCGCACATGCCTCCAGCATGGCCCTGGTCCGCTCGTCCTCCATCAGCCGCTTATAGCGGTTGCGGTAAGGAATCGCCGCCTCCAGGCGCAGCGCCGGATTATCTTTGGCCTTTTCCAGAACAATCCCGGCAAATAGCTGATCTGCACCGTCAGCAAAACCGGAAATAAAGTAAGTATAGCCGTCCGCAATGGCTTTTTCGATTTCGCGCCGCAGACCTTGCTCTGCCTGCTCCATATATTCAGCGGGGATTTCCCGGTGTCCGGTTACTCCGCATACTTTTTCTTTCATGTTGCAGCCTCCCTTTCAGATGATAGTTGAAAACTACCATACCTCTTATTTTAATAGGTTATATTTAGCGTGTCAACTCAAATACCCCTTTTCATTTAGCGAATAGAGCCAGCCTGTAAGGTACAATCTATTATAGAATGGGAGGTGACTATGGTGTACGAAGATTTTGTCCCGGAAAGGCTGGCAAAATTGAGGATGCAGAAGGGTGTTTCCGCACGGGATATGTCGCTGTCGCTTGGACAGGCCAACAACTATATCAACAACGTGGAGAACAAGAAAACGCTTCCTTCTATGCAATCCTTCTTTTATATCTGTGAATACCTGGGCGTAACACCACAGGAATTTTTCGATGAAGGCAATCCGAATCCCGCCGCTTTAAAGGAATTTATCACAGAGGCAAAGAAGCTGGATTTCAAAACAATGTCTTACATCCTCGGCATTATGAAAGAACTGAATAACAAAAAGTAGAAGTGGTCAGTCACATATAAGGGAGGCTGGCCACTTTCTATTCTTTGTAAGGAATAAAACAGTTTAAAATCGTATTTTGCTCCCGGATATAACCAATATTATATAGGATTGGTTACATCTGTATAGTACCTGGCCTTATTTTTAAGTTATCCACACAGAAAATATTTATACAAAGACAAAAGTTATTTCCCCGTGCTGCCGAAAGCACCCTTGCCGCGTTCGCCGCCCAGGTCATTTACAAAGTCCGCGATCACCACGGGCATGATGATAAGCTGCCCGATCCTGGAATCTTTCGGAAGCGTCCGGGCCTCATTTCCCACATTGCTGACAATGGCATGGATTTCGCCCCGGTAGCCGGAATCCACAGGGGGCAGTTCACAGACCACCCCTTTTGCCGCAAGGCTGCTCCTTGGGAACACATAGGCAGCATAGCCGTCCGGCACCTCCAGGCCAAAGCCCAGCGGGATTTTAGCGATCCCGCCAGGCTCCAGGGTACAGTCAAATGGCATATAGACATCCGCCCCGGCGTCATTGGCGTGGGAGCGGAGGGGACGGTGGTTCTCCGGCAGCCCGAAATCAATGATCCTGATTTTCACTGGCGGCCTCCTTCCAGTGCGGCAGGATAGTCCTGACGCAGCAGGTCAAGAGGCAGCGCCCCTTTTTCACACGGGCAGCCGCAGGACATATCTTTTTCCAGACATCCCTCCCGCTGGCAGAAGGGGCCGGCAAGTTCCGGGCTAAATAGTTCCGGGTCCAGCGCATACAGGTCCGCCCATATTTTCAGCAGGACAAAGCGTGTTTCATCCGTATTGCGGCGGCAAGTCCGCTGGCCGATCATGTGCTTCCACTGGTAAGGCGTGGCGCTGATTATCAGCACATTGCGGAGGCTCTGCGGGGCAAGGTACCCCGCGGCGTCCCTGGAAATCCCACAGGCTCCTATATCCGCGTAATGCTCCATGGCAGCCCGGCATTTTTTTAGGTAAAAACCATGCACCCACTGGCTGGCCGTAAGGATTTCATAAGGCACCACAAAATCGGCCTGTCCCGCGTAATTGCTGTATTGCAGGGACGCGCTGATAAATTTGACTTCATTTTGGTGCCGGGTGATCTGCGCCAGAAAGCGCCTGCTGGCGCCCACAACCGCCACCGTGATAACCGAAAACTTCTGTACGGCGGGATGAGGCAGAGAGGCAATCCGTTTGACCGTCTCGGAAGTATAGCCTTTCTCATAAAGAGCCAGAAGGTCATCCATAGAATGGATCTTATGGCCCCGCTGGGTGAGCCTGGCCGCAAACACCATGTTTTTCTCCGCTTCCTGTACCGCAGTGCAGTTCAAAATTTTAGTTTCAATCTGGTTGATATTCCAATTCCTCCTTTATCACAGCTTTTAATAAAAACAGATAGTTAAGGCTGTCAGTGATCTTTTCCTCCCAGACAGCCAGCTCAAAAGTTTTCCGGTCCGTAAAGCACATATCATAAATGGAGATGATGTGCTTTGCCATCATCCCGGCCAACGCACGCTGCGGGGTGCTGTCCTGGATCGCAGCCGCCGCTTTGAAGGCGCTGAGCCGGTCCGGGTTGTCGCCGGTATATTCTTTGGCCTTCTGAATCAGAAGCCCTTCACACTGCCGTACCTGTTCCCGAAAAACAGCCTGAAATTCTTTTTGTGTCATAACTCACCCCACTTTACGCCGTAGGAAGATAAATCCAATCGTGCATCAGGCACACGCTGGGTTCGTTCTCCCGCGGGATCAGCCGGAAGGCACACTCGGAATACACCGTGCGCTTATCCTCAAATTCCATGTTGTAGGCTTTATAAAAGCGGTATTCCAGGTTGGAGATCACGCACCGGAGCATTTGAAGGGCTTCCCGCTGGGAGGTGACAATACAATCCCGGTCAATGCTGCGTTTCAGGGCCAGCAGGGATTTATAAAGCTGCACTTCCGTCCGGTAAGGGCGGGCATACCGATGATCCAGCCAGCCGCAGAAAGCTACCGGGCCGCTCTCGACCACATGCGCCTCCGGGTGGTGGAAGCCATAGCTGTCCAGGTTGGCGGTATTCAGAAGATAGAGCATTTCTTTCAGCTCCGCGCTGGGCATATCGTAAAACCGCAGCATGGAGCGGTAGAGATGGACATATCCGGGAATAGGAACAATGTTATTTACCATTGCAAATCCTCCATATATAGAGATAGGCGCGGGAGCATCCGGCATCCCGCGCCATCTTATGAAAAATTGTTATTCAGTTACATCTACCAGCCTGCCCATGACGATAAAGCGGTCAGCGCCGCCATTGGTACAGGTGGAAAGGGTCAGCACCTTGTCGCTGGAAGTGACGGAGACGCCCGTTTCGATCACAGAACGCTCCTGCATTGCGGAAAGCCAGGTCGTATAAGCGCCGCTGTCTTTCCATTCCAGCGCCCAGGGAGAAGTTTCGCTGCCGGATTCCTCCGGGCTTGCCACAAATGCGGAAAACACCTCGACCACATAACCGCCTTCCGGCGTTACCAGGTACATTTCCGGATGTTCGTCATAATAAGCCTGCGCTTTGTATTCCACCAGCGTGGAGAACATAGAGCCGTCCCGCATGTTGTGCCCATAGATGATCGTGTTGTTGTCGGAAAAATCCTCCGCGTTTTCATAGTCGATGAACAGACAGCCCACCTTGTTTGCCGTACCGTCATACAGGTGTTTCAGGTAGTAGCTGTTATCCTCGCCCTGGGCCACCGGGTACTGAATGACCGTGCCGGGAAGCTCCAGCCATGCCTTGACATCCGGCCCCTGGGCCAGCAGGCTTTCAAAGTCCACCGTGGGCAGAGAAATGGAGGAAGCGCCGGTTTCCTCCGGCGCCTCCGCGTTCCCATTTTCCCCATCCGTTTCAGCCGGGGTGACATATTCCGAAAGCCCGGCATAGGTATCGGCGCTTTCCTTGTACTGGCCGATTTCCCGCGCCAGCATAAAGCCGCTGCCTACCGCCATGGCAATGCAGATCAGAAGCACACCCGTTGCCGCTCTGCGGCGCCCGGTACTGGACTTCTGGCCTTTTTTCTTGTAAGCGCACAGGAAAAGGGCAACACCGCTTCCGATCACCGCCGCGCCCAGCACGCCGATCCAGATATACAGGTTATAATCATCGCCTGTCTGCGGGACCGGCTTGGAAGGATTGGAAGGCGTTGTCGGGTTATTCGGGGTATCTGGCGTATCAGGCGTTTCCGGGGTTTCTTCCTCCGGCTTTTCATTGAAGAAGCTCACTTCGGCGGTTTCATCGGCCTTGATCTCCACCGTAGCGCCATCCGGGATGATATAGTCCTCACTGGCCTTATTCTTAACCTCGGTCACAGTGTATTTGCCCACGCGCAGCCCTTCGATCAGGATGATACCATCCTCCGGGCTTGTGAAAGTCTCGCAGTAGGTGCCATCCTCACTTTTCACCTCAAAGGCAAAGCCGTCCTTGCGACCATCGCTGGAATCTTTTGTGATTTTCAGGTTGCCGCGGTAAGCCTCATTCACAAAGCCGCGGCCAGCCTCACCATTTTCCACAACGACAACCTGCCCGTCCGTGGTGATCTCAAAGTAATAAGCATTGGGGTCCAGCTTGTGGCCTTCCGGGGCAGTTTTCTCTTTGACAAAATAGCCCTTTGCCAAGAGGCCGCTCAATTCATGGAAACCTTCATCGGTTTCCGTCAGCTCCCCGATCAGGGCGTCGCCTTCATCAAATGCCTTATCGCCGTTGGTGTCCTCATAAAGCTCAAAGACAGCGCCGGGCAGCCGGTGGAGGAATGGATTGTCCGCAGTGTCCTCGCCGGTATCATCAGCGGCGCTTTCTTCCGTCTCGCCAGCCTCACTTTCAGAAGTGTTTTCCTCGTCCTCCTGGATAGACTTCAATTCGTCCACAGCCTCGGTCTTGATGACCTGCACCGTACCGTGGATCAGGGTATTGTCGATCTCGATTTCAATGGTCTGCCCATCGGTGCCGATATAGACATGGTGCTGTTCCGGGCTGATGGAGTACAGGGCCGAAGGGCTGGAAATTTCCTTGATGATCCAATGGCCGAAAGGCACATCCTCAAAGGAGAAGGCGCCGTTTTCCACGGAAGTTGTCACAAGGAGGGCATTTTCCTCGGTAAATTCCTCCGTGCCGGGAGCAAACAGGCCGATCAGCGCGCCCTCCAGGGTAAGGTCCTCACCGCCTTCGGGATCCTCGCCGTATTTCACACCGTCAATGCGCCCGCGGATCATTTCATTGGAAATGGCCTCGCCGTCATTGACCGCAATCGTTACCAGGGCGGTTTCCTGCCCGGCATACGCAAAGACTACCGGGTACTGTTGATTGGAAAGCACAAATGCCTCATTGGTGGTGCGCTCCTGGACATAGAAGCTGCCAAAAGGCAGGTCGGAGGCAAAGGCAGCCGAATACTGGCCGGGCGCGTCCTCTACCGGCGCAACCGCCACGACTTCCAGAAGCCCGCCCGCGGGAATCACGCTGCCATCCAGGGCAGTCAGGTCCTCCGAAGCGTACAGGCCAAAGGAAATATCCTTGTATTCCTCGCCAAGCCCAATGCCAAAGGTTTCGTCCGTTTCCAGGGATTTCAGAAGGTCGATCTCTACCTTCTGGCGTTCATCATAAAGCCCGATGGCCGCCTGGGTGATCTCTACATCCTGACCGGCATAGGTAAGCTCGGTATAAATCGGTGTGGGGTCCAGCACCATGCCTTCCGGCGCCTGGCGTTCCTCCAGACGGTAGCGGCCCAGGTATTGCGGTTCGCTGACCGCCGTTCCATCCTCCCCGGTGGTAAGGGTAGCGACTACCGTATCTTTTGCCACCCGCAGGGTACCGTCCCCGGTATAAATATCTTCGTCGGCAATCACATCATAGACTGCGCCGGGAAGTCCCCGGACCTCGTACACCGGCTGATAGAGGCCATCGTTTTCCTGGACAGAAGCAAATACCTCGCCGGTCTTTGTAATGGTGAGCTGGCCTTTCTGCGGCATATTGTACTGTGTAACGGTTACAGTCGCCTCGCTGCCGTCAATGGTAAAAGGCACAGGCTCATTGGATAACACATAGCCGTATGGCGCAGCCACCTCATGCAGTTCGTAATTCCCCACAGGCAGAGGTTCCGGCAGCATCAGCCAGCCTTCGTCCGAAACATAGAAAGTATCAAGAGTCTCCGGGTTCGGGTAGTAGACATCCTGGGTGATAAATTCCCCGGTGGAAAGGTCTTTGATCTTGAAGCCGGTTCCGGTCATGGGAATGATATTCCCTGTCTCCGCATCGCATTTTTCCACCTTCAGGCGGGCCGTAATGGTACGGTTATTCAGGATATAGCTGTATGTTTCCCCATTGGAAGAAATAAAGACCGTAAAGTCCGGTACAAACCCTTTCCCTTCCTCACCGGCAACCTGGTGTACGGTATAGTGTCCGTAAGGAAGCTGTTTAGAAGCGGCAAACCCATCGCTGTCCGTTGTGAGCAGATCGCGCTCACTTTCCTTTGCGTTGTCATAGCTGCCTGCGGCCTTTAAGTAAATCTCAAATACTGCGCCTTCCTCCGGGCGTTCCACTACACCCTCATTGGGTTCTCCGGTGTTTTCATCCTCCGGCACATCCGGGTCCATCTCATCGGTATGCTTCACAAGCTGGATATTCCCGTAGATCACCGTTTCTGTGACCTGGCTTTCCGCTGTATTCAGCTCAATCTCATACAGGGAAGGGGAAGCGCCGACTTCGTAGACAGTTTCGTTGAGCAGGTACCCGGTGCTGGGTGAGATTTCCCGGATCGTCCAGGCGTCCCCGCATACATAGTAACGGGTCATAAAGCTGCCGTCCGCATCCGTAGTGTAGGTATCTACCAGTTCACCATTGTTATAGATCCCGTAAGTCGCTCCGGCAAGGGTCGCATCCCCCTGGGCCGTTCCCGTATCTGCATCGCTCTTTACCACATGGACACGGAATTTCTTCAAAATGTTGCTGAAATGGACGGTGGAAGTCTGGCCGCTTTCAATGGTGACATATTGCGAGGCAGGCGTTACATAGCGGTCAACCGGGATTTCTGTCACAAGATAAGTGCCGGGAAGGAGCTTCTTTTCAATCTGCCCGTTTTCCCCGGTTGTCACGTTCTCATTGATTTCATTTCCAAGAAGATCCGTACCGGAAATGTTGAAGGAAATCCCGGACACAATGCCGTCCTCGCTGGTTTTGACAAGTTTTGCGGTGCCATAGGTTTCTGTCTTGATCTTTACAAAAAATGATACCGGGTCACTGGCTCCGGTCATCATGGTCTGGTAGCCGGGCCTGCCCCAGATCAGCATATCATTGGCAACCGGAATATCTTTCCGAAATTCAAACGTCACAGGGTCCATAATCATATCCTTGCTTGTGAAGGTATACTGATTGCCGTTCCTTGTGACAGACACGCCGCTGCCGGAAAGCAGATCCAGGTCGATCCCCAGGTTATTCGTATCGGCAACGGTCAGGGTATAAACTCTTTGTTCCGAATCCCATTTCAGTTCCAGTTCCGGCGCCCCGTCTTTACTGGAAGAAGTAAAAGAGGGGACCGTAGAATGGGAAGCCACCTGCTCTAAGATCCAGTTGTACGCTTTTTCCGCAGGGCGCCCGGCGATCACGCTGTAATACTGGTCCGCTGACGCATGGCCGTTTCCGTGGCGGCTGTATGGGTCGCTGCGGAGCTGCTGCTGGTATTCCCAGAGGATAATCTGGGTCGCCATCTTATAATCATCCTCATTGATACCGGAAACCGGAAGGCTTGCGCCCGGCTTCCAGCCATAGATCGCAGTCAGGGTAATGCCCCGTCTGGCCTCAGAAGGAAGCAGGTTTAAGTATTGGCTGTTCGTCCCGCTCTCTGATGTATAGGTATTATCAGAGGTATTGTAGGGAATCCCGCTCTCCACACAATAAACCTGATGGCTGCTTCCATCGGAAACGGTCAGCATATAGTGGCGGTAAGCACTGCCGCCGGAGCTGGTGCGTACATCCATGGTCCCATCGGAATTGTAGACCAGGTAGGTGTAGGGCGCGGGCGAGTAGTAATGCTGCCCGTCAGAACCCACATACTGATCGCCCAGCCAGGAGCTTGCCGTCTGCCCCGGCTCCATGGCAAAGGCAGACATAGGCAGCAGCCCCAGGAGGCACAGCGCGCTGAGAAGAAAGGCCAGCAGCCGTTTCAGACCGCGGCGGCACGTTTTTGTTTTCTCCATGAAAAATCCTCACTTTCTTAAAAATAAAGGACAGCCTTATTTGCTGTCCTTGTCGTCAAAATCATCTTCGGTAAGGTAATCCGGTTCCCCGTATGCCTCGTTGGTTTCATCATCCTCACCGTAACCGTCATCCTCGAACTCGTCCTCGTCCATAGCCGCCTGCTGTTTCGGGCGCACGATCTTGAAGTAGTAGCCCAGCCCGCCAGCGGCCGCAAGAGCGATCACCAGGAAGATAATCATGCCGGTATTGCCGCCGGATTTCTCCGGCTCTGCTTCCGGCTGTTCGGTTTCTTCCGGCGCCGGTTCTTCCATCACTTTGCCCAGGCAGCCGTTCAGGTCATTTTTGCAGACCGGGCAATCGGTATTCACCGCGCCCGCCTCGCATTTTTCCGTACAGTTGCAGGTGACAACCTCAATGGCGCTTTCGCCGCCATTATCCTGCTGGGCCAGGGAGAGCAGATCTTCCTCCGTAACGCCATTCAGGAAGTAGACGTTTTCCGAATCCCGCTTCCCGTCAATGATAAGGTAAAACACATTTCCGTCTGCGGTGGTGATGGTATAAAACTGCTTATCATCTTCCTGCCCGGTGGCTGAGTCCAGGACCGTGCCGGTGCCTTCCGGGGTAAATGCCCCTTCCGGCACAGCCGACTCCGTTTCGTCCTCCGCGGCAGGGCTTTCAGAAGAAGCCTCTGTTTCTGCCTGGGAGGTCGAAGGGGTCTGGGCGGCCTGGCTGCTTTCCGAATTGCTTGCACTGTTGGACGCATTGTTTGCCGAAGGAGAAGGCGCGGGGGTCGTGGAAGGCGCAGCCTGGGTCTCCCCACCGGAAGATAGGGGCGCGGCAGAGGAAGCCGCCTGGGTCTGCGCCGGTTCCTCATAATAAGGGTTATCCAGCTTTACCTCTTTTGAGCGATTGCCGGAATAGTCCACCGCGTAAACCGTCACTTCCTTGCCGTCCCCGGCATAATCCTTCAAGGCCACGGTACCCTTGCCGTTGACAAGGCTGTTGATACGGGTATCGTCCACATACACCGCCTCCACGCCGGACATATCATCGCTGGCCTCCACCGCCAGCTTATCGTCCTTTAAGGCCGCGGTAAGGGTGGGCGGCGTGGTATCGCTGCCCGTGGAAGCGTAAGCGGTGACAGGCAGGGCAACGGCGCTCATGCAAAGCACAAGCGCCGCCAGAACATTCCTCACTTTATTCTTCATGGCCGGCCTCCTGTTCTCCCGCAGGAGGGGCGGCCTCCGGGACCGTAAGGGTCCCAGCCCTGTGCGCCTTCAAAAATTCCGCCAGCTCCTTCGGGGTCATGTGGAAATCACGGCCAATATCGCCGTAATCCTCGTTCTCCAGCCGGGTCTTTTCCTCTTTGAAAAGCTCCAGCTTTTTTTGCAGGTCTGCGATTTTCTTTTCCGTTTTTTCTATATCCCTTGCGAGTTTGTCAATTTTGGGATTCAATTTATTACCTCCGATCTTTAATTGGTTGAGATACGCCCAAATGCGTAAAAATGTTCGGTCCAGTAGGATGTATTGATATTGGCATACTGCACCGGGTCCCCGGCATGGATCATCTGCCCGTTGCCAATATAGATCCCTACATGGGTTACAGGCGTGCCCGCCGAATAGGTGCCGGTGAAGAAAATCAGGTCTCCCGGCTGGGCGTTCTCTCTGGAAACAGGGGTGCTCATGTTGAAAAGCCCCTGGGCTGTGGAGCGTCCCACACTGGCAACACCGCTCTGATTGAGGACATAGGAAACAAAGCCGCTGCAATCAAAGCTGTTTGGTCCCGAAGCGCCGAACACATAAGGCTTTCCGAGATGTTTCTGCGCCTCCGTAATCAGCGCCGCATAATCGCCATCGCCCATAGGAGCGCCGGGATATGCGGGGATTTCCGGTCCGCCCGCGCTTCCAGGGATCAGGCTGGTTCCGGTATGGTCGCCGGTATCGGTAAAATACAGGGGATTAAGGTACTGCCCATCCACCAGCACTTCCAGGTGAAGGTGCGGCCCGGTGGAATCACCGGTGCTGCCCACTTTGGCAATGACATCCCCCTGTTTGACTTCCTGCCCGGCAGACACCAGAAGTTCCGAGCAGTGGGCGTATTTTGTGGTAAGGGTCCGCCCGTCCTCCATGGCGCCCTCCAGCACCGCAATCAGCCCGTAGCTGCCTGCTTCCCCGGCCTGCGTTACCACACCGTCATGCCCGGCCAAAATCTCCGTGCCCTGGGGCATCCCAATATCCACCGCCTTATGATAGTTCTTTTCTCCGCTGATGGGGTGGACGCGGTAGCCATAGTAGCTTGTGACATAAGGGAGCCAGTTGGTATCGCCAAACACGTTAGAGACATACTGGCGGTTGCCCTTCGTCATCATCAGGATATTAAAAAGCTGGGCCTGTTCCGTGTCCATACGGGCGGCGATCACGTCCGTAAAGGATTTGGCCGTCAGGTTGATATTGAGAATCCGCCACTCGTAGGCCACTTCTACCTCATAAGTCTCGCCGGTACTGGGGTCCGTCCGGGTTTCCGTGCGGGTGCGGGTCTCCACTTCCTCCACAAATGCGAGGGAATACTGCTCGGCAAAGATCTCCTGCAGCACGGCCTCAATATCCTCATACTGGAAGGCTTGATAGGACGCGGTGAGGAATCCCATCAGCTCAAAGGGGTTGTGCCCGATATTGCCCACATGGTAGCGGTATTCATCGTAGCCGGGGTGGTCCGCTTCGGCATTGTCAATCTGCATCTGCAGGTCGGTTTCCCATTCCGTATAAACCAGCTCGGCATTGTTGATGTCCTGATCTTCCGCGGTATAGCTGGACGCCGCAATCGCGCCGATCCCGCCCGTCCCCATACTGGAACAGGAAGAAAAGAGCGAAAAAATCAGAACGACGATCAGGAACAACAGCGCCGCCATCAGGCAGAGGGCCGGGTGGCGGCTGGCAAAACGCCCAACCGCGCCTCCGGCTTTTTTCGTGACAGCGGCCGTTTTCCCGGCAGCCTGCCCGGTGCGCCGGGCGGTCCTGGCGGCCTTGGCGTACTCCCTTTTTAAGCGGTGCTTCTGCCACATGCGGGAAAACACATTGCTCTGCAGCTTGGGGGTGTCGTGAAGGGCCTGCTGGTAAGCCGCCCTTGCGCGGGTTTTCACCGTCTTTTTCTGCAGCCGGGCCACTTTACGGTAAGGGGCGGTTTTCCGGCGGTGGTTCAGGGCGCGAAGCCCTCCCTCCGCCACCAGCTCTGTGCGGTGGGCCGCTTCAATACCCACGTTTTCATGCTCATTCTCATAGATCTTCTTGTGGGCATATCCGATGGCCGCGTTTGCGCCTTTTTTTACCGGGCGCAGAGGCTTGGCGCCTTTTATGTGTTCCTGTTGGGAAATCACCTCTTTTTCAAATTTTAAGTGCCGTTTGGCATTGCCGGTGGCAGCGTCCACCTCCACCTCCAGCCGCAGTTTCCGCCTGGCCGGAAGATTGCCTTCGGCCTGTTCCAGCTTCCGGGCGGTCCGTTCCGCCTTCTGCCGGGCTTTCACCAGCTTTTTGCCGGGGGCATCCGGCGGCAGTTCGTCCTCGGCAAATTGCAGTTTCGAGGTGCGGGGCTGCTCGGCGGCCGCTTCACTGGCGCTGCTGGACTCGGAAAACTTCTGCTGATAGCGGGTATGCCGGCTGCCAGGCTTTTCCCGTGGTTCCTCCTGCGGAGCGTCCTCATGGGACTGTGGCCGCGAATCCTCCAAAGGGGAAGCCTCCCCATTTTCCACCGGTTCCGCCTGCGGGGTGTCTCCGTCCTTCGGCCTTTGCTGCCGGGTGTGGCGGGCTTTGGCCGACAAATCCTCCAAAGAGTCAGGAGAATCCCTTGCCTGCCGCAAATCAAAATCCTGCTCCCGGCCGCTGATACGGGTTTCCTCGCCGGAAGCGGCGCCCCGTTCCACCAGCCCGTCACGGGTCATCTTGTGGAATTTCTTTTCTTTTGCCCTAAATTCTTCATCCCTTGGCAACTGCATCACCTCCCATACGCCAGGCGGTGAAGAAGGTTATCACGTCCCGGCCTCCGCGACTTCCTCCGGGCGGGTCGTCATGATCTGGTACAGGCTGGTGTCCTTCGGGAAGTGATCGACAAAGGGGATAATCACATTCCCGAAAAACAAAAGGCCCTCGCCGGGGCCGCTGTGGGTCACATAGGAAAGCTGCGTCGGGCTGATCCCAAGCTGTTTCGCCAAAATCTGCCTGTCGCCCTGGGCCTGGTTCAGCATGTAGATGAAATCCGAGTTTTCAAAGATGTTCTCGATCTCACGGGAGGCCAGCAAATCCTTCACGTTCTGCGTCAGGCCGCTTGGAATCCCGCCCCATTTTCTGAAACGCTTCCAGATCTCAACGGAAAAAGCACCGGTCTGGCCTTTGAGAAGGAGATGAAATTCATCAATATAGAACCAAGTCGTTTTATGCTTCTCCCGGTTGGCCGTAACGCGGTTCCACACGGCATCCTGCATGATAAGCAGCCCGATCTCTTTTAAGGCTTTGCCCAGGGATTTAAGCTGGAAACACAGGACGCGGTGGCTGTCCATGTCGATATTGCTCCTGTGGTTGAACACATTTAAGCTGCCGTTGACATAGATTTCAAGGGCAGTGGCGATATTCTGGGCCTCCGGCTCGCTCTGTTTGCGAAGCAGCTCATACAGGTCCCCCAGGATTGGCATATTCTCCGGGCGGGGGTCCTGCAGGTAATCCCGGTACACCAGGCGGGTGCAGCGGTCAATGATGGTTTTCTCGATAGGGGTAAGCCCATCCTTTCCGCCGATAATCAGATCACACAAAGAGAGAACAAAATCGCTCTTTAATGTAATGGGGTTCTCGTCATCGCTGTAATCCAGGTTGATGTCCAGCGGATTGATATAATTAGAGGAAGTAGGCGAAAGGTCAATGACCTGCCCCTGTTTTCCAAAGCGTTTTACCAGCGGGCCATATTCATTTTCCGGGTCCGCGATAATGATGGAATCATCCGTCAGCAGGAACACGTTGACAATCTCGCGCTTGGCGCTGAATGATTTGCCGCTGCCGGGCGTGCCAAGAAACAGTCCATTGGGGTTTTTCAGCAGCTTGCGCTTCGCCATAATCAGGTTTGAGGAAATGGCGTTGAGGCCGTAATACAATGCCTGCCCATCCTGGAACAACTCACAGGTGGTAAAGGGCACGAAAATAGCGGTGCTGCTGGTGGTAAGTCCCCGCTGGATTTCGATCTGGTTCTGTCCCAGCGCCAGGGAGGACATAAGGCCCTGTTCCTGCTGGTAGTCCAGGCGTTTCAGCGCGCAGTTATACTTTTGGGCAATGCCGGAGGCAGCCATAATGTCACTGAACAGCTTTTGCCTTTTCGGGGCGATGTTCTGCACCAGCACCGTTACCAAAAACATACGCTCATTCCGGGACTGCAGGTCTTGAAGCAGGTTTTGGGCTTCCTCCCCGTAGGTGGCAAGGTCCGTGGGAATGATGTCCATATCATATCCGGCCCGCACCGCCTTTTTCTGTTCCTCGATCTTCATTTTCTGCAGGTCGCTCATTTTCCGCTTGATATTGCGGATCGCCGTGGCCTGGTCGATAGACTGGATATGAAGGTTGACCGTCACTGCGTCGTCCAGGTCCAGAAATTCGGCCAGCATCCGGTCCGTCAGCTCCGGCGCTAAGATCTGCAAAAAGGACATGGCGCCGGAATACTCCCCAATGCGGAAGGTCTTGCCATCCTTGGAGAAGGTAAAACTGGTGGGCGCGATAAAATCCTTTGTGGAAAGGCCGGTTTTGGCAAGGTCGCTCCAGGCAAACTTAAATTTCTCCTGGCCGCTTGGATGGAGCTGGCTGTGCAGAAGCTCCAGCCGTTCCAGCCCGCTTAACGGGACCGCCTGGACGCCCAGGGTCTTAAAGTTGTTCAGCACATCCGTTTCCACGCGTTCCAGCCGCATTTTGGCGGTACGTAGGTCGTCCGCCTCAATGCCAAAAGTGATATACTTGCGTTTGGCAAGGCCGTTGTTGCCTTTTTCGAGCTGGTTTTTAAGCATCTCCGCGTACTCACGCCGGATGTCGTCATACTCGTCCCCCTGGGGCGGGATCGCAATGCTTTTGGAAAAGTCCTGCATATTGGCCCGCTGGTTGATAAAGGTGAGCTGGACGCTGATCGTGGAATCAAAGTAATTGAGAAAATCACAGTAATTCTCGAAAATCTGCGCCTTATCGTCCGCCTGGGCAAGCTGGTAGTTAATATCGAAAAACTGAATGGTCTTGGTGTACAGCTTATCATTGACGCGGCAGATCCCGTCCTTATAGATCTCCCGGTAGGGGATCGTCTGCTGGGCTGTCTGCGGTGCGTCCCGCTTTACTCCACTGAAAAAGCCGCCCTTGCCAGGCGGCTTTGCATGAGGCCCAGATTTTTTACCGGCCTTTTTTACTGCGGACCGGTTTTTTTGCGCCTGCTGGATGTTTGCCTGCAGGCGCTTTTCCTGCGCTTCCTGCTGTTTGGTTTTTGGCAATACTTATTTCCTCCTTCTTTGACATGATTTTATAAAAGTTCCGGGTCTTGTATGGGCGCGTCTCCGGCCACAGGCGGTGACGGATCATATTTTTCAGAATCTTCTCCGCGGGCTGGCCGTCACGCTCATACATTGCCATAAAGAAAAAGGGCATCATAAGCCCGATCATCAAAAGCACCGAAGCGGTATTCCCAATCGCCGTGCGGGTGAGAAAATACACCGGCAGGCCAACCGCCCCGGCAATGCTGAAAAAAACAAGCTGCCTTTTCGTCAGATTAAAGGCAACTTTAGTCTTAACCTTCGTCAAATCTTTTGGAACTGGCACATAGGGCAAAAAATCACCTTCTTTCTTTTCCGTATCATAAATTCCCCGTATGACGCAGGCCATCCGGGGAAACACAATGCTTTTCCATCAGATCATCAAAAAATGTCGGCATTACCGAACCTGGGGATCTCGGCTTTCTTTTGCATGGGAACCCTGTGTACTTACCCGCTGGGCGGCTTTTTGCAGCCGGTCATGCACCGACTCCCGCGCCGTTGCTTCCCCTTTCTGGGCAAGGTATTCCGGGCTGCTCTGAATATCTCCGATATATTCCTCCAGAAGATCATCCATATCAATCAGGTCAGATACCGGCTTCGGCCATCTGTCGGCAAGATATTTCAAAGGATTTTCCAGCGACAGCAGCGCTTCCACCTCGCTTTTTTCAAAGGTCATACCCTGTGTTATATAAGCGTAGACATCCTGCACAGCCGCAATCTCCGGGACCTTTTCAATCAGTATCTCTTTATCCATGGAGAGCCAGTCATCCCGAAGGCTTACCCAATTTTGTCCCAGGCGTTTTATCAGGCCAAGCATCCGGTCCGGGGACGTTTTCTCATTGAGCTGTTCAAACCTCTGGAAAGCGTCGATTTTATCCAGCAATTCGCAAATCGGGAAACTGTGTTCGTGTGTGTTTTCTTCCCAGCACCAGTGAGCCACATCCAACGGATCTTGAAAAGACAGCAGAGCCTCTACCTCCGCAGGCGTAAATTCATGCTCAACTTTCAGATAGTAGTGCAGGGCCGCCAAATCCTGCAATTCATAGATACTGCCGATATTCGTGCTGTCCAGCATATCCGCGTGTATTGACAGACAATCGTCCAGTCTGTCCATCAACAGTTTTTTTGCATCCTGTTCCAAACTCAAATTTCCTCCTTTCCCGCCGGGAGGGTGATGGTGCAATCGACTTCGTTGCCCCATACATCCCAGCCCGACGTTTTCTGGCGGGCAAAAAGCTCTACCCTGGGCTGGTCGCCCATCAGCTTGACGATCTTATCCCGCACAATATCCGGTTTTTTGCTGTGCTGCTCGATATGGGAAATGACAAACTGATGGATTCCGGCGCTCTGCCGTTTCGGATGGCCGCGGGTAGCCAGAAGGCACACTTCCGCATTAGAGCGCGTCCAGAACCCCATACCGTAAAACCAGGTGTCCGCTTTGCGGTTTTGTTTCAGCCACAGGAAAGCCAGTGTTTTATACTGGAATCCCCAGGCGTCTATGACACGGAACGCTTCTTTAAGCTGGGGAAATGTACCCCAAAGAAAAAGCGCGCTGTCCTTGGCCGCAAGGTCCGCAACCGGAAGCGCGCAGATTTCTTCAATACTCATTGTGGGATAGTGGTTTTCCGCAACCCCGTGGCCCCGCTTCATATCGTAACGCCAGGGAGGGTCCGCATAGATGATCCCGTATTTTTTAGTCTCCGGCATCAGCGGGAGGGACCGTCTTTGGCGGCGGCTGCCTTTACCGGCTGGCTTTTCACTTTACCGGCGTTCTCTTTCAGCGCCCCGGTCAGCGAAGGCTTTTCCGCGGCGCCTTTCGTAGCCTCCAAAGTCGCCTGCAGGTTTTCAATAGCCGCGCCGTATCCTTCAATCAGCGCCTCATTAAGCTGGCGGCGAAAATCTGCCGTCACCGGCCAGCAGACATCCCTCCAGTTCCCTTTGTTGTCCTGGGTGGAGGGCATATTGACATACAGCCCCTTTTCGCCGGAACAGATCCGAAAGCCGTCGATCTTAAAACAGCCCCCGATGGTGACGTTGGCGTAGGCCAGCAGGTTTCCCATAGGAGCGATAGGCCGGACACGCACATCCAGCTTGAAAGGCAGGTCCCCGCTTGTTTCCGGGACAGTGGGATTTGCAGCAGTATTGTTATTACTCATAAAATGTCTCCTTTACTTTTTAAAACATACGTCAGTGTGCATTGAAAATAGATTTGGATAGCGAACCTGTCTTAAACAGGGCAAAGGCCAGCAGCACCGTATAGCCTGCTGTGCCCCAGATTGCGGCGTGTACGCTGCTGGAAGATGGGATGGATTGGACCAGCACCGCGTAAATCGCAACGCAGATCAGGATAAGGAATCCCTGAAAGCCAAGGGCGAACAGGGAGCGCAGGTAATTGGTCCCCATCGCGCCCCATTCGCGGTTGGCAAGTGTGGAAAAAGGAATCGGCGCAATGCTCACGGTCAAATAAATTTCTATCATTCTTCCGTAAACGATCACAAAAATCACGATAGACAAAATCCACATGCACAGGTTGATGATATTGGTTTCCAGCCATAGGCCGATCAGTTCCCAAATCCCCATAGCTTGAAGCTGTGTTTCCAGGTCGGCCATGGACGCGGCCACATCCAGATTTCCGTTGATGATCCCCGCGCTGTTCGCCACAACCGTCTGCGCCACATCGAATACGGCCATCACAATCGTAAAACAGTTGGTGAGCAGATAGGTGGCAACGAAGGTCTTGAACACCCACTTAAAGATGTTGAAGGTGTCAAATTCGTGCATGTTGTTTTTCTCAAGAATCATCTGGATCAGCTCATACACCAGCACGAAAGTTAAGATCATACCGGCAATGGGCAGCACTACCGTTTCCGATAGCGTCTGGATCATACTGAAAACACCGCCATTCCAGCCCTGGGGCGTCTGGCCTACCTGCGCGGCCACATCGGTTACTTGGTTGTTGACCGATTCAAAGATTCCTGTAAATTGTCCTGTGATGGCGTCGATTAAGCCCTGTTTTATCCAGTCTGTTATCCAGCCAAATAACCAGTCCATGGACGATTAGAACAAGCCCGACAGAAGCGGAATCAGTGTCATCCCTACCACTGCGATACCGCCGCCAGCCATGAGCTGTTTCATACCCTGGCTTTTTACTGATGTGCGATAAAGAAGTAATAGAAGTGTAAAAAATTTTGCCGTTCCTATCCGGCACTTGCGCATTGTGTCGGATAGGTCGGGCGGTTATTCGGGCAAGTCCACCTTGCCAACAAAAGAATAATAAATCTCAATGTCCTGTCTGCGGGTCTTGTTCTCGTCATAGCTGCACTCATGCACAACGATTTTCTCTACAAACTCACGCAAGAGGGTGTGGGTCAGTTCTTCAAAGTTCATGTGCTTGCGGACAATGTTCATAAACTTTTCTGCGTTTACGGTGGCTTCCTGCGCTTTAGAAAGCTCTGCCTGTATTCTGGCAACACGCTCTTTCAATTCCTGCTGTTCGGCTTCATAGTCTGCCGAAAGCTCTGTGAAACGCTCGTCAGAAATGCGTCCGCTTACGCTGTCCTCATACAGCCGCTTGAAAATGGCGGAAAGCTCACCGATACGCTTTTCAGCGGCTTCCAGTTCCTTTTTCTTAGCGGCGTTCCTGCGCTTGCCCCCGTCCTCGTTCTGCTCAATTAAGAGCTTCATAAACCGGGCTTCATGCTTTGCCGCATAGCTTGTCACTTTCCGCAGATTGGAGAGTACACCAGCGGTCAAGAGGTCGGTGCGGATAAAGTGCGTCGTACAGTCATGGGTGCGTTTCTTGTAGTTGCCGCAGATATAACAGTCCTGCTTGCGCTTGTCCGTCTGGTATCGCTGCTGGTACATGACGCTGCCGCAGTCCGCACAGAACAGTATGCCGGAGAACAAGCCCACTTCATCATAGCGGTTGGGGCGTTTGCGCTGCTTGCGAAGTTCCTGCACCCGTTCCCATGTCTGGGTGTCTATGATAGGCTCGTGGTGGTTCTCGAAAATCACTTGCTTCTCCGGGGGATTTTCTACGCTGTGCTTGACTTTGTAAGAGGGCTTTTCTGTCTTGAAATTTACCAGACAGCCTGTGTATTCCCGGTTTTCAAGGATATGCACAACGGTATTGGTCGCCCACTTGCACTCATAGCCGGGGTGGTAGCGGCGGGTGCTGCCCGTCCTACGGTATTCCAGCGTCCCCGGCGTGGGGATTTGCTGCTCTGTGAGCATACGGGCTATCTTAGTCGGACCGTTCCCGGCAAGGCAGAGGTTGTATATCTGCTTGACTACGGGTGCAGCTTCCTCGTCAATAATGAAATTTTCGTCCTCGTCCATGAGGTAGCCATACACAGGCTTGCTTGTGATGGGCTTGCCACTCATGCCTTTTGAGCGTTTTACTGCTTTGATTTTCTTGCTCGTATCTCTCACCAGCCATTCGTTAAAGATATTCCGCAGCGGGGCAAAGTCATTGTCGCCTTGTGCGCTGTCCACTCCGTCATTGATAGCGATAAAGCGGACACCTTTCTGTGGGAAAATCATTTCCGTGTACATTCCCACTTGCAGGTAGTTTCGCCCTAACCTCGACATATCCTTTACGATAACTGTCCCGACTTTTCCGGCTTCAATGTCCGCAAGCATGGCTTGAAAACCGGGTCTTTGAAAGTTCGCACCAGAATAACCGTCGTCCGTGTACCAGCGCAGATTGGAAAAGCCGTTCTGCTTTGCATAGGTTTCAAGAATACGCTTCTGAGACGAGATTTGTCAAGGGTATTTTTCCCATATTGTAAAGATAAATAAATTTGCTGATGATTCTGTGAAAAACTAAACAAGCCGACTGTATTATACCAGTCGGCTTGCAGGTTACTCAATATTAAAATATTAGTTGATATTGATTTTTGCCCATCCAAATGCTATAATGTTTTTGAATATAGCAGACAGGCTCTCACATAGAGTGGCAAACTCTGCGAAAAATATTGACATATTTTTTGAAATCGGCGTATTGATGTGGACTCTCCACCCCGTACATTTACCAGTGCTACAGAGATTTGCCTGCACTTATGACGGATGCGTATCTGAGAGCGGATATGGAAGTTGCAAATCTAATGCATGTTGTGCGTAATCTGCATTAACAAACGCAACGAATCGGAAGAAGCGTCGTGGGTAATTTGGAGCCTATACTGGGAATATTTAATGAATGATCCCGATAAAACTATTTTCAGCTGGCGTTATTATTTATCCGGTTACTTTGGAACGGAGGTGCAAGAATTTCGGAAGATGTAATTGGATCGAACGTTTTCTGGCTCTATTTGCGGTGTTTCCTGATTTTTTAAAACTTATCCCAAAAAGGAGAAAATATCATGAGCAAAATGAATAAGAAGCTTCCAGCGCTGTTTCTGGCACTTGTTCTGGTGCTGGGTATGACGGCCTGCGGCGGCAAGGCCACGGATGGCACGACCGGCAGTACGGACAACACTGTGACCGCAGAAGAGGAAGATCACAAGACGCAGAACACCAAGGTTGACCCTAATTCCCCAATCACCGAAGAAATGCTTCGCAACCATGCAGTCGCTCCGGCAGAAGACTTCACCTATGATGTAGAGGATGATGGTATCAAAATCAGAAGCTATACGGGCAGCGATACCGTTGTTGTCATCCCTGAAGAGATTGAGGGCAAGCCGGTTACGGGTTTCTATGATTACGTTTTTGCCAACAATAACCCTGTGCGTGCGGTATTGATCCCGGAAAGCGTAAAAGAATTAGAAGAAGTATTTACGAACAATGAATCAGTGGAACTTGTAATCTGTGAGGGTGTAACCGTATTCAGAGGACTGACTTTTGGGAATTGCTCTAACCTGCGTCAAGTCATTCTCGGCGAGAATGTGCAGGAATTAGTAGGTATTGGTACATTTACCAACTGCTGCCGGTTAATGGAACTCCACTTTACAGATGCACTAACCAGTATTGATGACGAAGAAAATTTTGACGGTTGCGACAACCTCACCATCTACGGTCCGGCAGACAGCTATATTGAATCCTTTGCCAAGGAGTATGGAATTCCGTTCGTAGTGGAGTAACACATTTAATCTTCAAAAATTCCTCTTATCATGTATCTAAAGAAAAAACATCTGCCCAGCGGCAGAAAAGAAAAAAACCGCTGCTGGGCAGACCCATTTTCACGCTTAATTTATATTCACTGGTGGCGGTTTTGAGAAATCAAGGCCGCTGCTTTCTTTCTGTCATTCCCAGCAGTTAAAGGCATGGCGGCCCACGGGAGGACGCCGCCATGCTGTTTTACAATACTGAACAGGAACGGGATTCACCGTTCCTGTTCGTAGTGTTTGGGTTTCCTTTGCCGTTGCGTCTTTGTCTGTTGTTTCTGTCGCAGGCGCTCCCGGACGGAGTGTGCTTCCGCTTCCTCATGGAGCAGATTTGCAACATCTCGCTTGCTGTCAAACATCATCAGCGAATCGTATTTCTCGCCGTAGGCGTCCTGCACACGAGTAACCGCAGAGCGTTCTTTTTCCCCACGGATGGAAAGCCGTGCCTCCATCAGCTCACCGGCGTCAAATTCTGAAGCCTGTTCCTTCAATCCGCTGTATTCCTTCAGTGCGGCATCCAGTTCAGCAGAATACTTTGCCTCCTGCGCTTCCAGTTTTTTCAGCGCACTTTCCATTGCGGCAATATCCTTCTTTACAGAAGAAATACCGGTATCATCGGCGCAGTCCAGAGAACGGAGCAGCATTTCTTTCTCGGTATTCAGTTCCTCCAATTCTTCAGTCAGCTCTGCGATACGGCGGGAAAGGTCATGCAGCTTGGGTATCTGATAAAACGGCGTTTCTTTTTTCTCCGCAAGCAGATTTTTACATTCCTTGCTTTTCGCCTTGATCTGCTGCACCAAGCCCGTATATCGCTCTAACTCTGGCTTGATTGCCTTGACACGCCTACCGATGTTGTGCTTGCCAATGCCGATATGACGAAGCTGATAACTGAAAATCAGCATACTGCCTCGCAACTTTTCCATTGCCTCCGCTATGGCAGGAACGCTGTTCTTCACTGTCTGCATCAGCTTTTTGACCGTCGCTTTCAATTCCCGGAGCAACGCATTGTCAGCCTTGATCTGGCGGTTGATTTCACAGCGGTCAGAGATGATACCCTTCTTCTCCAATGCACGGGCAACCACTCCCTCGTGAATGGTAGGCTGCTCGGTCAAACCTCGGTCTGCATGGCTGCGGTGGTCAATGCGTTCCTCGTGCCCGGCGCGTTCCAGACAGCGGTTGGACACATCTGCCCATACCGCCCGCCATGCCGCAAGCTGCTCCTCACTGTTCCAGCGCTCGGAGATAGGATTCTGTCTGCCGTAGCGGGTGCTTTTGGGGTGCTTATCTGCACGGGCAAGCCCCTGCGCATCGGCCTCGGAAGGAACCATATACACCTTCTTTTTGCCGACCTTGTAGGGATATTGTTTCTCCCATCGCTCGTTCTGTGCCGCCTTAAACTCAGCGGCAGTAAAACCTCGTTCCTCACCGTTTCTCATGCAGAGATATTCCTTCTCGGTCTTGTACTGCCAGTGTCCCTGCTCATCCAACGGGCGCACCGTCAAGAGAATGTGGGCATGAGGGTTGCGACCGTCGGTGTCGTGGATGGCTGCGTCGGCGCACATTCCATCGGCCACAAACTGCTCCCGGATAAATTCTTGCAGCAACTCAATCTGCTCCTCACGGTTCAGCTCTATGGGCAAGGCAACGACAAATTCCCGTGCCAAACGGCTGTCTTTGGCTGTCTCCACTTCCTCCACGGCGTTCCAGAGCTTTTCACGATCTTGCCATTCCTGCGGGGCATATTCCGGCAGAAACACTTCCTGCCAGACAAGTCCCTGTTTTTTTGTGTAGTCATGCTGTATCCCGTCGTAATCGTTATACAAGCGGGAGCAGCTCAGATAAGCGGAGGCGGCCACAGCGGAGCGTCCCGCACCCCGGCTGACCACCTTCGCTTCCAGATGGTAAATTGCCATTGTTCGTTCACCTCGTTTTCTTTTTTCTGTTTCTCTTTTGTAAAAGAGAAAATGGACGGGCTGAACGCCTGTCCATTTCTGCGGCAAAGCTGCCGGTGGCAGGTTTGCGCAGGCGGTTGGAAAATAGCGTCGGTTGAAGCGACGGTATTTGCCCAATCGCGCAGACGATGACAGCAGCACTCGCAGGAGCTGTGGCATTGTCTGGAGGCTTCCGCAGAAGCCGCATCTGCCTCGCAGAGCGCACGGCTTGCCAACGGCAAGTACCACTGCCCCTTCGGGGTGGTGAGTAAGTGCGCCCTTCGGGAGAAAAAAGAGGAAGGCCCCCGTTTTTCCGGAGACCTCCCATCTGAAATTTAGATTTGTTTTCCCAGCTTCCGTGAAAGATACCCCTCCAGCACAGACGGTTCCATCGTGCGCACCTCTGGCAGCACCTTTTCCAGAATCGCACCCTCCTGAATGAGCCTGCGTGTTCTGGCTTTGCGCTCCTTGACACGATCCCGTGCCTGCGCTTCCTCCAATCGGTGCTGCGCCTGCAACAGCTTCTTTTCTGCATCTGTCATGTGAAAAATCCTCCTCACTTCCGCCTCTGCCAGACGATCTCGAAACCCAGCGCATCGGCAAGCTGGACGGCTTCGACATAGCGCAGGGATTCCCGCTGGAGCTTATTAGACAGGTTGGATACACTGTCAGACCAGCCGTGTTCGTCCCGCAGCAGATCAACCACCTCCTGCATGGTCATGCCCTGACGGACGATGTACGACTTGATCTCATTTCTCAGATTGGATTTCATCAACTTTTTACCTCCATATTTTCGTGATATTGGTTTTTGAGTAAGTGAACTGTGTGCGCTTTGCGGTGAAAAATCTGCCGTTCCGCAAATCAACTCAGATTTCCGTCCGTGATGCCCTGTTCATAACAACACCCTATCGGCTTCATCGTTCTGTGTGAGAGCATACGAAGCGGCAGAATATGCCGCCGTCAGGTGCAGCGGCTTCACGCTTCGGTAAATCACCGGATGGTGCAGTGCGTTCGGCTTGCGGCGAAAATCTTCACGGATTTCACAAGGATTGTTTTTTGGACTGCAAAATTGAGCCACCGGTGTACGGCTTGGTACGGCAAGCCCGCCTTCTGTACGCTTCTGTACGCTTCTGTACGCCGGTTTTGTGTACCAACCGTCGGTTCAGCGGCAGATTTTACACGCTGCCGTGAAATACTCCACGGTGCGCACAAGCAAAAGCGGTTTTTTAGGATGGAATCAAAAACAGCCGTACAGAGTGTACGGCGTGTACGGCAATTTTGAGGTCCGCTCTTCATTTTCAATACGGCAGCGGATTGACCACCTCAATGCCCATAAACCCGCGCACCCGCTTGCCGCCGACATGGACATTGTTGGTGGCCTCTACATTGTAAAGCCGCTCGTTTTGTGCAAGCTCAGAGCTGACCCGGTTGGCCGACATGGGCTTCTGCGCATTGTCATCGCACCATCTCGTGTAGGCTTCATAGATCGCCTTGGAGCTGGCTTCGCTGTCTGCCCGAAAGCGGATATAGCCCTCAGATTGCAGAAACTCGATCACATTGTTGCTGCTGCGCTTGACCGTCTCCATATTCTCTCTTGCCTTGCCGGAAATGCTGAACTGATAGTTGTTCCCGATCAGCCGGCGCAGCCCCTCCAGACACCAGAGGAAGATGCCCTCCTTTTCCCGCAGCAGCTTATCCACCAGAAACGGATCGTCTGCTCTGCCTGCGGGCCGGTCTTTGGTGGTCAGCACGATCTGGCGGCGAAAGAAACCGTCGGACTTGTCGTGCAGGGCGGTCAGCGCACCGTTGCCGAAGCAGAGAAAGCGGACATAGAGTTGACTTTGATAGCTCTGAACACCCTTGCGCTCCATATCCATCTTGCACTCGGAGGTCACGATGGATTTGATATAGTTGGTCTTGGGCAGAGCGCTCATATCCATATCGTCATCTACCATCAGGAGCTTGTTTTCCAAATCCGCACGGCTGAACCGGTTGCTCTCCACCTTCTGGATGCTGGTGGTATTCATGCTGTCGCCCAGCAGCGAGCGCATGACCAGCCCGATGCGGCTTTTGCCTTCGCCGCCCTTACCGATGAGCATGAGCATTTTCTGCCCCTTGGTGGTCGGCAGCAGGCAGTAACCCAAAAACTCCTGCAAGGTGGGAATATCCTCCGGTTGCAGCAGCTCGGAAAGGAATTGCAGCCACTTTTTCGGGGCGGGTGCGTTTGGATTATAAGCGACGGTCAGCCGGTTGTTGCAGTAGCTCTTGTCGGCGGTAAAGCTGCCGTCCATGAAATACGTTCCGTTGGCAACATGGATGCGGTCCGTCTCAATGGGCAGCGGCGGCGAATACGCTTGCAGCTTGATGCTGGCCAGCAGATTTGTCACGACTTTGGACAGGCCGGAGGTCAGCACGCCGGAGATTTCCTCCAGAATAAGATTGCCGATCTGTCCCTCGTCCTCAATCAGCCCGTCTACCGTGAACAGCCGCCCGCGCACACATTTCATGGGGTGCTTCTCCAGAAACTGTTGGCAGAACAGCACCTCATTGATGTGTCTGCCGTCGTACCAGTCAGGCCACGCCTGCGGTGTCATATCCATCTTCCAATTCCTCCTTGTGAATTTTCTCTAATCTCCGTCGTAGCCTGTCCAGCTTTCCGTCCGCCATCTGCTGATGAATCACTTCGGCACGTTCGTGGGAATCCCCGACGCACAGAATATCCAGATAGTATTCCGTTTCGTCGAGCTTGTGACAGGCTTCCATGAACCGTGCGTGAACAGGCACGTCAGGAGATTGCGGCGCATACCGCACCTTCCAATCCCGCAGCACACGGGCGTAATCCGACAGAACAGAAAAGCACAGCCGCTCGTTTTCCATGAGCTGCTGTGCTTCTGTTCGGATGCGTTTTGCGTGGAGCGCCGCTGCGCTGGGCGGCTTGTCCGGGCTGAGATGAAAATCTGCCATCAGCTTCCGCGCCGCATCATAGGGCGAAAGCTGAAACAGCTTGCCTACAAAGTCGATTACGTCTCCGTGCTCCCCACAGGCGAAGCAATAATAGTGATCGTCCGCCACATACAGGCTGGGGTTCCGGTCGTTGTGAAAGGGGCAGAGGGCTTTGCCGTATCGGTTCACATCGATCCCATACAGTTCTGCCGCCTCCCGCAGATTGACATTTTCTTTTACGATTTCAAAAATACGCATGATACCTCCATTTCTGCGCAAAAACGGCGGCCTGCCCGATCTGGGGCAAGCCGCCGTCTGCGTCTTTTCTTATGCTGTTTTCGTTTCTTTCTCGTTCTTAGCTTCTCGCAAGGCTTTCTTTCGTGCGCTCTGCCGCTTGATCTGTGCTGCATACCGACAATCGTCACTGCAATATTTCACATTTGACCTCGTTGTGATAAACTCCTTGCCGCAGCTTTCGCAGATACACGCCCGGCTGCGGCTCTCCGCCGCCTCCTGCCGGTAAAATTTTGTACGGCAGTTGGGGCCGCAAAACAGGGTATTTGTCCGCTTGGATGCAAATTCCTGCCCGCAGCACTTGCAGGTCAGCGTGAAGGGCTGACCGACAGCGTGTTCTCCAGCCTTGATTTTCTGATACCGCTCCCGGCTTTTGATGCGGTGCCGCTTGAGCTGTTCCTGCCGCTTGATTTCTTCCACGGTCAGCTCCGGTGCGGGTAACTCGAACTGCCCGATAAAGCGAAGGTGAATTTCTACCTCCTGCACCCGGTCGCCGTCGATGCGCTCTGGGGCGTGGACGATGATTTTCTCAATAAATTCGTTGATCATGGGCGTGGTCAGCTCGGAAAAATCGGTGTACTTCCTTGCCAGCTCCAGAAACTGCTCCACACGGGCGGTGTCCTCTGTGAAAGCGGACAGCCTTTCTTCCGCCTCTGTGACAGAGGCTTGCAGCGCTTTCTGCTCGGCTTCGTAATCTGCCAGCAGACTGTCAAAGCGCTCATCGGTAATGCGCCCGACAGCAAAGGATTCATAGAGCTTTTTGATGATGGTGTCCAGCTCGGCAATGCGTTTCTTGTCCTTGCTCAGCTTCCGCTTGGCATCCTTGGCCGCTTCCGTCTGCCGGAGCTGGGAGGCAGAGCGCACCTTTTCCATAAACACCTCCTGATTGGAAATCGCAAAGGTGCTGACCGTGCGGATGGTGTCCAGAATCAGTGTGCGCAGGGCCTTGGTGGAGATGTAGTGACCAAAACAGGCACTTGTCCGTTTCTGATGCGCCAGCGTATAGGAGGAACAATCGAAGAAGTCGGAGGGATAGGGATTATTCTCCGTGCCGCCTTTGGAGCGATGGTTATACATCTTTTCTCCGCAATCGGCGCAGTACAAAAGACCAGTCAGCGGATTCGCTTCACCCAGCGTGTCGATGCGCTTGGGCGTCTTGCGGAGCTTTTGTGCAAGCTCCCATGTTTCCCTGTCCACAATAGCCTCGTGGGTATCCTCAAAGATCAGCCAGTCCTCCCTGGGATTCATCACGGCGTTTTTGTCCTTGTAGGACTGCTTGTGGGAGCGGAAATTCACCGTATGCCCCATATACTCCGGCTTGGTGAGAATCTGCCCCACGACATAGCCACTCCAGTTATAGGGGTTGGAAAATTCCTCCTTGCTTTTCCAGATGCCCTTGCCCTGCTTGCCGAAGTACACGGCGGGCGTCTCCACCTTATCCTCAAAGAGAATACGGGCAATATCGTAGGGTCCTTTGCCCTCGATGGTCAATCGGAAAATGCGGCGCACCACGGCGGCAGCTTCCTCGTCGATCAGCCAATGGTATTTGTTCTCCGGGTCTTTCTTGTAACCGTAAATGGCACAGTTGGTGGTGGGCTTGCCGGATTCTCCCTTGACGCGGATGGCGGTTTTCTGCTTGCGGCTCAGGTCGCGCAGATACCACTCGTTCATGATGTTGAGGAAGGGGGCAAACTCGTTGCTGTTCTGGTCATCGCTGTCCACGCTGTTGGCGATGGCCACAAAGTGGACGCCGTGCTGTCGGAAGAATACCTCCGTGTAAAATCCGGTTTGCAGATAGTCACGCCCCGCCCGGCTCATATCCTTGACGATCACATGGGCGACTTTGCCTGCCTCAATATCTGCGATGAGCTGCTTCCATGCCGGGCGCTCGAAATTACCGCCGCTCCAGCCGTCGTCCGTATAGTGTCGGCAGTTGGTGTAGCCTTTCTGCTGGGCATAGCTTTCGAGGTATTTTTTCTGATTCACGATGGAATTGCTATCCCCGGCGTTGTCATCGTCGCGGGACAGCCGCTCATAGAGAGCGGTAATTTTGCTTTCAGTCTGTTTCACGCTCATGATGCGCTCCTTTCAGACTGTCGGCTCATTTGTGGTGTCTCCATTATACCATAGGTTCCGTCGTTTGTAACCATATCATTGCGTACAATCCGCAAAATTTTATCCTCCATGGTCTCGCCGCCACTTTCGTTGAACACGACTCTGACCTTGTAGGTGGTGCCGCCGATCCGGCGGATGATAAACTGTTCTCGTTTGTTCTGCTCCATAGGCATCCTCCTTGCGTGATTGGTTGGTTTTTGATATAATGTGTTTGGTTCCGTTGGCTGTAAGCCAACCGTGTCTTTCGGTTGCTTTTCCATGCTCCATATCCTCCTTTTCTTCGCTGATGGCTCGGAAAGTAACCTGTGTAACTTGTGCTAAGATTACTTTCTCTACTAATAGGAGAAATACGGGGTGTAAACCGGAACTGTTTTTGAAAAAAAGAAAAATATTTTTTCGGGGAGGTGAAGCTGTCGTGGAGCCATGGGAGGATGAACTGCTGTGGGATGATGATTTTTCCGAGGAGGAAAAAGATGCCGAGGAGCAAATAGAGAAAACCGGCCTTGAAATGGATGCGGACGGCTTTGCCGATTGGGAGGATTCCTCTGACGGTGCGCCGGAGGACGAGACACTGGAGGAAGCGCTTGCAGAGGAACTCACGCTGGAGCTGGAAAGCGAGCTGGAGCAGGACGAGCATCCCAGAGACTATCATGCCGAGCTGGAGGACGAGGAAGAGGAAGCCGCACCCACCAGCGAAAAACGGCTCAAGCGGGAAATTCGTGCAGAGGCTCTGCGGCGGCTGGAGGAAGCAGCCCGGACGGAATCCGATTTTCTGACTGTGGTAGACGAGTGGAACAAGCTGGACAGAAATCGGGAACGCCGAGAGCGTGACCACGAAAACCTGCGCGGGGATGTTCCGTTGGAGTTTCAGGCTGTGCCTGATCCGAAGATTGCTCCCCTCTGGATGAATCTGCCGAGGTTCCGTCAGCTCTGTCAGGGAAATTTTCTTGACATCATCTTCTCCTGTCCCTACGAGCTGCATGAGCTGACAGCAAACAGTTTTCTCTCCAAGCTCTTTTTCACCCTCAGTGATGAGCAGAAGGAGGTGCTGTACTACCTGTTTGTCAAGCAATACAGCACCGCACGGCTTGCTACCCTCCGCGGGCAGTCCGACCGGAATATCCGAAAGCTGCGGATGACCATTCAGAAAAAGCTGCAAAAGCGGATGTATGAGCAT
Source organism: Clostridium sp. M62/1 (assembly GCF_020736365.1). Lineage (NCBI taxonomy): Bacteria > Bacillati > Bacillota > Clostridia > Eubacteriales > Clostridiaceae > Clostridium > Clostridium sp. M62/1. The sequence goes on along the minus strand of NZ_CP085988.1, from coordinate 233,828 downwards.
CTGAGCGAAAAGCTGGAAAACGATCATGGCCTTACCCTGCGGGAGCGCGAGTTCGTAGAGGAATATGAAGCGCTGCTGCAAACCATGGGCAAAGATGCCGTGATCCGCCGGGAGAACAAAACAAAGCCGAGAAAAAAGAAAGCCGTCCTTGACGATACCAAGGACGGTTGATACAATGGTAATATGGTTAATATATAGATAGATTACGATTTGAGAGGAACAGCGTCATGAACAATCTGTTTGCACAGTCCCGTTCCCATTGGGTGCGGTATGACCGCTATGAGATCAAGACCGGCAAGGACGGAAAACGCTATATCACACCGGAAAAGACGGCGAAGCCCGACATCTATAACCCGCTGAAGGAGTCCTCCGAGATGGTGCTGGAGGCACTGAATGTGGGGATGCTGATGATGAACCGCAGTCCGGAGGACGAGGTGGAAAAGGCAATTCTGACTTTTGTGACCCACTACGGTCTGTTGGGGCTGATGACGGCACTGCCCACCACGCCGTCATTTATGGACTATGAGGCAGTCTATCTGCCGAAGAATCACTTCATCAAGGAAGAAAGCATGGCAACAGAGGATTACCTTGCCCTGTTCTATCCCTTTGACAAACTGGATGTGGTGAAAAAGGGCGTGGAATCCAGTTGGAATGTTTCCGGGGATAATATGATGATTGCCCTGACCATGACCTTCATGGAGGAACCCATGGCAAAGAATATGAGCTTCCAGCGGGAGTATGCTGAGCCGTATGATTGGGTAGCGCAGCAGTTCAAGGATTGGGCGTTCACGCTGACCACCTCTATTCTGTACTACAATGACTACGACAATATTGACGAGGATACAAGAAATCTTTACCGCAAGGCTATGGCTGCCTTCGGCGGCATTGCGCCCAGTTATCATATTGAGCTGCTGGAGAAGCCGACGATCTATTGGGACTTTCATTCGCTGCTGCTGGGTATCCAGATGATGTTCAGCTTCATGCTGGTGGACGATGCAAAACCGCTGCGGCTGTGCAAGCACTGCCAGAAGGTGTTCCTCGGCAGCCGGGCCAATTCCGCATTTTGCAGCGCCCGGTGCAAGAATCAGTATAATGTCTATAAGAGCAGGGGGAAAAATAAGGGACAGGACGGTGAGGAAAATGGATGAGAATATGGCACTTACTCCATATGAAACAAGAGAAATTTTGTTTTATAAAACCGACAACGGCGATGTCAAGGTTGAAATCCTGCTATATCAGGAAAATTTATGGCTGACGCAGGCAAAGATGGCGGAGCTGTTTGAGGTGCAGAAAGCTGCCATCTCAAAGCACCTGAAGAATATCTTTACCTCTGGTGAATTGATGGAGGATTCAGTTGTTTCCGTTTTGGAAACAACTGCGGCTGACGGAAAAAACTATCCCACGCGGTACTATAATCTGGACGCGATCATTGCAGTCGGCTATCGGGTGAACTCCAAAAAAGCCACCATGTTCCGCATCTGGGCAAACAGAATTCTGAAGGAGTACATTATCAAGGGCTATGTCATGGACGATGAGCGCCTGAAAGAGCCGCAGAACTTCTTCGGGAAGGATTATTTTGAAGAACAGCTGGAACGCATCCGCGACATTCGCTCCAGTGAACGGCGCTTTTATCAGAAAATCACGGACATATACTCCCAATGCAGCGCAGACTATGATGTGGACAGTCCTGTTACAAAAGAGTTTTTCGCCACCGTACAAAACAAACTGCATTACGCCATTACAAAGCACACCGCAGCGGAGATCATCTATGACCGGGCAGACAGCACGAAACCGAATATGGGGCTTACAACATGGAAAAATGCACCGAGCGGCAGAATCCGAAAATCCGATGTTGTGATAGCGAAAAACTATCTGGATGAAACTGAGATGGGAAGCCTGAACGAAATCGTCACGATGTATCTGGATTATGCCGAGCGACAGGCGCGCCGTGGAAACATCATGTATATGCGGGATTGGGTCGCACGGCTGGATGCGTTTTTGCAGTTTAACGAGGAAGAAGTGCTGCATCATAAAGGAAAAGTGACAGCAGCCATTGCAAAAGCCTTTGCCGAGAGCGAGTTTGAGAAATACCGTGTCATTCAGGATCGACAGTATCAGAGCGATTTTGACCGACTTGTAGCCAGCACTGAGGAGAAGGATTACGATTGAGGGCGAAAATGTTGCGATTGAGGTTGCGATTGACCAGTTGAACGCAAGTCAAGGTACGATTGCAAAGGATTCTGTTACTGCCGCAGGGGATCTCATTACAAAACTGAAAAATGCGGATTTGATTGAGCCTGTCAGCGGCTTTGGAAAGGGCAAATACAAGTTTATAGCACCAAAAGAATAAAGATAATGCCCGTTATCGGCCATGCAGCCAATAACGGGCATTTGTCATTCATATACAAGCTCGGTCAAAACAATTTCCTCCGCGCGGCTGCGGATGTTGTTCATGCGGCGCACCCATTCCATTTGGTCGGCGGCTTTGAGCGCTTCGGTCACATCTTCCTGCCTTGCCATATCGGAAACGATGATTGCCATACGCTCGTTACAGGCTTGGTCGATCTCGGCAAGGTGCCGATGCAGCGTTCCGCTTGTGAGCAGGCTTGCATAGAGAACCGGACGATGTTCTTTCAGATAGCTACGGCGCATACGCCCGTACTTGCCAATCTGGTATTCTGGTTCGTCCGGCAGCGCAAGGTTCGGGATAAGATAATCACCCTCCTGACGGTAAGTGCCGCCCATTTCCTCAAATAGAGATTTCATAAGAATCAGCTCCTTTTTGTGTTGATTTGCAGCGGTTATAAGGATTATTCTACTCCTTTCCTACAACTGCTGTTCCATTCACCACAAATGAGCCGCAGTCATATGTATTAGGTGGGAGAAACCACCCTTTACATAGTAACTCTTGGTTGGAAATGGAATTGCTCTCGCCTTGCAGCTCGTCCTCATGGGAAAGTCTTGGGTAAAGGGCGGTAATTGGTTGTTGGTTGGTCTGTCTTAACATAAAATCCTCCGTTTCCGACAGCCAGCCCCACTATTCCGTACCTTGATTGTACCACATGGGGCGGCGGTCTGTATAGCGGCAAAAGCGTCAAATCTGCTTCTTTATGGTCGGTCAAATCGCCGTTTTTTGTGTAGCAGCTTCCGCTTCCAGCACTTTCATCATCTTGTCGGCTGCGGTATCGGTTGCGCCCTGCTTGAAGAAGCCGGAAACGGTAAGGACGGAGTTGCCCATGCGGATTTCCGTCACACAGTCCGGGCGGCGGTCTGTTTTGGTGGTGCTTGTCTGTTTCGTTTCTGTCATAGGCTCTCCTTTCGCTGCTTCATCAGTTGCTTTAAGCGTTCCAGCTTTTCCTGTGCGGTTTCCTTTCGGAAGTTGCTGCACGTGAAGCGGACGGGGGCGCACATGGAAGTCAGCCTGTCATAGATACGGGCGTGGGGCGTGTCCTGCGGGTGCTGCAATTCCTCCAGCGTGAGGTTGGTCGTGGCGATCAGCGGCTTGTCGCTTCGGTAACGGCTGTCAATCACGCTGTAAACCTGTTCCAGCCCGTATTCTGTTCCTCGCTCCATACCAAAATCATCAAGTATCAGCAGGGGGTAGCTGCAAAGGCGGGAAATATATTCGTTCCTGCCATCAAAGCTGGCAGCAAGGTCATTGAGTATGGTTGCAAAGTTTGTCATACAGACGGCAACCTCTTTCTCCATAAGGGCGTTGGCGATACAGGCGGCAAGGTAGCTTTTTCCTGTCCCCACGCCGCCCCAAAACAGGTAGCCGATATTTTCAGCCTGCATGGTTTCCCAGCTCTCCACATAAAAGCGGGCGGTTTCGGTCTGTGGGTTTCTGCCGTTGTCATGCTCAAATGTCCAGTTCCGCATAGCAGGGTCGGTAAAGCCCCGGCGTTTCAAGTCCTCCACTTTTTCAAGGTGCTTCTGTCGGCTTTCGGCGGCTTGCTGCTTTTCACGGGCTGCTCGCTGGCAGTCGCAGTCTGTTGGGTGGCGGTCACGCTCGAAACAGGTCTTTCCCTCTGCAAAGTAGGCTTCTTTGGGCGTATGGCACTTGCCGCAGTATAAAAGCCCGTCCTCGCCTGTGTAGTCCTCCGCTTCGGCGGTAGTGGCTGTAATGTCCGTAATCATAGCTTCAATCTCGTTTTTCATAAGCTCTCGCCCTCCTTGCATGAATAATCGGGTATGCCCTGTTTCGGGGCAGCCTTGCCTTTGGCAGCGTCTTCCTGCGCCCACTTGTAAATGGTGGCTGCATGGCTGTGGTACTGCTTCCCAGTGGAAGCGATATGGCAGGAAAGCCGGTCAATATAATACTCCCACTTGTCGGGCAGCTCTGTTTTCAGCCCGGAAAGCTCTGTATCGGTCAGTATCACATTGTTGTATCTGCCATAAGCGGCGGGGGCGGGGTGTCCCGTTTCTCCCTCTCTCTCTTTTTCTATCTCTATCTCTTTCTCTAACTCTATCTCTTTCTCTGGTGGACGAATGTCGGACAAATGTCCGCCTTTTGTCCGGGGCGGTAAAAGTGCCTTGTTTTCCAGCCTTGCAGCCCGTTTTCGCTCGGCTTCGGTAGAGGACTGTCCTATCATCAACTCAATGTCGGTCATATAGAAAGCCCCGCTGTCAAGCTGCTCCACAAGCCCCAACTGCCGGAAAATCTCCAAAGCCCTCTCAACCGTTCCTATCTGGTGGCGGGTCAGTGTCGCTATCATCTGCGCTGTGTAGGGGATATGCTCGTCAAGCTGCAATTTCCCGCCGTTTTTCAGCGATTTTAAGTACAGCTTCAAGAGGATATTGGAGTATAAAATCCCGTCTTTCATATCTTCCAGCAGCACAATGGAGTCGCTGTCAAAAAAGTTCTCTTTCAGCTTGAGGTAGTAATATTTGCGGTTATCTGCCATTGTCCCTGTCCTCCTTTTTCCGGCGTTTGGAGTAGTAGTGGGGGCAGAGTATGATAATCGCCCGGAAGCTCTGCTTGCAGCTATGGGTACAGCCCCGGCAGAGGTCATTGTATGTGATACGGTCGCAGGTGGAATTCCCGACTTTCACTTGCCGCAGGAAAAAAGACCATTCCAGCCGCCGTTTCTTGCTCATTCTTGGCATGGGTGCGCTCCTTTCTGCCGTTTCCGCTGGTGTGACGGTATCGGCGGTAATTCTGTATCATCTCGGTATCATTTTCGGGGTTTTTCTGCCCTATAAGCCCGTCAAAAAATCCTTTGGTATTTGCGGATAGGGTACGGGGCAGCCCCCTTGTTCTGTATAGGTTCGGGTACATTTTGGGGCGGTTTTTATCGTTCCTGTTCCTGCCTTTTCACAGGCTTGCGCTCCCGGTGTAAAATCTGGTCGATATTGCCCTTGACAGTCTGTAAGCGGCGGTATTCCTCCCGTTTTGCCCGGTAATCGTTGTAGCCGCTGTTTTTCTCTTGGATAAGGGTTTCAATCTCTGCTTGCAGGGCTTTATAGCTCGGCAGCTTGGAAATGCCGTTCTCCCTGAAATAGCGGGCGGCTGCGTCTGCTATGATAAAGTCGCTTTCGTACTTCTGACGGTAGGCTGCTTTTGCTTTGGCGTTTTTCTGCTGTTTCAGCCCGTCCCGGACAGGGCGGGTCTTGGAATAGGCAAGCACCTGTCGTTGCAGCTCCTTTTTCCCGTTCAGCGTCTTTTCCACCTGCTTCAGCTCTGCAAGGCTTTCCTGCATGGCGGCATAGGCGGCAGAACAGGCTTCGTCCAGTTCCTCCGGGGAAGAAAAGCCGTACTGCTGATAGGCGGTAACGGTAGCCGCCATCTGCTTTAGGTTGTGCTTTGCCGCCCAACGGTCATAGCCCACGCCTTTGCCCTCGGCTCGTTTGGCTTCCCGGTCAACCATGCGCTGCAAGGTGTTGTCTGCCGGGGTGGTTTTTGCGGTTTTTTCCCCTTGTGACGGCTTTTTAGCTGCGGCAGGGTATTCGGGTATGGCTTTGGTCTGTTCGGCGGCTCTGTTGGCGTTCTGCGTAAGCAGGGCAAGGACAGCAGCCTTGTCAAAATCGTCCCCCAGCTTCCGGGCTGTGATAGGCTTCGTCCTGTCCGGCGTGAGGTAGGAAAGCCGCCCCCGGCTCTCCTTGACGGTCACACCCTCCCGCAGCAAAAGGGAAGAAAACTCGTCAAAGCTGGCAGCTTGGGAAAGTGCCTGCCGTATCGTCCGGCGCAGCTTCGCCTTGTCCGTTTCAAACTTGGTGGGCTTGGTCGGCTGTCCGGCGGCTTCTCTGGCGGCGTTCTCTTTATCAAGGGCAAGCTGCCCTTTCTTTGCCGCCCAGTATTCCCGTTCGGTTATCCGTTCCTTGCTGCCGTTCAAGAGGTCGATTTGGTAAAGCCCCTCCCGGTGGCACATCTCCATGACTTCACTCTTGAAATATTCCATAGCGGCATTGGTACAGCGGTGCTTGCAGCCCTCCCTTGTGTCGGCTGGTCTGTCCATGTAGGGCAGAAGCGGGACTTCGTAAATCCGCAGGGAGTTGATGACGATATGCACATGGATATTCCCGCTGTGGTTATGCCCGTCCGGGTGGGTGCAGATTAGGGCTTGGTGTCCGGGGAAATGTGCCTTGCAGAACTGTTCCCCCAGTTCCTGCGCCCGGTCTGTGGTCAAGCCGTTGTCTGTCCCGTCCCGTGGGTCAAAGCTGATGATATAGTGGTGGCTTTTCACATCTTCCCGTTTTTGGTTTTTCTCATAGCGGAGATTAGCCCGCATACAGGCAACAGCGAAATCCTCGCCCCCGCAGTTAAGGGAAGAAATGCGGTAATCCTCCCTCGGTATCAGCCGCCCGTTTTCATCAAGGGTGGGCTTCATGGTAAACTCGTCATGCTCAAATGTGAGGTAGGCTTCCGCTGCGCCATAGTCCGCATTTTTAGAGCTGATATGTTTGAATGTTGCCAACAGCGTCACCCACTTTCTGCAAGACTTCAAACTTTAGGGCAGCAAGGTCGGAAACCGCCGCCCGTACCTCCCCGGCAAGCTGCGGGTAGGGGCTGTGCCACTCGTTCAGCGTCCGGGCTATCTGGTTTAAGTTGCCGCCGATCCTGCCGTATTCGGCGGTCAGCTTCCCAACAGCGGCAAGCAGCTCATCATTGACGGGAGAAACGGTTATGATGGGGCGTATGGCTGCCCCGGTTATGGCTTGCCGGATAAACTCGGCTTGGCTCATGTTGTAGGCAGAAAGCCTTTCTGCAAACTCGGCGTATTCTTCCTCGGTCATGCGTGTTTTGACTACCCGGCTGCGGTGCGGTGTGTTGTATCGTTTTCGCATGGTAAAACCTCCTTTCGACTGCCGCATGGCTGCGGCGGGATAAGCGGCGTAAGCCGCATGGCAGGGTTTGGGGAAGGCACTCCCCAACAAGATTCCCGCAGGGGCAAAATGAGCGATAAGCGAATTTTGGTACTGCGGTAGAATCTTGCTCTAAGAAACTGCCGGACTGCCGCTCACTTCCTACTGCCACTTTTTCGGGAAATCGCAACCAGTTTTTTCATAAAAGGCTGCGGGCTGGCGTTCTCCCTCTCTTTCTGGCAAAGACTTTTCCGGCGGCTTGGTCTTTCCCAACAATAAGGCGTTTCAGAAGCTGTGTTTTGCCCGCTGCTTGATAGAAAACGGGAATTTCCCCCTGCTCACTTATCAGTACCGATACTTTCTCGATTTGCCAAAAATGGGCGCAAAAAAAGCAGCAAATCTTTTTCAGACTTACTGCTTCATGTGCCGCTATGGGGCAGCGGTTATTCAGTTGTAAAATAAAAGAGGGCGGTAGCACTTTGGGCTATCGTCCTCTTGGCTACACATTTGCAAAGACAGGCGGGGCTGTCAACGGTGGGCGAAGCCCATTTACTTGCCGTTGACTGGCTCGGCTGGATTTGCTACTTTCGATCTGATGTTTTCTTGTGAAGAATACACTGTATTGACTTTACCTTGATTTTCCTCCTGTGTTACTGTAATATTAAAGTCGTGAATTTCAGAATTTGTACTAGAGATTTCCAAATTCAAAGAAATAGAAATTACGTTTTTATCAAGTTGTAATCCATCTTCTTTGCAATATGTCGCTGAATAACCACTTGCAAGAACTACCTGACCTACCCCATTTTCATCAAGCACAAATAATGTAGCTGATGAACCAGTTTCTTTATTTCGGGCTATCGCAACCAGTTGTATTGGGGCATTTTCAGCGGAACCAAAAACATATTCTAATAATTCAAATGAAGGATAGTCTTGTGGAAAATTTTCAATAAATTTCTCGCCCCGGCTTTCAATAGAACCGGCACTTTCAAGCTCTGGCAGTACTTCTTTTGTGTTGTCATCAGGTGGAGAATTATTAGAACAAGCACTCAACAAAAGTACAAAAGCTAATAGTAATATAAACAATTTGTTTTTCATTGTGCTTTATATACTCCTGTTGGCGTGTATACCGTCATTCCCTTTGGAACTTTTATGGCTGAGTAGCTAGAAGTTGTTACTTTATAATGGACAGAATTTTTTTGTGGTGCATAAGATTCTGTTAATGTTTTATATTCATAAAAAACATTTTCAGGATAGCCGTCCATATAAACCTTGTATTTTAAACGACCAGCTGTTCTAACAGCAGGAATATAAACATTTAACACTTCAAATTTCCCCGGTGCAATACTATATGAGACACCCGCTGATGTTCCTTTTGTCCAACTACGTGAACCGGTAACTTCAACTCCTACTTCCGCCTGCATTTTTGCAAAAACAACATTTGCTTCTGTTGTGCCATTGGCATAACCCGCAATAGATGCGGTGGTTGTTCCGCTTTGTTCATATTGATATGTAATTTGCATAGGACTTGAGCCTTGAGTATTATCGCCTGAAACAGAACCTAATAATTTATGAGTATAATCAATATTCGTATAATTAGGCTCATAACCTACACATTCTCGTATATATACTCCTCTACGTTCTGGTATTCCTGAATCGTTAGCTGCAAAAACAGTAGTGTTCATTGTTGTTACAATAGCTAAAGAAAAAACTATCCCTAATATTGTTTTGATTTTTCTCATTATGGACTTCCTCCTTTGCTTAAAAAGTTATATTTTGTTGTGTGTTTCATCAAACCATTGGCATCATCTCCTTTTGTTTTATAGTACCATATTTTAGCTATTATATCAATTATCAAATTCAATTTTGCTTTTTTTTGGTTAATTTTTCTGAATAGTGAAGGCTGTCTATCAAATTCTTGTGTGTTACTTTACCGCACATGAGCATTAGCTCCGGGATTGTCGTTGCCATATCCTTCCAAAAGGTTGATGACGCCCCACGCGCCCAGACCGGCGCCCAGCGCGACAACCAAAATCTGCAGGGTATCAATAGCAGAAGTGAAAAAACTCATATTAGGGTAATTACCTCCTTATCAAATGAAAAATAATGTTGTGGCCGTTTTTGGCCTGAAACGCAAAAAAACCGCCCGCTGCTTGAAGAAAAACAAACAGAGGGCGGCGAGCGCAGGCGTACATCCTGCGGATTATGAGTAAATTCAGGAGAATCACGGCTCCTTACCAATAGGCACCTCCTTAAAATGGGCATAAAAAAACAAGGCCCGCCGAAAAGAATGGGAAATTTGCAGATCGGCGGGCCTATTCGGTATCGTCTGCGGATTCTTCCGCCAGCTCGGACGGGCTGATCTCATAGTTGAGGAACAAATCGTCCGGCTTCACCCGCAAGCGGGTAGACAGGTATTTTTCTATATCAAACGTATTTTTCGGGTTAAAATCCGAAAGGTACTTATAATTGGGGTGTTTTGTAATATCGTACTTTCTGGACAGGAAGGGCCGGACGCCACGCACCTGCAGCAGACACTTCCCGCCATCCATCACAGCCAGCTCGTCCATAGACATCAGATCCTTGCCCAGCTTTTGGAAGTTCTGGCCGTGGGATTCCTGCGTACCTTTCGTGACGCTGGTATTATACATATCAATGGTTTCTTTCCCCAGCAGGGCACTCCAGCTTTTTAGGGTGGTTTCTTCCTTTCCTCCCAGGAATAAGCTGGAATCACAGTTGCCGATAATGGTGTCCATGTTATCCTTATACAGTGCTTTCAACTGGCTCTGCGCCTGCAGCACCAGGCAGGCCGAAATCTCTCTGGACCGGATCGTTGCCATGAGTTTTTCGAGGTTCGGAATCTGCCCAATGTTAGCCGCCTCGTCGATCAGACAGCGCACATGCACCGGCAGCCGGCCTCCATACTTATCATCCGCTCTTTCACAAAGCAGGTTGAAAAGCTGCGTATAGGCCATGCTCACCAGGAAGTTGAATGTGGCGTCCGTATCGGAAATGATAAAGAACAGGGCTGTTTTCCGGTCCCCGACCAAATCCAGCTCCAGCTCGTCATACATGGTGATCTCCCGGACTTCCGCAATATCAAAAGGCGCAAGCCTGGCTCCGCAGCTAATCAAAATCGACTTCGCTGTCTTGCCAGCCGCCAGTTTATATTTTTTATATTGCCGGAGGGCGAAGTGGTCCGGGTCTTTCTGCTCCAAAGCGTCAAAGAGAAGGTCAACCGCGTTTTTGAACGATTCATCATCCTCCCGAACCTCCATGGCATTTATCATTTCTACCAAAGTGGAAAAATTCTGCTCATTCTTGGGAGCCTCATAATAAATGTAGCCGATCAGCGCCGTGTAAAGCAACGTTTCGGCTTTCACCCAAAAATCGTCCCCGGATTTTCCTTCCCCTTTGGTATTGGCGATCAGCACTGTTACCAGCTTTAATATATCCTTCTCCGAATGTAGATACGCGAAGGGATTATAGTGCATACTTTTCTTAAAGTTAATAGTATTGAATACCTTGATCTGATAAGGCTCATAAATGATCTTGCCTTTCTTATTGCGTAGGGGCTTTCCGTCCTTGCCCAGCTTGGGAGCGCCGCGGGAGAGCAGCTTTCCGCACTCCACCAGGACAGTGCCCTTCGGATCTGTCACTACATAGGAAGAATGGAGCTGCATCAGGTTTGGTTTTATGAAAAAACGGGTCTTGCCGGAACCAGAGCCGCCAACCACCAGCACATTTTTATTCCGGGCAAAAGCCGGATTTTTGGGTCTGCCGGACATCATAAGCCCTTCCGTCTGGGTCAGGATGATGTTGTTTTCCGGCTTGGGGTCCATAAAGGGGGCAATATCCGCCTTTGTGCCCCAGCGGGCGCTCCCGTATTCCACATCCTTCCGGTACTTTTTGGCATTTTTCCCTTTCACATAGACCACCAGACGAACCAGCGCAGCGCCGATCAGCCCAACCAGCCAGTCAACCGCCGCGCCGGGCATAGAAGTCTGAAAGGCCAGGGTAAAGCCATCCGCCAGTCCCAGCAGCTTTGTAGAAGCGTCAACACCGGGAGCCAGCCGTACCGCCTCGCCAACCTTGGCAAAGAACCAAAGGAATATAAGATAAGGCAGGTTGGGCAGCACATACTTTTTCACAAAGTCCGCTGGCTTCATCGTTCCGGCCCTCCATGCTCCTTGTTTTTTACAGGGTCGCGGGCCAGCTTTCTCGCAATCTCTTTGAATTTCGATAGCTGGGAGAGAAGGGACGGCCTGTTTTCGCGTTTTACCGTCTTTTGCGTATATTTCTTGAAAGCGGCTTCAATCGCGTCAGCCTGGCTTGCCTTAAAATACACGGTCCACTTAGGCGGGGAAACGCTGATGTCTTTCTCCACATGGTAGCGGACTTTATATTTCTTTGCGTACCGCTCAAAAGAGCGAATCCGGTCCTCAACCTCGATCTTATGGGCGTCCGGCGTCTGCGCCGTAAGGCGGCGCATACTGTTCCGTCCGACTTTTGGGGTAGTGCGCTCTTTTTCAATCTTCCGCAGGGCGGCGGCAACAGCAGCCCGCATCACACGGCCCGTCAGTTTTGCGGCCTGGACCGTTACGGATATGGATTTCCGTTCAAGTTCTTCCTGCAATCACATCCTCCTTTCGCATGATATATAATAAGTAGAAATCACCGGGCCTCCGTTTGGAGGGTTTGCTGCCGGGGAGCCTTTTCAAAGTCTTTGGCCGCCTGCGTTACCTGCACACGAGCATGGTCGAGAAACATTTTCAGCATGGATCGGGGGGAATCCCTTTCCACCAGCTCACCGGTCATGCCGCTGCACTCGTCAGGCAGGTAATCCTCAATGCCTTTTAAGGCTTCTTCGTTACTGCCGATAAAGCCCCAGCAGCTATCCTCCAGCTCGCCGTCTTTATACAGTTCAAAACCATACGCCTCGCCGCGAAGGTAGGAATCGTAATATTCCACCTCGCCGCGCATACGGTCCTCCGCTTTCTTCCGGATAGCGGCAGTGAAGGTCTTGCCGCCAAACTCCCGGAGGGCATCTTCCTTGGAGGCGTAGATCCATCCGACCTGCCCGCTGTCCCAGGGGCAGGAAAAGCCAGTGGTATTCATGGTAATGCCGCTGTGGTCGTAAAGATACAGCGGCAGCATAAGGAATTTCTGTGAGATCACCTTCATCAGCCGTTCATCCACCTGACGCTCATAGGCCGGAGAACCAAAAGGGGCTTTGATCTTGTAATTCATCAGGTCCAGCGCCCGCTCATAACGATGGGCGCCCCGTTCATCGTCACCCACTGTTTTCAGGTAAAGGTCCCGGAGAAAGTCATCTTTATCTATGTAATTGTGATGGTCGCCCAGGTGATAACGCCGGTGGAAACAGACCATTTTCCCGAAATTATCATCCTCACGGGGATTGAACGGATTATCGTCCGGCTGGATCACCAGCACATACGGGCCGCGTGTCGCTGTCAGCATCTTTGGCCTCCTTCCTAAAGCTCCGGCCCGGATTTATGGGGCGGCTTTTGTGTCCTCTCTTTATCTTCCGGCGAGGGGACCGGCTGCTTGACGGCAAGGATCTTACCGCCGATCCGCACGAACGATTCCGGCGCCAGAAATTGTTCCTTATATTTTTCCATCAGGTCAGGGGAAAGATCTGAAAAACTTTCTTCTCCAAGCCCGGTGATAAGAAAATTACCGGCAATGATGTCGTAAATCTCTCCGATGTCATCCCGAAGCGCACGGTTCAAAGGCAGCCCTATAAGTTTTCCTTCCTCATTGCAGATCAGGGCCACAGGGTCCTCATACGGATAAACCGCCTGGATAGGACCGTCCACCGCAGCCTGCAAAGACCCAAGCCCCGACTCAATATCTGTTTCATGGGGGATTTCCCCAGGCTGCACCATTAAAACTTTCATCTATGAATATCCTCCTTTTTCTTATCCGGCGCTTTTAAAGGCGCTGCTTTTTCCTGTCTCTTTGCGTCTGAGAGCTTTTCCAGCACCGAAGCCCGTCCTGCCTTGCCCGAATCACGCCCCGGCGCAGTTACAGTCTTTTCCGGTTCCTGTCCTTCCTCGGTATATCCGGGCAAAAGGGCGCCATGTACGGTAAAATGGTCTTTGTATTGCTCTGGAACCGGAGGGGAAATTTCCGTGAACAAATGAGAATAGGCTTTCTTCCGGCCTTCCAGATACTTCATGGCAGCATTTTTATCGGTATAGCGTTTCTGACTCTGCCCGGCAATTTTTTCTCCATACCCCTTCTTAGGGGAATTTACAGAGACATCCCAGGTGACATACCAGGCAACCGGTATGCTCTGTTTCGTTTCCCGGTCATATTTCGTATCTTCCCAAACACTGCAGGTCATCTTGTAAACGCGGTTGCTGATTTCCTCATCATTCCGCCAGTTATTTTTCGATTGCCACTGATTAGAAGTATGAGAAACCTCCGGGGTCCGAAGATATTCCAACGCCCGGTTGATGGCCTGTGTCGCCGCCGCCTGCTGCTCCCATTGCTTAGCCGCGGCTAAAACGATCTCATAGGCTTTCTGTTCCCCGTCAATGCTTCCCTGGCGCATGGCTTCCAAACTTTCCGTGCCCATGGCGATCAAAGCAGAAATATCAATATTTTCGCAGGAAACACTATGTTCCACTTTTAATTCATATCCAGGCTTTAAGTCATCCCCATAACGATAAACACGGTAATCCTTGTTTTCTTCCAAATTCTCACCTCCATCAAAGTTCCGGCTCATGGGGTTTCATCTGCTTTGGCTCTGCCGGCGTTTTGCCCTGTCCCTTAGCAGCGGCAAGCTGCCCCAGGAGGGAAGGCTTCTCCCCGCCAAAGAGGGAAAGCTGTTCTGCATCCGTGATAACCGGCATGGAAGCCATGCGGGAAGGCGCAGGCGCCGCCGGCCGGATTTCCTCTAATGTCTGCGGGTGATCGGAATGGGTGAGAAAATGCTGCCGCTTCAGATCCGAGAAAACTTCATCAAAAACCGCATTGATAGCTTTTCGTTCCTCACCCTCCGGGAAGGCTTTCAAAATTTCTATTTTCCCATCCTTGCCGGTGACAAAAGCAGCGGCGCTGTCTGCGTGGCCTGCCAGGTAATCCGAAATTTCAGGAGACAGCTTATCTTTGATATAGCAGGCGAAAGCCCTGGCTGTCATCTCTGTATTGCTTTCCCAATAGCCGCCGTCTTTTTCACACTCTTTGCCCATACGGACCGAGTTTTTATAAAAATCCGTTTCCACACGGCCAATCTGCGGGGGTTCCTGATCCTGCATCCCGGACAGCATACGCTCAAAAATTTCCAGCCGGTCACGTTCGCTTTTTGGAATAACGCGTCCGGTCACAGATTTTTTAAAAGCGCTTAGCTGTTCCACAGAACCGGGAACGCCTGAAAGAAATTCTTCCCGAAGGACTGCGTAAGTCTCCATGTGAATCTCGTCATTCGCTGCCCGCTTGAGCGGGGCAAGGACCGCCGAATCCAGCCAACCCGCCGCATTTTTCCGGATACGCTCTGCCTGCGCCTCTGTCCGGGCCGCGGCCTGCTCCGGCGTTTCCGGCTTATATTTCATGGTTTCAATCAGCTTCTTAAATGGCTCATACAGGCGGGATTGTTCGGAAAGGAAGCCTTTTGCCCCCATTTTCACGCCCAGGTAATCATCCAGGCCATGCCACCACTCATGCGCCAGGGAACCAGCCCCGTGCATCTTGGTAAGGTTAATGACCTTCCGCAGCGGTTCGTAGTGGGCGGCGGCGTTGCCGCTGCCGCGGGCGCCAAAGGCAATCGAGAGTGTTCCCTGGTAGGAAATATCTTTTTCGCTGATCTTAAGGACAGCCGCCAGGTCTTTGAGGGCGTCAAACCCCATGTTCAGGGAAGCACGCCGGTCATTCTGCGTCATCCAGTTCCCAAATTCACCGCCACGGAAAGCAAAGGCGTCAAGATAATCCTGCCCGATCACATCACGATTTCCTCGGTAATCCGGGCCAGTGCGCCGGACGCGAGAAAGCTGCTGCGGGACAAACCGCTGTTTTCCGCTGGCTCCGCGCTGCCGGGCAAGATCCTGTACCCATTTCAGGGCTTCCTCACGGGTGGCAAAATTCGTTTTCAGGATCGCATAGCCTTTTGTGACATAGTAGGTATCAGGAAGCCAGTCATTATTCTTCGAGTAGGTCCTTTTGCCGTCATTGAACCGGATCTCATAGCCGCGGGGAATCTTTTGTTCAGCGGGAACGCCAAACTGCTTCTTTACGGCCCCCTGGACGATTCTTCTTTCAAAGTCCCGTTCCCCACGGAAATACAGGGCATTTACCAGCTTATCGGTAATGACCGGATTATCCCGACCCTTTTGGGTGGCCCGGATATAACCGCCGCCAATCCCACGGGAAATACGCTCGCAGTAACCGCCGTCAATAATAAGGGCGTCGAATACATCCATGGCATCCTGCACTGTCTGAACCTTTTCAACGGCTTCCTGTACCTGCCGGACGGTTGCGATATATTCTTTCTGCCGCGCCAGGCGCTTCTGAGGCGTATCATCTGAACGCAGATACCGCGGGGAGGCGTTCAGGCTGTCACGCACCACTTTCCGAAAGTACAGAATATCCACCGGGACACCGGATTGAATCAAGGCGTTATAATCCGGCTTTTTCCAGACATTATCTTTTTTCACATACTTTTCGGCCTCGCGTTCATTCATCCCCAGCAGGTCATCCACATACAGCCCGCGGGCGGCCCAAAGGTCCTTTTTAGCGCCGCCGATCTTTTCACCAAAATCTTCATGCACAATTTCCTTCGCCAACTAAAACCACCACCTCCTTATCACGGTTTTGGTATATGCTTTTGCCTCAAAGACATAAGAAAAGGCGCAAGGTCTGCCTAAAAGGTAAGCCAGCGCCCGGTTCCATTCCTCTACGGGAAAGGCACGGTTATCTACTTCAAGAAGCGCCTGCAAAGATAACAGCGGGCACCAGTCCCGCAGGTCTGGAAGGGACACCCCTAACCGTCTTGCGATTGTATCTAATAGATCTGTTTTTGTACGCATCATCATAATTCCACCCGGTCCGCCGCCTTAACCGGCGCCTCCTTTTTTGCCGCAGGCTGTACCTTTTCACTATTTTCCTGCATGGCCTTCAAAACGGATGGCCTGCGCTCTGAGGATTCCTGTAAACGGTCCAGGCTGCCGATAGCTTTTTCAATATTCCGCTTTGCGGCGGTCATGCAAGCCCGGTTGACTTTGTACGGTGCGGCAATCACTTTAGACAGTCTGCCGGGGGCTTTAGGCTCCTGCACCGGTTCTTTCCCTATCAGGGTCCGGCCCATATTCTTCAAATGCCTGCCCGCCTGGTGATACTCCGCAGCAAAATTCTGGATTTTGGAGACAGCGTTATCGTCAATACGGATGCTGGCGTCTGCCGCCTTTTTGATCCCCTCCAGCAGCGGCTTGATGTGAAAAAAGCGGGAAAGGCCATCCAGGGCAGCCGTACCATGTTTCTTAAAGGCAGCAAGGGCTTCTTTACACCCTCCAATTATGAGCTTCTTTAGTTCTGACAATTTCCGGCTCATATTAGAAATGTTCTGTTCCAACGCTTTACAGCTTCTTTTCAGAACAGCTTTCAGGGAGCGGTTCTGCACCTGCAAAAGCTCCTGGCGCATGGTTCTCAATTCCTCTACGGCCTCGGCCAGCCGGTTTTCCAGCTCGCCTACATGGGCAACCATTTCAGCAAAATCCCTGCCGCTTGGGGAAGGATTCTCTTTCAGAACGGCCAGCAGTTCTTTTACATATTCATTTTCTGCAAGAAGCTGTTTGTTCCTTCGTTTCACTCGTCCGGCGTCCTCCTTTCTCCGGGCAGCTTTCCCCGGCAATCTTACTTACGATTTCTGGCCCGGATTCATAAATCTGCATCAGCCTCCGGGCCATGCCGCAGGGATGGGCAGCGCCCGTTGTCCAAAGGCGCACCGTGGAAGGGGTGACATTCATCAGCAGGGCGAAGGCTTTTTCATTGGTTTCCAGCTTTTTCATCAAAGCCTTAACCATGGACGGGCTGTATTCCGGGCAGCGGGCAGCCCCGGCGATTACCTGAATCGCAGACTTTTCGTTATTCATCGTGTTTTCCTCCAAATTGAAACAGCCGCCTGTTTCTGGCGGCTTGCGTGTTTTTCTTCACGGATCGTTTGAAGCGTGCGCTGTAATTTCTCATTGTAGTCTTTCACGCCGCGGGGAGGGTTGACAGACACCCGGATTTTAGAAAAACGCTGGTCTGATTTCAGCAGCGACTTGATTTTCCGGGCGTTGACCCGACCGGCAAGGTCATTGTCCAGATAGAGGGCAACACGGGTGATCTCCGGGTGGCGTTCCAGAAAAGCGACCAGGGCCACATGGGAGGTCCCGCCCAGGGAAAGGCGGTAGCCATTCCATTGCCATCCCTCCAGCTTTTGGAGCGTTGCGTGGGAAAGGGCGTCAATCGGAGCTTCAAAAACCGCCAGGTGGCGGCTGCCTGGCTGATCCGGCGGGTAGCAGAAGCTAAACCGCTTATCACTGCCGCTGATGTCTTTTTTCAAGTCACCCGCTATGCCGCGGACACAGGCAAACCGGCCCGTGCCGGTATCATCCCGGCCAACAAAAACACAAACCGCCTCGTTGTTATAGCGGGACTCATAGAAAAGGCCCAACTGCATACACCGCCTGATGATGTCCGAATGGACTCCCCGGCGTTGAAGGTAAGAAACAGCAAAGGTGGCGCAGCGTTTTTCTCTGGGGAGATGGAAGGGCTTTTTCTCCACTGGTTTCCGCTGTTCCCGTCTGCTGGGAGCTGTATAATGGGAAACGACAGGGGTTCCACTGCCTATCAGATGTTCCACAGCATCCACAAAGCTGTACCCTCGGATTTCCATGAGGTAATCCACGGCGTTGATCTTTCGTCCGCGGCTGTTCCAATACCAGTAATTCTTGCTTGCCACATAAACCAGGCTGTCATGCTCATTATGGCGGTAATTGGCGCCTTCCTGTTTCAGCACGCCGCTTTCGTGGGAAAGCAGATAATCTAACAGATCCGTTTCCCTTGCCTGGGTGATCTGTTCCTGGGTCAAGCTCGGCATAATTTCGGCGTTTCATGGTTTTTCATGGCGCTCGGCCTCCTTTCTGCGATATTTTCTGTCACCAAAGCCGCCCCCTCTATCCGTACAGATCGTGATTGACTTCGGCCCGGTAATAGCTGTCCATGGTAGCCGGGGCGTTATAGAGAGCCGCCAGCAGATAGGACTTGATATTCCGAACCTTGGTCGTGTTATTATCCAGGCAGTCGAACACATACTCCACATGAGAGAAGTTCACTTTCAGGAAGCGGCTTTTTACCACCTCGCGGGGGTAGTCATCTCCGGCAATGCGGATATATGGCCGCTGGGAGAGGACGGTTTGCAGCATCAGTTCAACCAGTTCGTCCACACGCTCATACCCGTACCGATGGACAAGAGCCTCAAATTCAATATTTTCTTTGATGATCTCCCGGTAGGTATCTATCCGATCAATCCTATCCCGATCCATCTCCGCGTTATCACCTGGCGTCCTTCCAGAAGCCGGATAGATTGATTGATGGGTATTTGATATATCCGTAATTGATTTTTCAGTATTTTGTTGTTTAGTATTTAATTGCGTTGGAATATCCGTATTCGGTTTCTCTGTATTCGGATTTACCGTATTCGGATTTTCCAAACACGGTTTTCCCAAATGCGGCGAGGGCGCCGTGTTCGGATTTTCCAAACGCGGTGACAATGGGCTTGGCTGCTGGGGCTGCTCATAGATCGTATATTCGATTTTGGCAAGTTTCCCGCTCGAATTACGCAGTTGGCGGCGAGTAATGTACCCATGCTTTTCCAATTCCAAAACCGCTGTCCGAATAGCGTCAAGGCTTTCCTTGTTGATACTTGCCAGTCCCCGCAGAGTAAAATCCCAGGAATCAGGCAGAGAGAGCATCTGAGACAAAAGGCCCTTAGCTTTCAAGCTGATGGTCTTATCATTCAGGTGATAATTTGACATCACCGTAAAGCCTTTCGTGCGCTCAACGCGAAAAACAGCCATTGTTTAGCCTCCTTTCTGCTAAGATTGAAACAGGGTAACAGCTACAAGGCCCTGTCCTTATGGTCGTAATTCAAATAGCCATTGTGTACTTTGGCATGATTCTTGATCTTGATAAAACCGCGTTCCTGATTCTCCATTGCTTTCCGATACCCCTCGTCTGTGAGGAACAGGCGCATCTTATCGCCTTTATCTCCGACAGGGGATTCAAAAGAAAGCACATCAAAGACAACCATGTGGCGTACCTCTGGGTCAAACCGCTCCAGGGCCATGATGTCATGCCCCTTTAACTTTTCAGCCCCGGATTGCTGCCGGGCCAGTGCGATCCGCTCGCCTATAGTACGAGGGTAAGGCAAGTGGTAGTTCTTCTGGATGTCCTTCACCAGATCCATGCACTGTTCATCTGACAGAACCCGCAGCTTTGCCATAAGGCCCCGCACCATATCACGCTGCTCCGGGTTACGGGTGAAACGAGCTGTCATATACAGTTCATCCAGCACTTTGGCCTGGCAGTCACCGTCAATCTGAAACAACTGCCTTTTTTCTTCTTCATTTAGTTCCATAAGAACCTCCTTTTTGCTATAATAGTCTATATGAAAAACGCCACAGGCAACGATTAGCCCATGGCGTTGAGAGTTTCGGTTCAATCTGATAAGTCTAAGTCATCTAACCATTTATCAAAAGACCTCTTTGAAATCCTAATTGCATTTCCAATGTGGACAATTTTGAAATGTCCTTCTTTAACCAGGTTATATGCGGAGGAACGTCCAATATTAAGAATTTTGGCAATATCCTCAACTGTGTAAGTCCTATTTTCTACATCTGACATAGATACCTCCAGTTCGATTCTTGCTAATAGCTTGCTAATTGAACAGTCTGAAATTAGCAAAAAAGCCTTTGAACACGCTATCATTCGGTGACAGGTGAAACGGCCTAAAAAGCCCGTAATTTCAAGGTTTTTTTACTATCGGAAGTCATTTTATGCGATGCCGTGTGAGGTGGTATGCCATACTCCTAAGCGGTAGGTCGGGTGTTCGAATCACCTCGCGGACGCCAGAAAGCTCGCCGAAAGCCTTGATTTTACAGGGTTTTCGGCTTTTTTTGTTTTTCTCGGTAGGTTCACCTGTGTTGATTTGCTAATTTTTCTTGCTAATAAATTTCTATAAATCTTTGTCTGCTAATAAAAAGTGAGCAGTTTACGGAGCGATCAGCGTCCGCAGGATTTGCTAATAAAGCCCTCTTGATAACCCTTTTGGGGACGCTGATTTTTTCTGATTTGCTAATACGGCATTTTGACCTCTCTATGCATTTGCTAATAAATTTACTGCTTATTAGCAAGCTGGATAGACTGAAGAACTTTCATTAGCAATTCTGGATTGCTGGTCAGAGCTGCCGCAAGGGCGTCTGTATCCATATTTGCAGAAACAGCAGCCTGTTCTGTAATGGATTTTTGAGATGTTTCTCCGTGATAGAACTTTGCCTCCATCTCGGCTGCAAGGGAACGTCGATCCTCATCCAAAATGTGGGCGTAGCGTTTTGTAACCATATCCGGTGTATTCCATCCGCCATCTCCCTGGACCGCTTTCAGATCTCCTTTGGAGAGCCTCAATTTTACACCTGCACTGGTATGCCGGATGCTGTGAAACACAATCTCTTCTGGATTGATTTCCGGGTCCTTCATGGCCTCCAGAACTTCTTTGAAGCGTTTGTTGAGGTGTTCTGTCATAATGGGCCGTCCATTGGCCTGGCAAATAATAAGGCCATAATCCATATATCCATCAGAGCCAAGTTCATGTTTCAGCTTATCCTGCATCTGACGTAAAGTTTTCAATTTCAATGCAACAGTATCTGGAATATAGACATTACGGATACTTCCCTCAGTTTTGGGCTGTTTCAGAACAATGACTGTCCGCGTACCAGGATAAAGATTCGGAAAACGGTAAAGGATATCCATTTTCGTGAGTTTGTCCAACAGTTTTTTATCAACCCGGTCAATAACCCGATCAATGTAGAGCATTCGATTCTCAGAATCATAACGTTCCCACTGTGTACCGCCCACCTCACCACCACGCAAACTGCAGGCAAATGCAAGCTGAATGGCACAGTGGATGAGAAAGTAGTCATAAATATCCGGGCGATCAGTAAATTCCAGAACACGGTGAAGCTGGTCTGGTGTCAGCGCAGGACGCTTCTTTTCTTTATGCTCCGGAAGCGTTGCATTGAGAAAGGGATTTTTGGCAATGTATTCCCATTTAACAGCCTGGTTAAATGCACAACGCAAAACCTTGTGAATATCGTGAATGGTAGACGCCGTAATCCGCTCCCTTTTTGGCTTTCCCATATTAGTGACAGGTTCGGCAGTATAAAGAAGGAAGTGGTAATAATCGTCCACCGTTTTTGTCCGGATACTGCGCAATTTCTTGTCTCCCAAATAAGGGTGTACATAATTTTCCAGAAGCCCTACATTTCCGTCGTAGGTGGAAGCTACCCATTTTTTCTCTCCATACTTTTCTACGAATTCATAGAGAAATTCACTGACGGTAAGGTCATTACGGTCAATGTGAATATTTTGCGCAACTTCATATTCTAGTTGAGCTTTTCTGGCCTTAGCCGCATTGTAGCTCAAACCCGATTCCCAAACCTGATGTCTGTCTTTACCTTCCCCCTCATAATAAACGATAGAATATGTTTTACCTCTTTTGACGATTGATGCCATTTTCAATACCTCCATTATCTCCATTATCTTCAAAATGATCGAGCCAGTAATCGAAGGAATATTTTGACACCCGCAGAGCTCGTCCAATGCGGATAATCTTAAATTTCCCGGAATTGCAAAGTTCGTAGGCCTTTCTTCGGCTGATGCCCAGGATTGCCTGAACTTCTGCAACCGAATACGTTCTCTTTCCAATAGGTTCTGTTATTGTATTTTCTATCTGCCCGAGCATAAAAACCTCCTTCCACCGCATCGGACTGATAGACTGCATCACATCGTCATACAATGCTCTTTTATTATAAGAGAGCTTATTCAGTTTATCAATCTTGCGGATTAACGCTCACTATGTTAAAACCGGATGTTATTGCTTGCTGGAGCAGACATCCGGTTTGATATTCCATATTAAAATTTCAGAGGAAGCATATAACGGCGACTGCTACCGTTATACATCCGGTAGACCTGGTACATATACTTTTTGTACCCAGCCATATTTATACCAAGAGAACGGCCTTCCCGGTAAATGGTAAGCGGATCGTACCGGCGCAGCTGCTCTACCAGGCGCTTAGGGCTATATTCATCGTGATAGAGATCCACGAAGAACACCACGCCCAGCAGAATCTCAAAACGAAGAGAATCCGGAGCGCCGTCCCATGCATTGACAATGTGCTGCATTCCTTCCTTATAGATTTTTTCGCCTACCTTTTTGTAGACGGAGTAGGCAGTGCCAACGCAACCGATCCGGTACTTGCCTCTGTCCTGGTTGTAGTCCAGCCGCAAGCCCACATCCTCCGTAGCTTTCAGGAAAGCCACCGCATCCGGGTCATTGCCGTAAATCAGCGCACGCAGTTTCGCACCGGCGGTGAGCTGAGCGGAAGTACCAGTCTGCTGGGCAAATAAAATAGCCTCATCCAGTTCGGAGAGGCCATAGAACACTTTGCAGCGGATGGGCAAGTCTTGACCACCGTTGCGGAGCTTCCTGGCGGCAATGGTATGCTGACCGTCAAAAACATAGTAGTGTCCGTCGCGGAAGCTGACCTTCGGGTCGTTGGCGATATGCTCGTCAAATTCTGCCGCAATCTTGCGGACACGGTTTGGATTCAGTTCCCGCTGGTAAGCGTTACGAGGGACTTCCAGATTCTTGCTGTAGATCATCATCTCGTCAAAGGGGCAGTTAATAAGGTTCTTCATGTTGGTTCCTCCTGTTCGATTTTGTGAATAAATTGAATAGCTTTTTTGAATATTTTCAGTACCTTGCGGCGGTACGATTTCTTACTTAAAAGACCCGGATAACTTTCAAAGCAGCGGAGACAGCGACGAATCATGGTGGATATCGCATCCTCCAGTTCATAGAACATGGTGCTTTCATCTGCCAGTTCTTCCGCAGTTTCCATGCCAGAAGAAATCGCAAGGATTTTTTGGATTTCTGTCATGGGGCGGGTAGGAAGCTCAGATTCTTTCGGCTCTGACTCTGGCTGAGCCTCATCATCAGTGATTGATGAAGGCTCAATCTCTGTCGGTATTTGCTTTTGAACTGGGGAGGGTGCTTTATCTGGTAGCTGCTTTGACTGACGTAGCTGTTCAACTAAAGCTGGACGATCATCGAGATTGGCTTTGGCAATAGCTGCTACAGCAGTATCCGTGGGTCTAATTGAGCCTGAAAGCAGTTCCTGTTTGATACCGGGTTCTATTTCCTCAGCAGCATCGACTCCCTTAGCATAACGCTCAGCACGACGGACATAGCTTTCGCTGGTGTTAATTTCTCGTGCGATGCATTCACTGGTTCGTTCGGATTTTTGCTTCGGGTCAAAATGACCCGAAGCACTTTTGTCTGCTAAAGCGTATTGATTTCCTCGGAAGCAATTAGCCAGCTTCTCCGCTTCATACCGCTGCCCAATCAAATATTTCTTCCGCTGTGGTGTCAAATTTCGACGACCAAGCTGGTTACAGCAAATCCAAGCAATGGCGGCATAGCGGTCAGGAAACTCCTTTTCAAAGACTGTGTATTTGATTTCCGGATGTGCTTGAATAATACGAAAGCGATTATGACCATCTACGATGCAGCCGTTCCAGACAATCAACGGATTCAGCACAACGCCGTCCTGGAGAATATTTTCTTCCAGCAGCTGATATTCTTCCTCAGTCAGAGGTGGAATTTTAGACTCGAACTCTGGGTCAATCCGCAGTAGTTCATCCATCTCATCACCCCCGTTCCGATACCGGCGTTACATAGTAGTCATAGCCCATGCGAATCTGGCAGTAGGTGCAGATTTCCTTTACTGTCTGCCGGTAATTTGCTCGCCGGATACGATAACTCCCTGTGATCTCGAAGTTTTCCCGGCAGGTGGGGCAAAGACAGATCAGGGAATTCCTGTCATTTCCTTGCCGGGTCAGGCGCGTCATACGCTGTCCTGGGAAAGCCCCAGGCTGGCACATACCGCTTTATCAATCACTTCCATCTGAGCTTTGGTCAACCGCCCAGCATAGCTGCGTATGCGGTGCTTATCGATCACCCGTAACTGTTCCAACATGAACAAGGAGTCTCCGTCATACTTCATTCCGGGAATCTTGCTCAGAACAACGTGTGTCGGCAGATATGGCTTTTTGTCGGCCTGCTTTGTAGCAGGTGTGACGATCAATGTTGGTGAATAGAAGTTTCCTACGTCATTCTGCAGGATCAGCACAGGGCGGATACCGCCGTGCTCACAGCCATAGGCAGGATTTAAGTTTGCAAAGTATATCTCTCCGCGATGATATTGTTTAAAATCTCGATCCATTGTGTGTACTCCTTTCTTGTGGGTATGTTAAAGGAGCCAGAACACGGGAATAACCTTCCCGGTCATGGCTCCCGAAAATTTCTTAAGCGGTTATTTTCTCACATTTGTCCTCGACACCCCTGAGAAGCGGGAAATCATCAGGCGGCAGCTTGCTGGGCTGCTCCATAGGCATCTAACCTCCCCGCCTTCCTTATGGCCGGGCTGCGAATTACAGAAGTATCATTATCCCTGTATGCCGTCCTGGCCCTGCCGGTTGCAATCCGGTATTTTGTAGCAAGTATGGTTCGCTCGCCTCCGGGTGGAAGGTCATGGCGTACTGCCTGTCCGGCTCTGACATACGGTAATGTACCTGATGAATGAGTATTCGGTTTTCAAGGTTCCCAGCCGGTGTTCCCTGGCTGTGATTAAATTGTAGCCGAATCCAAATTGTTTCCAGAGTGACTCGTTGTCACGGTACTGGTCGAGTTTGTCACGGTAGCTTAAAGAGAAGCCTTCAGCTGCCCAATTTGACCCATTATGTTTTCCAGTTCTCGCTGGATACGATCAGTGTCTGAATATTTCACTCGTCCAAGGATCAGATAGTCCAGAGATATGTCAAATGTAATAGCAAGTTCAATCAGCAGGTCGAGTGAGCCACCGCGTCTTCCATTTTCCAGTGCCCTGTAATGATCCAGACTAATGTTCAGCTTGTCGGCCATCTGTTGCTGGGTCTTGCCACATTCCAAGCGCAGTTTTGAGATTCTCATTCCACATTCCATAGGATCGTAATACATAATTTTTCCTTTCCGCCTGTGCGAAAAGCGGCAAAGAATACAAACTCCGCAGCGGTTTCCCATCTCACAGCCTGAAAGTGAGCGCAAAAAGAGAAGGGTACCGATACCGCACTTCCTTAAAACAGGATCAGTGCAATATTTGTATCCTCAGCCCTTAATGCATATCAGGCTTTCGATATTTTTGAAAGCCCTGCCGGAAAGCAAAAGAAGGCCGCCGACAGAGCCGGACTCCAAAATTGGAATCCAATTCTGCCAGCGGCCTCTCATGTAATATCTGGTTAAACCTCTGGAACTGTTAAGGTATGTGACCTGGAGCAGGATTTACGCAGCCTGTTTCATCTCAACCTGTCCGTCGTTATACCTGTGTATTCATTTTTTGTCAGAGACTGGCGAGCCGCCCAGTCTCATTGACTTCGCCTTTGGGGGCGTAGATGTCAATTCGGTCATGCCGACGCCCCATTACTTTTCTGACCATTACTGCATGGCATTTTGAGCATTCCACCTTGATCGTACCGCTGGAATTTTTATACCCAACGGAGATTCCACCGCAATTTGGACAATGCCATGAGAATGGTCGCCAAATTTCCTTTTCCTGCATAAGTCCATCCTCCCTCCATGGCCTTGTCACTTTGTTGAAATCAAAAATTTCTCTGCCAGCTCTCTGCCGGTATAAACAGGGATTGGCTTCGTCTTAGCATATGCCAGTATCTGCACTGCCTGATGGCAATGCTCGCACTCCATCCAGCCATCCGTTTCCTCCAGATAGAGATTATGGTTCAGCTTCCCGCAGATTGGGCAACGTACATCGTAGGTTTCCATTGTCAGAACACATCCTTTCCTGATTTATCGTAAAGGCCAGTGTTACAGGGCCTTGATGACGTGTTTTGCCACGCCCTGTACAATGAGCTGCTTCACTCGAATTTCTTTGTCTGGATACTTTGTTTGATTCGCATATCGAAGAATCACATCTCCGTTTTCCTCATCAATTCCGCCAAAGGTTTTCAGAGTGTTCTCATTGTCCTCATCCAGCGCGACGACAATATCGCCGACCGCCGCTGTATCTTGTATTCTGATAACGATCAGATCTTCATCCTCGATGCCCGCATCTACCATGGAGTCGCCTTTAGCGCGGAGAATATAGAATTTACCCTCTCCAAAAATGGATTTGGGAAGGCTTACATATTCCTCTACGCTTTCCTCCTCACGCTCCGGGTCTCCACAGCGGATACTGCCAACCACCGGTGCGGAAAAATATCCGGAGGTACATTTGCCGACCTGCTTTGTCACAATGGTTTTGCCATCATAGGAAAGCATACCGCGCTCATTCATGGCGACAAGGTAGCGATAGGAAGTCGCCTTTGACACGCCAACGCCTTGTGCAATCTCATTTACAGACGGAGAGGCGTGGTGTTCACGGTAATACTGGTCAACAAAGGTACAGATTGCATTCATCACTTCCGGGTTCTTGCTTCTCATGGTCATTCCTCACATTCTAAATGAAACGGCTCGTTTCAGATATTTATATTATAGCGAACACCTGTTCTTCTTGCAAGGGATATTTTGCCAGAAAAAACGAGATGTCGCCGTTTAGCGACATCTCGTGCGAAATATCATTGTTTATTCGCTCACGGGTCTAATACCCCGCTGCTTGCAGCGTTCTAAAAGAGAAACTAGGAGCGGATGAGCTTGTCGCACAGTGTCAGGAGTATGCAAAGGAATCAGGTGCAACGATCACGCTGACATCCGATGTAAAAGAGGGAACAAAAGATGCCGACGTTATCTACACAGATGTATGGGTATCCATGGGAGAGCCGGACGAAGTATGGGAGAAGAGGATTAAAGAGCTCTCTCCATATAAAGTGACAAAAGAAGTGATGGCAAACGCAAAAGACAGCGCGATCTTCCTGCACTGTCTTCCCGCATTCCACGATCTGAAGACAAAGATCGGAAAAGAAATGGGTGAGCGTTTTAATATAGAAGATATGGAAGTGACGGACGAAGTGTTCGAGTCCGAACAGTCTAAAGTGTTTGACGAGGCAGAGAACCGTATGCATACGATCAAGGCTGTGATGATGGCTACGCTGGGAATTGAAGAATAAGAACAGATACCGCAGGTAAACATATTTTTGAAGCGGCGTCTTCGGACAAGTGCCGGACAGAGTTAGAAGTATTAATTCTGTCCGGCATTTTTACGTGCTTTTTACATGGATGTAATACAACCGGGAAAAGATATCTGTTAGAATTACACTTGAATATGTCTGTCGGACGAATATGACGCCATGTTGCGGCTAAAATTATTAGAATGGAGAAATAGAAGATGAACATATTTGATATTCTCGGCCCTGTTATGGTTGGCCCGTCCAGTTCCCATACGGCGGGAGCGGTCAGAATAGGGTATGTTACAAGGACAATGCTGGGAGAAGAGCCTGTGAATGCCATGATCAGCTTGAGCGGTTCATTTGCAGCGACAGGGAGCGGACACGGAACAGACCGGGCGCTTATCGCAGGGCTTCTTGGTATGAAGCCGGATGATATGCGCATACCGGACAGCTTTGAACTGGCAGAACAGGAGGGGCTGTCTTTTTCCTTTGCAAATATACGGCTCCCAGGGGCACATCCGAATACGGCTGTACTGGAAGTGGAAGGGAAAACAGGACTGTCAATAAAAATACAGGCATCCTCGCTTGGCGGAGGCCGGATTATGATCGATAAACTGGATGATACGGAAGTACACTGTACAGGTTCCTGTCCGACTTTGATTATACACAATCAGGACAGTCCGGGTATGGTATCGGAAGTAACAGGTATTTTGTCGCGGAAGAATGTTAATATTGCGACTCTGCAGCTTTATCGGGATAAGAGGGGCGGACTTGCAGTAATGGTGATAGAGACAGATCAGACGGTTCCTCGGGAAACAGTCTCCATGCTGGAGAAGTTGGAAGGTATTGAGCGTATTATGTATATCCGTGGGGAGGAAGTGTAATGTCGTATTCATCTTTAAATGAGATCACACAGAGGTGTAACAGCGAAGGTATTCCGTTTTGGAAGGCGGTACAGTATTCAGATATGGAGGAACGGGAAGTAACAGAGCAGGCGTCCTTTCAGATGATGCAGAAGATGTGGAATGCTATGAAAGCAGCGGGAGATTCTTACGATAAGGATCAGAAATCGCGCAGCGGTCTTGTAGGGGGCATGGGCGGTCAGATGAGGAGTTATATGGAAAAAGGCGATACGCTGAGCGGGGATTTTATGTCCGAAGTGATTGCACAGGCATTGGAGATGGGCGAGTCGAATGCCTGTATGCACCGGATTGTCGCAGCGCCGACTGCCGGAGCCTGCGGTGTGCTTCCGGCAGTGCTCCTTCCGATATACAGCCGAAAAACAGCATCGGATACTGAGATCACGGAGGCAATGTATACAGCCGCAGGGATAGGGCAGGTTATTGCGTCCCGGGCTTTTATTGCAGGTGCGGCAGGCGGTTGTCAGGCTGAAATCGGCTCGGCATCGGCAATGGCTGCGGGGGCGCTGGTATCCCTCAGGGGAGGAACGGCAGAGCAGATCGCACATGCGGCTGCTATGGCGCTCAAAAATCTTCTCGGGCTTGTCTGTGATCCGGTGGCGGGACTGGTTGAAGTGCCCTGCGTTAAGCGGAATGTGATAGGTGCGGTTAATGCCGTTTCAAGCGCAGATATGGCTCTTGCCGGAATTGTAAGTATAATCCCGCCGGATCAGGTCATCGATGCGATGAAAGAAGTAGGGGAGAGTATGCATATTTCTTTAAAAGAGACAGGGGAAGGCGGAGTGGCCAATACTCCGGAGGCAAGAAAAATAAAATTTAACCTGAACTTACAATGACTTAACGTTCCGTTGGTGATTATTTTACATCATTTTGCTATAATGTATCTCGGTAATTCAAAAAAAAAGAAGTTGAAAAAGGGAGAACAGGAATGAAAAGAAGAATAATAAGTGCGTTGCTGCTTGTCTGTATTACTGCGGCAATCGCTTCAGGATGCGGTTCTGATGAACCGGTTGAAACAGTTGATCTGAACAGTATGACTCTGGAAGAGATTGAAGCACAGGCAAAAGAAGAGGGAGAACTTGCATCTGCGGCGATGCCTGATACATGGGCCAACTGGGGTGAAACATGGCAGGAGTACACAGATACGTACGGGATTGAGCATGTGGATACTGATATGTCTTCTGCGGAAGAAATTTCGCTGTTTGAGACAGAGGGGACAGATGCTACGAAGGATATTGGTGATGTAGGACAGGCATTCGGACCGGTAGCGGAAGAGCAGGGAGTTACACTTCCGTATAAGACAAGCTACTGGGATTCGATTCCGGACTGGGCGAAAGACGATGACGGAGACTGGATCATAGGATATTACGGCACAATGTCTGTTATTGTTAACAACAAGATCGTAAAAGACACACCTACATCTTTTGAAGATATCTTAAACGGTGATTATATAGTTGCAGTCGGAGACGTGCAGGCTGCCACTCAGGCTCAGTATGCAGTCCTTGCTGCAGCAATTGCTTACGGCGGAGATGAAAGCAACATTCAGCCGGGACTTGATTACTTCAGACAGATTGCTGAGCAGGGAAGACTTGACCTCGGCGAGTTTACTCAGGCACGTATCGAGAAAGGAGAAGTCGGAGTAGCTTTCTTATGGGATTTCAACGCTCTTGGTTACAGAGAGCAGTTTGTAGAGAATAATCCGGATGCAGACTTTACAGTTTTTATCCCGTCTGAGGCATCTATCCAGACCGGATATGCTACAATTATCAACAAATATTCAAAGCATCCGTGTGCTGCGGCTCTTGCGAGAGAATACATTTTAAGTGATGAGGGACAGATCAATCTTGCAAAAGGTTATGCAACACCGATACGTGAGGATGTGGAGCTTCCGGACGATGTGGCTTCAAAACTCCTGGACGACAGCCAGTATGCAAACGCGAGAATGGTAGAAGATCAGGATGCATGGGACGAGACCGCGCAGACGATCGGAACATTGTGGCAGGAAGAGGTTGTAGCTTACGCACAATAAAATGTATTGACGGATGACCGGACTGCTGCATAAAGTGCAGCGGTCCGTTTTATGTAAAAGGTGAGGTTAATATGAAAACACAAAAGAAAACATACATATTTGCGCTGGTGCCGTTTTTGCTGCTATGTCTTCTGTTTGAGATCATACCGGTCATTTTTACGGTCATCAGAAGTTTCTTCCCGGAGGGAGGAGACATGGGATTTACACTTGATAACTATATTAATATATTTACCGGAAAACTGTATCAGCAGGCCATAGTCAACAGTCTGCTCATCTCGATTCTTTCTTCGGTTATCGGGCTGCTCGTGGCATTTATCGGTGCAAAAGCAGTCCATGAGGAAAAAGGTAAACTGAAGCAGGTATTCATGAGTATTCTGAATATGGTATCAAATTTTTCGGGCGTACCGCTGGCGTTTGCATATATCATTATGTTTGGAAACATCGGTGTCATGACGATGATCGGCGCGAATTACGGAATTGAATTTCTGGCGGAGTTCCCCCTGTATTCTGTATGGGGACTTCTGCTGATATATGTATATTTCCAAATCCCCCTGTCCACACTCCTGCTGATCCCGGCATTTGATTCGATCAGAAAAGAGTGGAAAGAAGCGGTTGCCCTTCTGGGCGGCAGCCGGATGACATTCTGGAGGAAAGTCGGCATCCCAGTACTGATGCCGAGTATACTGGGAACATTTTCTGTATTGTTTGCCAACGCACTGGCAGCTTATGCGTCTGCCTATGCACTGCTGATGAACAATGTATCACTGCTTCCGATCCGTCTGTCGGAACAGTTCGTCGGCGATATCATACAGAGACCGGAGTTCGGAAGTGCGATTGCAGTCATCATGATGGTCTTCATGGTGATCGCCATTGGCGTACAGAATAAGATGACTCCAAAGAAAGGGGGGAGACGCTGATGAATACAGAAAAAAAGAAACGCAATGCAGGATCAAAGATTGCGATTATTGTAATTATAGTGTATCTGCTTCTCCCACTGGTAATGACGCTGATTTACTCCCTTTTTCAGGAGTGGATCGACGTGATGCCGACAGGTTTTACTCTGGGAGCTTATACAGAGCTGTTTACTGATCCTCTGTTCTGGAAAGCAGTCGGGCGTACGGTTATTATTTCTATTGTTCCGATCGTGCTGTGTACAGTGTTTGTACTGCTGGCGATGTATGTGGTAGTTGTCTACCATCCGGAATGGGATAAAATGATTCAGATTCTGTGTACGATTCCGTATGCAATCCAGGGCGTCATCCTTCCAATCTGCGTTCTGTCGCTTTACAGCAGTGCGCCGGAACCTTTCGGAGACAGAATGTTCATGCTTGTTGCGACTTATATGGTTGTAATCCTTCCCTATGTATATCAGGGAATCAGAAATAATCTGAATGGTGTCGGGGCGCCAAGGCTTATCGAGGCGGCGCAGATGCTGGGAGCGAGCAAGTTTTACGCATTCTTCCGCGTCGTTATTCCGAATATTATGAGCGGTGTCACAATTTCAGTCATGCTGGCGATGGCAATTGTATTTGGTGATTTCGTTATCATTAATACACTGGCGGGCGGACAGTTTATGACAGCACAGATGTATTTATATGATGTAATGAAAAAATCCGGGCAGAGGACCTGCGCCGTGATCGTTATACTTTTCCTCGTAACTCTGATCATTTCGGCTTGTGCATTTTTCCTGCAGTCGAAGGGCAAAGACAGAAAGGACAGATAAAGAAAATGGCTTATATTGAATTTAAAAATATCGATAAATTTTATGGTGATAATCATGTGTTAAAGGGAATCAATCTGGAAATCCATAAAGGTGATTTTGTTACACTTCTGGGCCCTTCCGGATGTGGAAAGAGTACGCTGCTCCGCTGTCTCGCAGGACTTGAGCAGATCTCAGGGGGACAGATACTGCTGGACGGTGAGGATATTACAAACAAAGATCCAAAGGACCGTAATATCGGAATGGTGTTCCAGCAGTACAGCCTTTTCCCGAATATGACGGTAGAAGAGAATCTTTCTTTCGGATTAAAACTTCAGAAACTTCCGTCAGATGAGATTGGAAGACGTGTAAGAGATGCCATTGATATGGTAGAGTTAAAAGGAAAAGAAAAAGAGTACCCGGGAAATCTTTCCGGAGGACAGCAACAGAGGGTCGCTCTTGCGAGAGGAATTGTGATGCAGCCGAAAGTGCTGCTTCTGGATGAACCTCTGAGTGCTATTGATGCGAAACTGAGAAAATCTCTTCAGACGAGCATTCGGAGAATACACAAAGATCTTGGTCTGACGTCTGTGTTCGTAACCCATGATCAGGATGAGGCAATGGTAATGTCTGATGTGATACACCTGTTCCATGACGGCGTTATTGAACAGTCGGGCAGTCCTGTAGAAGTTTATACAAAACCGGAGACGACTTTTGCGGCAGGATTCATCGGAAATTATAATATTCTGGATGCGAATGCCATGGAAGCAATTACAGGAAAGAAATGGAACAGCGGACAGTTTGCAATCCGTCCTGAGACTTTCCTGCTGTCCAAGGATACGATCACGACGGAAGATTACCGTATGAACGGAACGATCATTGACTATGTGCCAAGAGGAAATGTGCTCCGCTACCATATTGATATCAATGGCGTGGAAGTGTATGCAGACGTGCTGTTCCGGAGTATGTCTATGTTTAATGTGGGTGAGAAGATCAATGTAGGAGTGGCCGATCATAACTGTGTGCGGCTTTAAGACCGGGCGGCAAGGAGGAAAAAAGTGGATAAAATTACAATACGCGGATTTTCGGAAAAAGGAAACTGGTACAAGGGGAATCTTCACAGCCATACGGTGAATTCTGATGGAATGCTTACCCCTGAACAGTCTGTAAAGCTTTTTAAAGAGCATGGATACAACTTTCTGTGCTTTTCCGAACATGATAAGTATACGGATTACAGAGCGGAATTTGACTGTGATGACTTCATTATCCTGCCGGGGCTTGAGGCGTCCGCAATCCTTTATTATGATGAGGTTTCCGGGAGAAGAAAAAAAGTACATCACATTCATGGCATTCTCGGCACAGAGGAGATGCAGAGAAATGCGGTCCTTCCATTGTATCAGCACAATGAGATCCATCCGGTGCATAAATATTACGGACAATGGGACGGGGCTGCGGCTGCCCAGAAACTGGCGGATGAAATGATACAGCACGGTATGGTAGCTACATACAATCATCCGATATGGTCGAGAGTGAGAGAAGAGGAATTTATAAATACAGAAGGAATCTGGGCACTTGAGATTTATAACTATAATACAGTTAATGAAAGTAATACCGGATATGATGAAACATATTTCGATGTGATGTTAAGAGAAGGAAAGAAAATTTTTGCTTTTGCATCGGACGACAATCATAATGAAGGAAATTTCGATGACGCATGCGGAGGCTACATCGTGGTCAAAGCAGAGAGGCTGACGCATGAAGATATTGTACAGAATATGCTGGCAGGAAATTATTATTCATCATCGGGACCGGAGATCCGTGACTGGGGAATCAGAGACAATGTGGCCTACGTTGACTGCAGTCCGGTCTACAGGATTGACTTTGTTGCTGGAAATGATATAAATGACGGTATTTCCAGAGTGTGCGGATCTTATGACGATACGATTGAGCACGGAGAATACGAACTGAAGGGTCATGAGACTTATGTTCGGGTAAAATGTACGGACAAGAACGGAAAAACTGCATGGAGTAACCCGATCTGGCTTGCAAAATGATAAATTTTTTACTTGTTTCTTTGGAAAAGGTATAATAAAATAGCATCACAGAAGAGGTGTTTATATGAGAGAAGACATGAAAGCAGTGATTGCAGATACCTTTTCCCAGATGCTGGATAAGGAAGACATAGATAAAATTACGGTGACAAAGCTGATCGCGGAATGCCATATCTCAAGGCAGACATTTTATTATCACTTTAAAGATATTATGGATGTGCTGGAGTGGACGTTCCGACGTGCCACGCAGGAGCTGGTGCAGAAGAGCCTGAATGAAGAAGACCGTTTGGGAGCACTGACCACTTATGTCGCGTTTGTGCGGCAGAACAGGAAAAAATTCGAGCGGTTGCTCTATTCCCGCCGCTGGGTTCAGATCGAGGGGATGCTTGTCGAGGCGGTAACCGTATATCTGGCGCAGATAGCGCGCAGTAAGGTTCCGGAGCTTGACCTGAGCGTGGATGATCTGGAAGTGATGCTGAGGTTTTATGCCTGCGGAATGGTGGGAGTCCTGCTGCAGTATATGGAAAAACCAAACCTGAATGAGGAAAAGCTGGTCATACAGATGGAAAAGATCATCACGGGAAAGATGTTTCCGGGAAAACATGATTGAGAATATTGTAAATGAAGAGGGGCTGTCGCACTAAATAATTAGTGCGGCAGCACTTTTTTGCAGAGAATAAGAGCCAGGTCTGTGCAAGGCCTGGCTCTTGGTGTAAAATTTATTTATGCGAATAAATAAAATCCTACAGAAAGATTATACCTTATCTTCTCTGTACTATCAAATCAAACTTCCGCTGGATGTGGAAATTTTGATTCCGGCAGATGATCCGGTCCGTCTTCTGAGTGCATTTGTGGAGGGAATGGAACTCAGCGATCTTTATCAGACTTATGGAAAGATAAAGAAAAATCAGGCGACACCGAGACAGCTGTTTAAGATCATGGTCTACGCCAGCATGAATCGGATCTATTCCAGCCGGGATATCGAAACTGCATGCCGCAGGGATATCAACTTCATGTACCTTTTGGAAGGGAAACCAGCACCTGACCATGCAACCTTTGCACGTTTTATTTCTCTGCATTTCGCACAATGCTCGAAAAAGACATTGGCCGAGGTGTCGAAACTCTTATATTCCCTTGGGGAGATTTCCGGGAAAAGTATCTTTATTGACGGAACGAAAATAGAATCCGTTGCGAATAAATATACTTTTGTCTGGAAAAAAGCCATTACGAAAAATCAGGCAAAACTATTCGATAAGATTCTTGTCTTTGTGGAAGAGTGTGAAAATCTTTACGGTTTCAGGATCGCTTATAACGGGAAAGTCTCTCTTCACACATTAAAAAGGCTGCGAAAAAAGCTGTGCAGGATCAGGCAGGAGGAAGGGATTGTCTTTGTTCATGGAACCGGACGACGAAAAACACACCTTCAGAAATCGCTGGAAACTCTGGAAACTTACATAGCAAAACTGAAGGAGTACAATAAAAAGCTTTATGTCTGTGGAGACCGTAACAGTTATTCTAAAACAGACCCGGATGCGACTTTTATGCGAATGAAAGAAGATGCCATGCTCAATGGGCAGCTGAAACCGGCTTATAATCTTCAGCATGGAGTGGATTCAGAATACATCACATGGCTGGATATCAGTCCACGGCCTACGGATACGAGGACCTTGATCCCATTCCTGAAAGATATGGAGTTGTATCTTCCGTTTAAATATCAGGAGATTGTGGCAGATGCAGGATATGAAAGCGAAGAGAATTACCTGTTTCTCGAAGAAAACGGTCAGCTGGCCTATATCAAACCCCAGAACTATGAAATTTCCAAACCCCGAAAATACCGTCAGGATATCGGGCGGATGGAAAACATGAAATATGATGAGAAAGCGGACTGTTATTACTGTAAAAATGGACAGGTGTTGACGATGCAGTACGAAAAGAGAGAAAAGACGGCCAGTGGATACCGGAGAACCGTTACCGTATATCGAAGTAACGGATGCAGCGGATGCCCTTTCAAAACAGACTGCATCAAGGGGAACAACTGCAAAACACCAATGGAAGACCGCCAGAAAGTACTGTACGTTTCGAAAAAAATGAAAGAAAAACGTCAGGAGACATTGGAGCGGATTACCAGTGATTATGGTACACAGCTCCGAATGAACCGAAGTATCCAGGCCGAGGGAAGTTTTGCAAACATCAAAGAGGATATGGAATTCAGACGATATTTATATCGAGGGAATGCAAATGTAACCGCCCAGAGTATCCTGCTGGCGATCGGGTATAACATAAACAAACTTCATCATAAGATTCAGGCAGGAAGGACAGGGCGTCATTTATTTCCA
This sequence comes from Clostridium sp. M62/1, assembly GCF_020736365.1. Lineage (NCBI taxonomy): Bacteria > Bacillati > Bacillota > Clostridia > Eubacteriales > Clostridiaceae > Clostridium > Clostridium sp. M62/1. Next base: position 197,055 of record NZ_CP085988.1, on the reverse strand, counting down.
CTCAAACAAACCGCCTGATTTTGACAGCTCAAAAGTAAATCCTGAAAATGAACCTTTTTTCAGAAAAGGTTTATTAAAGTTCGCCTTTTTATAGAAACGGAATAAAAGAAGTGAATATTTCGGCTTAAAAATAGCAAAAAGATGCTGCCGCATCTATGATTTTCTAATCATTGATGCGACAGCCCCCAATTCCTCAAATAAACACCCTTGCTGCATTTCTCATCTGGTTTACACACTCTTGGGGGGAAAGAATCTTGATCTTCCCCATAAACTTAAATACCCATCCATAGAATGTGCCGCTTGGGTTTACTTTGATTGTTGCTATAAAACGATCCTTATCATAGGGTCTAACAGGGACATTCTCTCCGTAATGGTCAATGATAACACGCATAAGCTCGTTATCACACTGCAGCTCAACATCCAGTGTGCCCTCCGAGGCAAACATATCAATCATTGTGTTTGTGTATGCAGCCACATCAAAATTTTCAAGCTGAGCAAACTCTGTTGATAAGACCTCAACGCCTGCCAGACGATCTACACGGAAGTGGGCAACTCTGTTATGCTTATGTGAGTAGCCGATCAAGTAATAATGGTCATTTTTCCACTCCAGTGCATAAGGGTTCAGAAGATAGCAGAATGAATACTGTCGATTATGTAGTAGACTTTTTCATTTCCTGGTTTCACGCGGCTGGATAAGCTGGCAAGCCCCTTGAGCTGTTCTGCCTGATGGATACTCGTCAAACATCCCAGCTTCTGTACCAGAGCCTCCGATTTCTTTGCAGAAATGATTTTGGAAGAAGCCACCGCATCCGCCAGCATTTTTAATTCCGGGTATTCAAAAAGCCTGTTTCCCATGAAATACTGATTTTGTGTGCTTTTAACTATCACAATATCAAACCCGGCTGTAATCAAAGCGTTCAAATCAGCATAGACCGTTTGGCGCACTGCCTGAATGCCTCGCTCTTTCAAGTAAGCAGTAATGTCTGTAACAGTAGCAGTATGGTTTTCATCTGTATGCTGATAAAGATAGCGAAGCATTTCAACAACTCTGATATTGCCTTGGCTTTGCATAGTTCCCACCTCCTTTGCTGGTATGATAAAAAGTCAGCGTCCTCCCGAGGCATATTTCCCCATGTTGATGTCCAGCATCCCTCTGGGCGGCTGGATCAGAGCATCCTCATATTGGCACTTCCACTGAATCTCCCGGTACATTTGGCCATCCGCCACGCCGTCTATACAACTGCGTGTTCATAAAAACATCTCAATCGAAATCCATCCAGACCAGGTGCTTTCCGCAGTGAAGACACTGGAACAGATAGCACTGAAGATGCCCTCCGTTAACGGATTCCTGAATCATTTCTTTCTGCTCATCGTCCCACATAGGGTCATCCAAAACTTCTTCAAGCACATCCAGCGCCCGCAGTTCGCTGGCTCCCACATTACCCAAATAGGCGCAATAGTCACCACAATGGACGCGCCAGTATTCCTGCTGCCAGCCGGAATAGCCAGGAGTGCGGTGGAGAAGTTCATCCAGTTTCTCTGGATCGTCTACACCATCATCCAGAGAGCAAACGTCCTGAAAGCTGCCGTTGTACTTCCGGGCCGCCTCGCCACTGGCAATGCACTCTGGGCACAAATACTCAATATCTTCCACGGTATAGAAAGGGTCGGTATAGTAAATATGAATATTCTTGCCACAGCAATCACAAACCACACTCTCCTCAGACTGCTCAAAAGCCCCGGTATCCAAAGGGTCTGGATGATACCGGAAAGAAGGGAGACCAAGTTTGTCCCGCTTTTCCTTGTCTTTTTGTTTCTCCGCTTTGGTTTTAGGCTTGCGGAGGGCAAAGGAGTCTCCCCAGTCATCGGCATATTCTTTCATAATCGCCAGACGCCGGAAAATTTTTGGATTCGACCGATCTCCAATTTTAGAAAGCAATTCATAGGCACTTTTTTTGAAGTCCAATAGGTCATAAACATACACCAATACTTCTTTAGCCTGTGTATCTTCGCTCTGCTCTAATTCTTCTTTGAACGCATAAAGCGCACGAACACTATCCGCTTTCCCTTTTGTCTCTCGAAACTGTTTTTGGAGTTCAATATATTGCTTTAGGTATTCGTTCATAGACACATCCTCCTGCTCAATCCCACCAGAAGTACCAAACAGTGGACTGCCGCAGTACATTGGCCAAAGCACCAACGGTGGCTTCCTCCGGACCCTGGTCAATCACATCAGGGCAGAAGCCGTACAGCTCCACCGCCACATCTACAGCCTCTTTCTCGGAGACAGGAACCGGAAGCAAGAACTCCAGCTCATCATGAGTCATAACTGCGGGTACAGCGCCATACTGTTCAAACCAGTATTTTGCAACTGCCATTAACTCCGGCGTGTTAGGACATTCATTCCAGCCACCAAAGGGCAGATAGGCAAAAATCTCCCAAGGGTTCTTCACGGGGATTTTAGCCAGAATGAGAGGATAGGTCATATTATTATCGGAATTCCAGTAGCTTGAAAAACGACGGTTATCATATCCGCCCTCCATCTCGCCAAGGATCTCCTCATCCCAGTCCATATCGTCATCCTCGGCTTCTTCCTTGCGCTGCCCAATCATTTCCTCAAGAACTGCTTTACTGTTCTTGATGGGGGCGGAGAGCATTTTCTTCCGGTATTCGGCAACTTTGTCCGGGTCGAAAGCATAGTCGTCCTCGCCATCACTGTCCGGGTCGGAATTCATAATCAGGCATTCCCACAGGATTTCGTCATCCGCCTTAATCAGAACCGGCACAAAGCCCTCTTTGACACTTTCCCGTTTGGCATAGTTGTATGCCGACATGATGGGGTCATCATCCGTCATTGAGGGGAAATAGGTACATTCACAGTCCAGATATTCCATCATGGCTTCCGCAAGGTCTGAAGGCTCCAGAGTGGCCTCATCGAAACTCTGCCCCTGCCAGTTGGCGAACCGCTTTTCCATGACTTTTGCCATAGCCTGATAATAGTTTTCATCAAATGGGATGAACAGATAGGCTTCATCCTGGAACTTATCGGAATAATATTGCTCTGAACCGAAATACTCCAAAGCATAGTTATCAATGTCGCTGGGGAAGTACGGGCTGTCCGCCTCGCCATAGTAATATCCAGCAAAGGCTGCGCCCTCCTTGTTGAACAGCGCCCCAAAGAGCTGTCCTTTCAGCTGGTCCCGGATAAAGCCACGCAGATCGGCGCGGCTCAGATCTGCCATAAACGGCTGCACCTGCTCCCAGTACCGCTCCATAAATTCCGCGCTCATCAGATCATGCTCCATGCACCAGCGCAGATAGATTGCCATGTGGTTGTATGCATTGATCTCATCCACCGGCAGGCCCTTTTCCTGAATGGATTCCAGGTGCCAGGCGGCATCGTCCATATCGCCGGTGAACTCCTCCTCTGCAAGCGTTCCTCTGGTGATGGCATTCTGGCGGGTGGGATTGACCACAAAACTGATGCCTGCCATCTTTTCAAGCAGGGCGTCCGCATCATGCTCCATCTTATACTCCATCTCATTATGATAGAGCGGGATCACCTGATAGAAGTTGACCTCCTCGCCGCTCGGCAAAGTGCAGACTTCGCCGCCTTCCTCCACGCCCTGGGGACCGGTCAGAATAGCGGCTTTGAGCTTCGTGTCCTCTGCAAACGGCGACTGCTTGTCCATTGTGTGGCCAAAGCCCAGCCAGGTATCGTTGGAAATGGGCAGGCGGGCCAACACTTTCAAGAGACCAATAGGCCAGTACCACCGCTCATCCTTCAGGGATTCCTCATCCAGTTTCCAATCCGACGGCAGAGCGATGGCCAGCTCTGCTCGCTCCAGCTTGTATTCCGCCAATTCCTCCGGCACATTCATCCGGTGAGCACCCATACCCATCGTCACCAGTGTGTAATAGTCCCGCTCCTCAGAGGGAGGAACAACGCAGATGTCCACATGGATGTCAGTGGAAACCAGTTCATGGAACACATTCCCAAACTCACCAAAGGTGTTTTTGATGTGCTGCTCTATCGCAGACATCTCATCCTCCGAATAAACCTCTGGCTCACTGTTTTTTCTTGAGGACCAGAAGGCATCCGCCTTCGTACCGTCCGGGTTCAGGAAAATCTGAAAATACTGATCGTCTCCCGGCTGTTGATAGACAAGACCAATGCGGCGCAGCTGGTCCACAAACACACCTGTTAGAATGCCCTCTGGTTCTCCTTCAGGTGTGTGGGTCAGCCATTCGCCGCTGTCCAGCCGTTCCTTTAGCTGCCACAGCCAGTCGGTTCCCATCTTGGAGAGTCCAGCTTCGTTCATATGGAAGGAAAGCTCCACAAGATGTTCCTTCACCGGGTATTGGAATTCACAGCAGGGGGAATTTTTCTGATAGCCATACCGTTCTGGGCAGAACAACTCGTAAAATTCGGCAAGTCCTGCTTCGTCCACCCGAATGCAGGCTATGGCGCATTGTTTATCATCCGCATCTTCGTCCAGTCCCCGCTGGAGCGTTTGATCAGCATCGGGATTGATCCAATGATATTCCATCTGCTCCAGGGTGGCTCCGGCTTTGATCTCTTTTTTTAAGGTCAGGAACTCATAATCTCCCGGTTCCAGTTTTAATCCTTGCTTGACGGCATCCAGCGCACCGGATTTATCGCCAAAATGCGCCCGCAGCTTGCCCAGATGGAGCCAGATCCAGGGGTAGTCCGGCTCCTCCAGAGCGCCCCGCTCCGCATATTCCAGTGCTTCTTCCAGCCTGCCGCAATACATCAACGCCACAGAATACCGGTAGTACCAGGTAGCGCAGCCCGTGGCGTTTTTCTCCGAATCCTTCATCCATTCCGCAGCGCGGTAGTAGTGGACATAGTCATCCAGATTATTGCAGGCAAAGGCATACCAGAGGGCAATCTGCAAATCCTGGTGAGCCTGTTTTTCGCTGAATCGTCCTTCTTCTACGCCGCTTTTGATAAAATCCTCCAGCCAGCCGAGCATTTTCTCAAAGTAACCGGTGGTTCCTTCATCAAAGGATTCCAGTGTTTCAATATCCTCCGCCGAGAGCAGGGAGCCAGTTTCCTCATGAATATCAGGCTCCGGTTCTTTCTCGTCCAGTAGCGGCACACCACCCACATCCCGCCGGAATGCGTGGAAGTGAGCATAGGGCAAGTCGCTTCCCTCAAAGAATGCCTGTGCTGCTGTTAGTACAGCGGGCAGATCCCAGGCGATAAAATCCAGATACCCACAATACAGACCAGTGGCCCCACCCAGGAAGGTCACGGCTTCCTCTCCTGCATCCCGTAGGATGGTATCCCGCAGGTTATCCCGGAAATCCAGAATAGCTTTCACTCGTTCCTCACCGGTAAAACCGGACAGCGGGTACAGGAGGAATCCAGCGGCAATGCCATCCTTGTGGTACTCATCCACCATATCACTGCGGGCAGTCAGGTAGTCGTTGATGAGCACCGGCAGGCGGCAGCTTCCAGTATAGACATCCAGCCGCCAGTCAGCCTCCGGGTCCTCCACCGGTTCCAGTTCATAGGCAAGATAACTGTTTTCCAAGTAGTCGCTGCCATCCCGCCAGAGAGAAAGCCCCATGCTTTGCAGCAACTCCGGCAGTTCGGAAAGCAGCTTGGCCGGTTCGTCTTTCGGTTGAGCATAAACATCAAACCCAGCAACAAAGGCGATAGCGGAAACTTCTCCGATGGTTTGATCCACCAGCATAGAGAGTGCCCACCAGACCTTGTCTGTGTCCTCTTTCAAGATCGGGGTCAGCTTTTCACAGTAAAGGACCAGACTTACCTGATGATCCTCTGTTTCCTCTGCCCACATCTGCACATCCTCAGCCCGAACTTCAATCTCTCCAGCTCGCAGCTCGAACCCCTCACAGGGCTGGCGGCCTACCCAGATATTCCAATGCTCAAGCACCGATTCTGGGGCCTGCTTCTGGAAGTACACCAACGGGAACAGGCGGGAGCGAAGCCCCTCTGGACTGAGGATCAATTCATGCTTTTCGCCATTGAAGCCCAGCTCGAAGGAAGTATCACGCAGGGCCGTCTTGAGTGCATTCCCGCATTTTTCAACCAGTTCTTCGCCGCGCTGGTGTGTTTCGTCCGTATCTATGATTTGACGCAGTTCTGCCTCAATCTGAGAAAAGGCTGCCCATGCTTCCTGCGTCCTTTCACGGAAGTTCTTTTCAAAGCGGGGCAGGGACAAACGACGGCGGCAATCGTTTATGTACTCCTGAGTATCTTTGTCTCCGGGGCGGGCTTTCAGGGCCTTTTCAAAGTAACGCAGGGCGGGGCCTTCCTCATCCAGACAGTAATAGGCCAAAGCGATTCGATAATTCCAGCAGTGATCTTCGGCAAAATACTCCTCATGGGGAGCCAGAAGTTCCAGCGCCTTTTCAAAAGGCTCCCGTTCTCCTATATGTGCAACGGCAATATATGCCTTGGCCAATTCGCTGTCCAGTTCCGGGGTGCGCTCCTCGGCAGGAATCGCTTCCAGGGTGTCGATTACCTTCTGCGCTTCATCCTGTTCAAACCATTGCTGGCATTGTTTCAATAAATCCATATCATGATCTCCTTTTCCATCTTCGGTAGGGATAGGTTTCACTAATAAGCAGAGCTTGTAATTTCAAAGCTAAAATTCATATCTGCATTTATGGTGGCTTCTTCATTTGTGGCTGGTTGTATCACAAACTCAAATGTAGGTTCATAGTCCCCGTCCTGCAAGGTTTCTCCACCCAAAATCTCGATATGATACCAGCCATTTGCAAGCTCAATCATCGGCTTCTTATGCACTCTATAGTAAGAAATCAGATCTTTCACCTTTTCAGGCGTAAACTGTTCCAATATTGGCCATGTAAAAAGCATCAGCATATTATGATCTACTTTGAGGGAATAGCCACTTTTTCTAAGCTGCAATCGGTTTCTTTCTTTGCACAGCTCCGGTCTATCACCAGAGAGATTGAACAATATGGTATAGGGATAGTTTTCAATACCGGTCATTGGGATTACAATTCCTTCGGCAAATATCCTGTCGCCGCTTTCGTTTGTGGTAAACTCCATCGCTAAATCATCTGAAAGATGATTTGCCTGCTTCCAGTCCTCCAGCAACAAAATGTCACCAAGGAGAAAATAATTAACAAGATCGTTTAATACTTCCGTAAACCTATATATCATCCATTATGCCTCCCTTACAATCCCACGCGCTGCCAGCCGTTCAGCCGCTCCTGCACTGCGTCAATCATCCAACCCTCGCCCACGCGCTTCATGAGAAAGCGGCGGTCAAAGCCGGTATTTTTCTCTCTGGTGTAGATGTAGAGCTTGTTTTTAGTGATCTGCTCCGCGTCAAGGAATTCTTCCCCGTTGTAGGTGCCCTGGGCGCTGTATGAGAGGGCCAGAGGCAGATAGCCCGGACGGGGCTTTTCGCTCACATACTTCTCCCAGATCGCCAGCAGGCGGGGCACAGCCTCGGCATCTTCAAACCCAACCTGATCCATATACTGCTCCCATTCTGTCATTTCGGCAAAGAAAGCGGACAACACATTGCGGCATTCCGACGCTGCCTGCTCATCCAGCTGGACGGGCTTTTTGGCCTTTTCCCGCTGGAGCTGGGAGAAGTGTTCCATCTGCTCCTTGGTAAATTGCACATGGGCCACCGGATGGATGTAGTTGTTGCCGGCGACAGCCAGTAGTCCATCATAAGTAACAGCAGTGTGGTCGATCCAGATGTGGGAGAGTTTGGGGATGGAGGCTGCTCGAAGCAGACCGGCATCCTCCAGCCTGGTGTGGTCAAGGGCCAGTAGATCCAGCTTACAGCTTTGCAGGGCGGACAAGCCGCTTCCGTCGATCCCGGCATTCCCGGTCAGCAGCAGATAGCGCAGCTTGGGCATGGCGGAAAAAAAGGGGAAACAGGCGTCGGTGAGGGCGCCGTTCTCCACGCCGAAGTTGACCATACTTTTATGCCCGGCAAAGGGGGCAAGCAGTTCATCCGTCACCGGATACCCTTTCACATGGAAGCCCACCAGGGTGTAACCGGCCAACCGCTCCATGATCTCTGCGGTCAGCTTCGGGACTTCAAATTGTTTCTCTCTATCTAAGGCCAGGACACCATTTTCCCAATCCGCTGTCCGCGCCCGTTTTGGCCATTCCATAGCTTTCCTCCTTACTCCTGTGCTCAATCTGGTAACATTTCATGGGGAAATCTCTTTTCAAATATCCCAGTCTATGAAATCTTCACGATTCAATACAAAGTGCTGATACAGGCACTTCAAATTTTCCTGTTCATCCCGTGAGAGCTTCGCCCCGTTTTCATACTGTAAAGTGTCGGCATACAGGATAAAGCCATCCACTTTTCCTGATGAAGCCCGAAACTCACCGTTTCCAATAATAGCAACATCGCCACATACAAATGTAACCGAAGAAGAAGTGGTATGGATTTTCATAATTGCTTTGATCATGACTTCCTCCAAAAATCACATCATTGTGTACTTTGCTCATTTGGATTGTCTTTAGCGGGCTCCAATGCCGATGAATCGCACCTGCACAACGCAGCTTCGACCTTACAGATTGCGGATATATGCTTGATCTTCCAGAAACTTTTCCAACGAAATCTGCTGCTTTTCGTACATCAATCCCCAGCGGTCAAGAGAGTTTTCCAGCGGGGCGGTTCCGGTATCAAGACCGGAATAGATCAAGAGCGGCAGTTCTTTCAGCCTGTCTTTTGTCTGCTGAAAGCTGCTGTCGCCAAAATGCTGTTTTAGAAACACCAGAGCCTTTTTGGTGTCGGAAATCCCGGTTACAATCAGGCGGATGTAGTGATAGGGATATGCTGTTTCATATTCCTGCGTTTTGGGTACATCCAAAACGCTTTCGAGAAAATCTTCCAAACAATCAAAGGCAGGCTGAAAGTCCCAAGTTCCGGCGCCATGTTCTGCCCAGAACACGGCTGTATCGTTCCGTCGCAGGTCCAGGCAGTATGGATCACCAGCATCAGACGCAATCACCACAAGATGCTCGTCCCAATCTTTAATTACCTTTTGTTCCACAGGATTATAGGCGTATCCCTCCTGGCCCTTCACAAGGGTATCCAGTCCCCACAGTTCCAGGGCCTCATAGGTATCATTGCTCCACACGGTTCGCAGTCCACAGCAGCGCTCCAACAGCATCCAATAGTCTGCCGGAAGTTCCCAGCGTCTGCGGATCTGGCTCTTATACTGCTTGGACATGGCTTGCTCCATCGCAGGTATATCAATTTGTCTTAATAGCTCGTCCAATAATTGCTCCAATCGGCTTTTCATCAATATCACCTCTCATTTTCGGGTGATACTATTCTCCACCCGGATGTCTGCACCCGGATAACAGGACGGAAAAAGTCATAGTCATTGTGAATCTCATTATCCTCCCGAACCTCCGGTTTACAGTGAGGGGAACAGGGTAAATATCCAAGCAAAGGACCCATGCCACCGCAGACATTGCAGCCGCCGTCGCCGCCGCAGGTGGTCAATGTTTTCCCGTCTACCAACTCCCGCTTATAGGGGTCGTAGGCGATAGACAGGCCAAAGAAGTTGGGCTGCTCCATGTCGTATGGCTTACCCTGATCTTCCCCGTTTTCAAAGTGGTGCAGTTTCATCTTGTGGTCCAGTCCATCCCCCCAGGGAAACAGGGTGCGGCATCCGCCCCCGCACAGATAGGCCCACTCATCCGGCGTGGGAAGGCTGGCTGCCAGCTCCCACAACAGGGACCGCTGAAATTCCGGGTAGGTCATTGGATGGCACAGCCACGCTCGCCAGCTATCACCATTGCGTTCAAAGCGGACAGTTTCGTGTATTTCAAAGCTCTGGCTGTTCTGGCCCGCCCACTTCTGCAAGTTCTCCAGCCAGTCGGGGTGGGCGGTGATGCGTGGATCGTTCATGGGTACGCTTTCCCAGCCAATTTCCTCCAGTTTTCTGCCCACGAACATGGGGGCGATGGTCACCTGGCGTACTGGGGTCATGCCCTGCCTGAGAAATTCCTCCGCAGAGCCCTCATATTCGATTTCCGCAAAAATATCCGCCAGTTCCTCTTGGTTGGCCTTGTCCATTCCTTGGACAAAACTCTCCCAGCCAAGAATCACGGTATCGCCCGGGACAAAGACAAACTCCCGGCCACCTTTTTCAAATAGGCCGGTGGTGCAGCTTTGTCCCCAGCGGGAAAAGGCGTATAGTTCCTTGAATGTCAAATGATAACGAGTCGCCAGCGTCTGCATCAGCCAGAGCTTATCGGACAGTTTCAAGGTATCAAATTGTGGGCGAAATAGTTTTTCGTTCATAGCAGCGCACCTCACAGCAAGTCTACCTTGATACCGCACCGTTCCAGAACGGGCAGCACCTGTTCCGGCTTGGAGGACATGAGGGTAATATGTTTGAGATTGGGGAACTGGCGCAGTTCCGCCTCAGTAATGGTATTAAGATCAAAGGCTCCATCCTCGCCATCCCAGAACGGACAGAGCTGGGTATAAATCTCGCTGCCGCCATCCATCTCGATTTCTGTGACCTCCGGGGCCAGCCGCTCCGGGACAGGGTATTGTTCCAGCCACTTCCGAATCTCTGGGATGGGTTCATACCCTTCCGCGTCAATGTCGATCTTGCGTCGGCTATACTCTCTGGCAAACTCATGGGCATCCAGTTTAGGAGCCAGTAAGCCTTTCTCGTACATCAGGACTTCCATGACCGCCAGCTTGAAGTTGAAGCTGGTAAAGGTGAGCACTGGTTCAGTCGGCTTGGATAACTTGTATTTCTGCGCTTTCGCCGCCTTTTGCTCTGGCTCTTTCCAGCTGATCTGCACCATGGCGGAGAGGGCCTCCAGCTTTGCTTTCTGCGCGGACTGCTCCCCTGGAACAGGACCCGGCAAGCGGGTATAAACGGTAAAGCCGCCTAATTTGAGGGTATGGGCAAATCCGGCGAAATCCTTCCAACTGGCCTCCCGGTAGTCCTTGGACCCGATCCAAACCGTTCCGTCAAATGTCTGCCGAACCGCATACTCTCCCTGTGCCGCTACCCGGACACCAAGGGTTTTGATGGTCTGCTCATCTTCATCTAACCAGCCCTGGAGTCCAAGCTCGTCCCACAAAGCAAGTGCCTGGGTATAGGGACTCTCTCGGCCAGTCATGGGGCTTTTCCGTGTTCCATTTTGCAGGACAATGCGGGCAGGCCCCAACTTTTCCGCCAGCTGCGACAGGGTAAACGGCGGCGTAAATACCGACCCCAGGATGGTCAGGCTGTCTTTTTTGAGAATGATTTTTCGCTCTGTGGCCTTGGGCGGTAGGAAGATGGGCAGATTCGGGTACATTTCTTTGTACTCCTGCCATTCCAGCTTTTTGGGCTTGTTTACCGTCCGCAGAAAGCCCCAGAAGTCGATGGGATAACGAAATACCGGCCCAACCCTATCCCGCCGGGTGACGATGACCACCGTGCCATCGGTGAGTATTCCAATGTGCTGCATTTTCTCCCCGCCGAACATTCCTGGACGGATACGCAGCACTTCACGGGTGTTCCTATTGATGAGCTGGGCAAAGTCATCGGAGAGGATCTCGCCGTTTCCCTGCACCAGCAGCCAGTCCCCGGTAAACCAGCGCAGTTTCAGCCCCTCGCCCATTCCGGGCAGGGGGGCGATGCGGCATCGCCCGGTGTCCATGTCCAGTTCCAGCAGGCATTCTTCCATCCGCCCCTTGCCACTGACTGCGTGGATCATGGTAATGCGGCCTGTGCCGGGAACGGGAACGGCCTCGGAGAGATGGTCGTATCCATCCAGAGAGAAGGTGTGTTTTGTTACCTTGCCGTTTTCCCAGCGGTAAATCTGCCCCTTGTACCACTCGTTGGAAAAGTAGACCCGGCCCAGACCGTCTGTCGTAATGCCGCAATGGTATTTGGTGCTCCATCCATCTTCCGGCAGAGTCCAGTTTTTCACATCCTGACAGGTGCCCCGGTCTGTCAGTTCAATCCGTGTAGCGTTGGTGGGATCACCCACCCAGAGGGAATGGTCAGCCCAGCACAGGGTCTGGGGTGGACCGTCATATCCAATGGGGGACGGTTCGGCCCAGTTAAGCGTGGCTGGATTCTTGCTCAATAATGCTCGGCCAATAGTCCCGCTGCCAGCGGCCCTGGACGCGGCATAGAGTCCATTTTCTGCGGAATAAGTGAGGCACCCAAGGTGCGGCAAGCTGTGGGCGCGGGTCACCTGGGGCGGACGCTGGCGCAGATCGGCCACACAGCCGTTTTTCCATTCTTCTGCATCCTGGTTTTTCCATTCGCCCGCCGCAAAATCACCCGCCAGGGAGTTGAAGAAATAATCGTACTCATCCTGAAGTATGTATTCCTCGCAGGGCATTAGCTTTCCAGGGTCCTGCTCCTTGGCATGGTCGCCCCATTTTCGTCCTTGCTGTTTCATCAGGTGACAATATTGCCCCTGCCTTTTGCAGTAGCGTTCCCATTCGCTGCGTTCTTCCTCTGGGATCAAGGCAAACAGATACTCGTCCTCATCGTCCAGGTTATACAGTGCCCAGCCGAAGGCAGACAGCTCCTGCCCCAACGCCGCCGCCCCTTTTTCATGGGATAGTTTCATATATTGAACGCCAACGGCATCAAAGCGTTCATCCAGCAGCGCCGGGACCTGTGCGCCCCATTTCCCTCGAAGTTCCGCCAGAGTGTCCTGTACGGCTCCGTCAAATTTCAAAATGTCCAATGCGTCTGCGATTTGTTCTGCAAAGTTCAACACCAACTGCCCCCCCTTATTCCGTTTATTCTTCTATTTCTTCCGCTTCCGACAAGCCATATACATCCGTTGGCGTATCCCCTGAAAACTCAACCATAAGTCCAAATGGCTCCCCCACAGGAAGGGTACAAATCTCAAAGTGCAGGCCCCATTCTGTCTCATCATAAAACAGAAATTGCGGCTGCTCGGCGGGAATCTCCGTTTCAGGGAATGGAGCGCGCTGCAATCCAAACTTCTCAGGGCTTTTACCAATCTGCGCCTGAATCTCATGCTCCGCTTTTGAAAGATACTCCCGCCAGTTTTGAAGCACAGAACGGATAAAATTCAGGTTTGCCGACTGAAGTTCAGATGTGTTCAAAATAATGGAAAACAGGATCTCTGTGTCTGCGATTCTTCCAGTCCAGCAGTGGATGGTCCCTGGTCCTTTCTGAAAGGTCAGTGCTCCCAATCCCAAATCGGAATGTTCAAAAAACTGTTCCATATCATTCTTGCCCCAACCCCCAGGTTACAGCGACAGCCATGTGGTCAAAGCACTAATTTCCTCCCGCAGCAATCCGGATTTCCCAGCGGCGGCAAAGGCTTTTTGGATACTGCCATAGCGCCGCCCGGAGCGGTCTACCAGCTGGAGCGCGGCTGCCTCCAGACCGGGAATTGCCAGCACAGCATCTGCCAGCGCCTGGGCGGAGAGTTTATCCCCGATCAGAGAGGCGGCAAAGTAGCGCAAATGGCTGTGAGAGAGGGCGGACAAATCGCTGAGTTTATGCAGTTCATAGAGTTTCAGGGCATAAAGGGAAGGAAGCCCATCCAGAGCCGGTAGTTTCTGCACAGCTGGTAGTGACTGGAGATAGAGTTTCTGAAGCCGGGTCGCCGGAGTCAGGAAAGGGGTGAGATCTTCCGTTTTCCGCATTTCCTCCAAATGGAGATTGGTAATGCTGGAGAGAAGCGGGGTGATGTCGCCATTCTTTTCCCCACGCAGGTGGAGAACACGCAGGCCGGGGAGAGAAACATTGTCCCAGGAAACAGGGGCCGACAGCCATAGGGACAGTGTATGAAGCTGCTTTAGCTCGGAGAGAACTTCTACACCCTCACATTTTTCCATTAGGGTCAGTTCCTCCAGATTGGGATAATCTCGCAGGAAGGACAGATTCACCTTCCGCTCTCCCGTCACAGACAGACACCGTACCGCATCTGGTTTTAGTCCATTCAGATCAATCTTTTCTCCGCCGCGCCAGAAAACTGCGGTGCAGTATGCCTGTTCCATTTTGCTTCTCTCCTTATTCTGCTAATGTGATTCAAAATTAGTATCCGGTCTTTGGAAATATACAACATGGTCTACATCTTCCATGTATTCCAGCATTTCATCTGTACTATGCTGAATCTTGTATTCCAGTTCATTCTCTGTCAGAGGAATCACCTGATAAAAACCGACCCAACTTCCATCTGAGAGCTTACAGACGGCAGCACCCTCCGGCGCATCCTGTACGCCTAAAAGAACACACCCTGCCAGCAATGTATTGTCTGCGTATGGTGTTCCGTTTTGAATAGAATGCCCATAGCCCAGCCAAGTGCTTTCTATGATTGGAAACCTCGCTAAATAGCGAAGCAACTCTACTGGCCAATTTTCTTGGCTTTCCTTACTTTCAGGGTTCCACTCAGGCGGAAGGCACATCATCAGTTCTATCCGAGAGGGAAGGCCATCCTCTTGGTATTCACTTGGGATCTTCATCGAAAACGCACCCATGCCTGTGGTTACCAAAGTATAATAGTTATGTTCCTCATGGGGCGGAATGATGGAGACATCAACATGAATATCTTCGCTGAAAAACTCATGAACCACTGTTGTGGCTTTTCCAAAATATTTTTCGATATGGTTGTCCAATCGTTCGAGTTCATCGGGACTATATAATGCTGGATTCTCCAAATACTTTCCAGTAATCATTGATCACACACCTTACTTCTTTTCTCGGCTTACATCATCAACACCAGTAATCATCAAATTCTTACCAAAACAGTCCTATTGTACTCATGCCAGTTCCGCATCCAGAATCTGCAACTGTTTTCCTTTATCATTCACATAGTAAAGTGCAATGTAGTCAATGCCGTCCCGTTTGACCTGCTCCCAGGGCATCCGCTCACCGTTAACCAGTTCCACGGTATCAGCCTCGTCTACCTCGAAGCTCTCTTTTTCATCCTCATAGTCGATATTGTAGCCCAGTTCCAGCACCAACTTGGAGGCAGGGATCTCATACCGCTGGAGGGGGCGATGCGCCAGCTGGGCTGGATTGTGTTCATCGCAGAACATATTATCATAACCATGCTGCCCACCGTCGAAGATGACGAACTCCTCGCCGCTCTCTGGGTCGCGGGCTGCCACCAGTCCGGGGGTCTCGCCTCTATCTATGATATAGGATTGGGACTCTCCCTTCACTGTGAGCAATTCTCCGTAATACCACACTTCCAGCAGTTCATTTCCGGCAGAGGAGCAGAGGGTCACGGTGGGCAGGCGCTTTTGTTTTCGTTCTTTGACATGGCCCTCCAGCCAGGTAGGGATTTGGGGAAAGGAATCCCGTTTCTTCTTTTTTCGTGGTGATGCCTGTGTATCGTTCCACGGCTCCATATCCAGAATGATGATCCATCCGCTATAATCGCTGTACTTCATTGTGGTGTGCGCCCGGATATAATCCTCCCCCCAGAGGGCCACATCCGCCTTACTATACCAGGTAGTCTGCGTTACACCATCCTCATTGGTAACATCGCAGCAGAGGTAATCTTCTGCTTTCCCGTTTCTCAACGCTATCATACGAAGAATTTCGGTATCTTCCGGGGTGACTTCACGAAAGTTCATTTTTAATGCCATAGGGGAGCCTCCCTGTATTAAAAGGTGTCGTAGCCAACCTTCGGACTTGGCACGAACTGCTCGTCAAAGGACACATTGAGATAGAGTTCCCCAGCCGGAGAGTCCCCAGTATCGTAGCAGAGGGAAAATGTCCCGTAGCAGCCGGACTTGTCTATCGTGATGTCGGTCAGGGGCAGATCGGGGATGTCCTCATCATCAGGGAATTCTTTCTGTAAGATCTCGTGGGCCTGCCGGTCCAGCTCATCCAGTTCCTGAGCTAATCGCTCCCAGAAGGGCATTGCCAGAATCTCTGCCTCGGTATAATCATTGCAGTTGATATGCAGTTCCTTATCTGCCCGGTGAGCCGTAAAGTAGACCCCGCAACTCATTACCTCCCAGTTATCCGCATTCCATAAAGATAAGAGTTGATCTTTTGTCATTTGTGTTCTCTCCTTATTCCTCAAACTCGCCCTCAATCATTCCATTAAGATATTTTCCGGGATCAGCAATAAATTCCTCCCATTTGGCTAACGGATGAAACTCCTTATGCTCAATGTCCAGATACCAGAGTTTCTTATCTCTGGGACTCCACAGCAGCAAATAGTCGCTGTAATTGTCCATTTTCGCCATAAGGGAGAGCAACTTTTTCCGTTTCCAGGTCATCTCCTGTAAATCCATGTAGGGGTACAGTTCCGCCCATTTCACCAGTTCCCGCTCTGGAAATTCCAGACGCAAGGGGCCGGTCTTTAAGTATTCCACCAGCTTGGCAGGCAGCTTGTAAGGCATGAGTTGACGCGCCTTTTCCTGTTCGTTATGCCATTCCTCCGGCTCCAGAGCTTTTAAGTAGGCGGCCATTTCCTGATTTTTGTTCTGTACTGCCACGGTGTAGGGCCGGTCACCGTATTTATCCGGGATGGTGATGTCTGCACCCTGTTCCACAAGCCAGCGCACCATAGAAAAATCGTTGTGCCGTGCAGCTTCAGTGACAGGAGTCGAAGCGTAGGGAAACACCATATCTGGCTTGTGATAGTTGATGTCCGCCCCGTTTTGAATCAGATACTCCACCAGCAGCTGATTTCCATGGCTCGCCATACTGCGCAGGGCTTCACCGCCGTATTGTTTCAAATCCATGCCCATCCTTTTCAAAATGGGGAGTACATTAGGCTCATCCCGATCCACCAAGTGGAGAAACAGCCTGCATATATCCCTTTGCGTTGCGGGGATTCTGACTCCCACATCTACCAAAAAGGAAAACAGGGTCAGGTCTTGACTGCGCAGGGAACCACAAAGCAATTCTTCCGGGTTATGGGTCAAATCTGCTCCGCATTCGATCAGGAGCTGTACCATGTCCATCCGATTTTCCAGTACAGCCAATTCCAGCGGAGAGGCTTCGTCATCCCGCGGCCAATCTCCAATCATTACATGATAGCATTGTGGCTCATTGGGAGAATGCCCTGCGTGAAGCAGGGAACGAATCGCCTCTATGTCACCACTTTTGATGGCAGCCATCATGGGAGGTACATTTGAATAGCTTACTTCACTCATCCGAGTCCTCCTTATAGTCTATTGAAAAATTTCCTGATACCTTTCTCTCAGTTCCTTCGGAGCCGTCTTAATGACCTTGCTGCCGCCGTTTTCAGAGGCTTGCCCCCAGATGGCCCAGAGCAGGCTCTGCCAAGCGATGGCCCGGAATTTCGGGTCTTCGTTTTCTTCCGGCAGGAGATAAGCGGAAAAGCGGCGCTTGACTGCCAGCAGTGCATCCAGGCTTTCCCTATTGGCTATCAGGCTGCGGAATTCTCTGGCAGGCTCCAGCCACTGCATAGATAATGCGCCCCGCACCAATACCCCCAGCGTCCATGGTTGGAACCCAAACTTTCGGATCAAGGCATGAAGGAATTTCCCTTGCAGGGAGGAGTGCTCGTCATCGCAGAGATCCAGATACTCCGTCACCAGCGGTGCCCACGGTTCTCCCTCCAGCCCCAGGGCAAACACGGCGAAGGTGCCGGGCATCGCACAGGCTTCATCTGAGAGGTTTTGGTACCACTCAAATTCCCGCATAGCCAGACGAGCGTATCGCGCCATAGCCGGATGCAGATTGGGGTGTTGCACAGCACAGGCAAAGAGCTGATTGACGCCCTTTTTGGGCAGACCGGGAATGGGCAGATAGAGTTTTTCCTTCCCACGGAACTCCACCGAGTAACTGCGGGGAAATCCCTCCTGCTCCAACACCGCACACAGGTAATCCAGAATTTCAGCATAGCACTCCTCCGTGGAGTCCCTGGCGGTGATGCGGATGGTAGCAAACACATCATTGGCCGATGCGGTGAAATGCTCCGTCTTACGCCGCTGGATGTCCTTTGGCAATTTGCCGCTGCCGCCCGTTTTCAGCTGCTTCACCATGTCCGGGCGAATCTGGGAAACCAGGCCGAGAATGTGCTCGGTGGTGAGGGAGTTGTAGCTGGCTCCATATACCGTATAACAGACCGCCACATAGCAGGCAAAGCGCAGCAGGCCGTCATCCACATCCTCCGGCCTCAGTTCGGGCCACACGGTGCAGGGCGGGTAAGCGGAAAAGTAATCCTCTTTCTCTCCAACCTCAAAATACCGCTCCTGCACCTGATGTTCGATGTATTGTCCCAGTGTGTGGTCAATCTCTTTCCAGCCCGCCAGCCGCCGCAGGGCATCGCAGAAGGCGACCGCATCCGCATAGGGAAATCCCTTCAAAGGCAGTTTGGACAGGTACCGCTCCAGCAGCTGGCTGGGAAGAAAGGGTGTTCCGTTTTGATTCCGAACAACCACCGGGTAGCCGGAATGGTTTTCTTTTGCGGTTCCATCCAACACATCCTGAATGCACTGATCGGCTTGTTCCAGCACTTCGGGGTCTGTGTCCGGTTTATGGATCAGATAATAACGGCCATGCACGCCGTCTCGTTTCGGTAAACTCATAGCAGGCCACCTCTTTCTTCCAGGCTCTCCGTGATTGGAATAAAAATCTGCCGGCAACGCTCTTTCAGTTCCTCCGAAGCTGCTTCCACCACTTTTTGACCACCCTTGGCGCTGCCCTTTCCCCAGATCACATAGCAGACCGTCTCCCATGCGTATTGCAGCACTTCCTCCGGGCTGGCTTCTGTTTCCTCGGCGGGTTCCTCGTCATCATCGTCATCCTCGTCGGAGGAAAAACCGCTTGGAACGATCTCGGACAGGTGGGTTTTTGCCTCCAGCAGAGCGTCCAGGCTTTCTGCGTTTGCCATCCACGCGGCATAGTCCTTGGAATACTTCATGTTCTGCATGGACAGCACCCCACGGACAAATACAGGGACGGTATCGGCGGTAAATCCGAACTGTTTCACATACTCCCGGAGGAATTTTTCCTGTAAGTGGGAGTGCTCATCATCGCAGAGATCGAGATAATCCCATACCAGCTGCCGCCACTCTTGCCCCAGCATTCCCAGGGCGAACACGGCAAAACTTCCGGGGAGCGCGCACTGCTCATCGCTGAGATTGGTGTACTGCTCATATTGCCGCATGGCAAGCCGGGCGTACTGTTCCATCAGGGGGTGGAGGCCGGGGTACTCCACGGCACAGGCAAAGAGCTGGTTTACTCCCTTTTTGGGCAGTCCTGTGATGGGAAGATAACTCTTTTCCGGCCCTTTGAACTCCACCGCATAGCTGCGGGGAAAATCCTCCTGCTCCAGAATCTCACACAGGTAGTTCAGCACTTCACGGCAGCATTCCTCCGTGTTGTCCCTGGCAGTAATACGGATCACAGCAAAGGCATCGTTGGCCGATGCAGTGAAGTGCTCTGTTTTCCTCTTTTGCAGAGAGAGCGGCAGCTTGCCGGTCCCGTGTTCCCGGAGCTTTTTCACCATATCCGGACGGACTTTCTCCACCAATCCAAAGAGGTAATTGGCGTCCAGATACTCAAAGTCCAAACCATACACTTTATAGCTCACCGCCACATAGCAGGCAAAACGCAGCAGCGGCTCCGGGACCTCCTCTGCACGGATACCTGGTTTCAGGGAATACTCCCGATCCCAGAAGTGATCATCTTCATTGCCTGTCACAACAAAATACTTCTCTTGTAGCTCCCGTTTCAGCATATCAAGTAAATAGTAGTCAATTTCACCCCAGCGGCTCTGGCGGCGCAGGTTTTCGCTGAAAGCAATGGCCTTTTCCGCGTCAAGGGTCTCGGCCTGCTGCGCTTCGGTCCATTTTCTCACCAGAGCGTGCACCTCAAAGGGTGCGCCTTCGCTGCTGACCACTACCGGCGGCCAGAGGGAATCAAGCCGCGTGATTCTCCCGTCAATGGCATCCTGGATACACTGGTCAAAGAGCGGTTGCAGTTCCTCCTGCACCTCGGGCTTCATCCAGTAACAGCGCCCGTCCGCACTATTTCGTTTTGGTAAACTCATATCAGGCCACCTCTTTCCGAACAATAAAAAATGCCCTGCGACACCCTGTCATTTGGACAGGCTGACGCAGGGCGCGAAAAGGCCGCACAGAACCAAGACCTGTATCCCAAGGCTCTGTGTCTGACGATATTCTGCTGTCTTTCCCGTCCGTTTGGACATGGGTACTCATCTCTATCCATTTGCTTTCACCTACCGCACATGCTCTTTTACCCGCTCCATCTCGTCCACCAGAGCCCTGACCTGGAAGTCCACCATATCCTCCGCCACCTCTGGGAATAGAAATGGCATGGTGTCTGGAATGGCTTTGTGTACCATCATCATGCTGAGGGCCAGATTGCCAAACAGCCGGGGATCAATACTGTCCACAGGGAGGCCAAAGATGGAAAGCAGCTTTCCATAAAAAATAATCTGATCCCGCCGGAACGCCTGGAAATTCTCCTCGGAAAGGCAGTGGCGTACTTGCTGCTCCTCCTCAATGGACAAAACGGCAACTCCGCTTTTAGCTCCATAACAGCAGTTTTTCAGAAAGGTTTCCACTCCCGCCCGCCAACTGAGTCCGGGGTCCTCCATTAGGGATCTGGCATAATCCAGCAGCTTGGGCTGTTGGTATCGCAGGGCGTAGAGCACCAGTTCTTCCTTGGATGAGAAAAAACTGTAGAAGAAGGTCTTGGAGATCTCTACTTTTCTGCACAAAACATCAATACTGCTGTGAATCAATCCCCGATCCGCGATACACTGAATCATGGTGGTCATTAGGGCATTCCGCACTTGCACTCTATCTTCTTCAGAATAGGCTTTTCGTGCCATATCTTCCCATCCCCCTATAAAGAACAAAATCATAAAACGGTATTTATATAATAACTGCACAGAAAAAAATATACAACTATATTTTGAAAATTTTTTATGAACTAAATAGCGGTGAACTAAATAGCGGCAAGCAATGCTTGTGGCTATCCATTTCGCCACAAACGCTTGTTGAGGGCGCTGCCCCCAAGCCCCTTTGAACACAGGATTTTATCCTGTGGCCACGCGTTCTGCGAACGCTTTTGACCGCGATCAGCTCACCGCTGGTCGTGGTCTTTTTCTTTCTCCTGTTTCTGCTCCTCGTCCATTTTCAGCAGCCGATCCACATTCGCTTTGGCCGTCAAAAGTTCCCTCATTTCTTCGCGGGAACGCCGGTATTCAGCATAGATTTTTTTCTTTTCCTCCAGGAGCTTGGCATACTCAGTTTGCAATTCTCTGACCTTGGGCAGCTTCTTAACCCCCATATCGTCGAAAGCATTTTTTGCTGCCTGGTGGAGCAGGATTTCTGCTTCATGTTCCTGGCAGAATTTCTTAGAGTAACCAGCCTGTCGATAAGCTACATAGATCTCGCGGGTCTTAGCATAATTGATGATGTGGGTCCGCAAGACAGCAATCTCCGCCATGCGTTTTTCTGCCGCTTTGATCTGTGCCGACAGTTCGTTATGGTGGGCTGTAGCCGCTGCCGCTTTTTCCTCCAGCACCTTTTCCAGCACGGAGTTTTTCTTGGATGTCCACCAGCAGATTAACCTTGGGAGGCTCCGCTTGTACGGTGGATTTTTTACGGGGTGTGTGCTGCTTTTTCCCTGCCAGTACCGCACGAATTTCTGCCTCACTATATCCGGTTCCCAGTCCTTCATCCATCCGGGCAATATTTTTCCATCCGGGAGCCTTGAGGCGAATTGCTTTTCCGCGCCGGGTTACTTCGCAGCCCATCTCGGAAAGCATTTTCAGTAACTCATCAAAGTCTGTAGGCTTTTGCTCCAGTGCCTGGTCGATCATCATTCTCAGCTGCTCCCGATGGGATGGCTTCGCCTTATCGCCCAACCATTTATTGTAGCTTTTGCCATGGGGATTGGGATTCTCGATAATGGACAATCCATTTTCGATGCAGATGGTGTCGCTCAAACGCCGAACAGCCTTTGTGCTGCCCCAGAAGTTTCGGAATTTTCGGTCACAGTCCAGATTGACAGAACTCCAAATAATGTGATTATGCACATGGGCTTTGTCAATGTGAGTGCAAACAATAAAGGCGTGATTACCTTTGGTAAACCGTTTGGCAAATTCCACGCCCAGCCGGTTGGCTTCTTCCGGCGTGATTTCGCCAGGACGGGAGGACTGACGGACATGGTAAGCAATCACATCGTCTTTTCCACGCACCCTTCCGGTGGTGGCAATATACTGACGCTTGGCCATAACAAATTCTGTGTCTGCGATCCGGCTATCACACTCATATCCGGTAACGAGCCTGCCGTTGTCGGTCTTTTGGGGATTAGCCACATAGTCGATAATATCACTGATCGCAGTGCTTTCTGTGCGGCCCTTGCCGATGTGCAGCGGCATAATTCGTGTTGTTGCCATGAAGTTCCCTCCCTTCAAAAAATGGGCAGTCTCAGCTGCCCATCTCGTCACAGTATGAAATAATTTGTTTCTTTTTTTGTTTGGCGCACCGTAGTGTTGTGGCAGCTCCACCCCAATCATGGAGAACATAAGCAACGACTACATCAGCAGACTCTACCATCCAGCGGTTTCTATGAGAAATCGCAAACCGGTGCGGGACAGTTTCCAGTGGCGGATAAATGGTGCTGTCGTAACCTGAAGTGCCCCTCCCGGTGTTAAGATATGCCAGAACAAGAATCAACTCAATATGTGGATACCGTTTTTTCTGCACTCTCAGAACGGATGCCGCCAAGCTATCAAAGGCTCCATAACCACCCAGGTAAAAGGTAGTCGCTCCTTGCTCAATTAGTTTTTCCGTAACATCGTATAGCCATTTCTCTATTTTCTCACTTTGCAAGATCTGTGCATGGCCACAAAAGGTCACAGTCATAAAAACACCCCTGATCCTATCTTAGCGCAAATAGCACTATTAGTACAGTCACAGGGACTAATTTTCACGCGCCTGCCCATATAATAATTTTAGTACAGGGACAGGGACGGTGAGTGAAATTGAAGCTAAATCAGGCGGTCAGTAGACGCCTTTCAGAATTGCTGGAGGAGCGGAAAATGACGCAGTATTAGCTGTATATGAAAAGCGGCGTTCCCAAGTCCACCATAGGCAATATCATTAACTGTTCTTATGATTCCGTAAAGTTGCGTATCATCCATGAGATGTGCCAGGGATTGGGAATTGGAATAGGCACCTTTTTTGCATCACCACTTTTTCAAGAAGATAATCTCGAACCATAAGACCTCCGACGAAAAATCCGCCGGAGGTCTTTGTATTACCTGTAAACCAAATCACGAATTGTAAATTTCAAATCCTGAGCCTTACCCAATAACCAGATGGCTGCCATTGGCAGACCGTATGGGCTGATAAGGAATGCCATCACCAACAGAATGATGCCGTTTTGTAGAGAGTAAGTAATCATTACTGCCACGCCCAACAGAGCAACCACCGTACTGAGCAGCCCCAGTACTAAGCCGCATACATAAACAATTCCTACACACATCCAAATGGCAACCGTGAGCACCACCACTACTGGTGCGGCAACGATCTTCAAAATCAGTTTGAGCAAGCCAATCACTATATTCATATCGTCTCCTCCTTTAAGCTGCTTTCTATGGGCTCCTCTGTGCTGATGCCCCTCTATGTGCAGAGTGTCATGGGATATTCAGCCGTTATTTCCGGTCTTATCACCTTGCCGGGATCCCTTGCCACCACCCTTGTAAGCCCCTTTGCCGGGAGAATTTACGATAAAATGGGAATCAAAAGGCTGTTTGTCATTGGTTCAGCTATCATGCTGTTCAGCAATATAGGAATGTACTTTTTAACGATGAGTACGCCTCTTTGGACAGCTGCTGTGCTGAACGTGATACGCAATGTTTCCATCGGAAGTCTGATGATGCCGCTGCTGACGTGGGGAACGAGCAGCATTCAGATCAAAAAGGTAGCCGACGCCTCCTCACTGCTCACCTCGTTTCGGACGATTGCAGGTTCCATCGGATCTGCCGTTTTTGTGGGAATTATGACTGCGGTAAGTGAAGGTTCCGCTGCTGCTTATGGAGAGGGAGCACTGATGCATGGTATGAACATTGCCTTTTTGTGTATGGCAGCGGGTTCTGTGATTCTGCTTCTGATCTCTGTCTTTGGCGTCAGAAAGGAAAACATATGTAACAGGGAAGGGACTGAGACAAACGGCTGAGACGAACAGCTGACACAAACGGACTGAGACAAACGACTGAGATAAAGCAGAATTTGCCGCAGAAGGGTCCGCTGAAGGGGCCTCTGCAGGCAGGAACTGCCCCGCAATACAAAAGCCTTTGGGCGGATGGTTTTAACGAAATCTGAAGAAAAAATGCGCCTTGTATCAGAGGGTTATCTCTGATACAAGGCGCATTTTTGCAGAATTTTTTATTGCAGAGTTTTTTATTTCTTCTCTGCGCCAGTCCCTTTCGTTTAAGAGGAATCTCCGTCTCCTCGAGGGGGGAAAGGGCAATGCATAGGGGATGTCAGAAGCGGGAAAGGCTTTACAGTCCTTCAAACTGCATGCTGTAGTAATGAGAGTAAATGCCATCCTGCTCCAGCAGCTCTCTGTGATTTCCCCGCTCCGCAATACCGCTTTCATTGATCACAATGATCTCGTCTGCGTTCCGGATGGTGGAAAGACGGTGGGCGATGGTGATGGTTGTCCTGTTCTTAGACAGCTCCTCCAGGCTTTTCTGAATATGGCGTTCACTCTCATTGTCCAGAGCGCTGGTGGCCTCGTCAAGAATCAGAATCGGGGGATTCTTCAGGAAAACCCGGGCAATGGATATACGCTGTTTCTGACCGCCGGAAAGGCGTGTTCCCCGTTCTCCCACAAAGGTATCATAGCCGTCAGGCAGGGACTC
Source organism: Clostridium sp. M62/1 (assembly GCF_020736365.1). Taxonomy (NCBI): domain Bacteria; kingdom Bacillati; phylum Bacillota; class Clostridia; order Eubacteriales; family Clostridiaceae; genus Clostridium; species Clostridium sp. M62/1. Next base: position 172,199 of record NZ_CP085988.1, on the reverse strand, counting down.
GATGAACTGGTGAATATTGGCCTTTTTGGCAGCTTCAATGATTTCCTCCTCGGAGGCTCCGGGCTTCCCGTAGGCGATATTTTCACGGACTGTCCCGCAGAAGAGATATACATCCTGCTGTACGATGCCTATCTGGCCTCTGAGGCTCTCCAGAGTGAGGCTTCGGATATCCTTTCCATCGATGAAAACGGCGCCCTCTGTGACGTCATAGAAGCGCGGCAGGAGAGAACAGATGGTGGTTTTCCCGCCGCCGGACGGTCCAACCAGCGCAACAGAGCGTCCGGCCGGGATGTGAAAGGAAATATCAGAAAGCACCGGTTCCTCTTCCAGATAGGAGAAACTGACGTGTCTGTACTCCACATCGCCCTTTACATCTGTCAGGGGGACAGCGCCCGGCAGGTTTTTGATCTCAGGCTCTGTGTCCATGACAGCGAGAAAGCGGCAAAAGCCTGAGAGACCCTTCTGCATCATTTCTGTCAGCTCCACCAGGATCTGTATGGGACTGATAAAAATTCCGATATAGAGGGCATACATGGCCAGATCTGCTGCATCCATCGCTCCGTGAGCGATCAGATATCCGCCGTAGACCAGGGTAACCAGATACATCATGCCCTGGAAAAACAGGTTCCACCCCATGAAGCTGCCCATACAGCGGTAATTGGCATCCTTGGAAAGGAGAAAGCTGTGATTGCTTTTTTTAAATTTCTCTCTTTCTACCTTTTCATTGGCGAAGGACTGGACAACGCGGATGCCGGCCAGGGTATCCTGAAGGCTTGCATTTACATCGCCGATCCGGCGGCGGTTATCCATAAAGGTTACCTGCATTCTGCTGTTTTGTCCCAGAGAGAACAGGAACATGCAGATAACGAGAAAAACGAGAGGAAGAGCCAGCCGCCAGTTAATGAGGAAGAGAAAGATAAAGGAGCCAATAATTTTGATCAGGGAAATAAACAGGTTTTCCGGTCCGTGGTGGGCGAATTCTGCAATATCAAATAGATCGGAAACCAGCTTGCTCATCATCTGGCCGGAGTTGTTGCTGTCGTAGTAGGAAAAAGACAGCCGCTCATAGTGATCAAAGAGCTGCTGGCGCATATCCCGCTCCATCTGGGCGCCCATCATGTGTCCCTGATAGCTGACGTAATATTTGCACAGGCTCTGGATCACATACATGGCGAAGAGCCCCAGGCCGATGGGGAGAAGAGCTCTCAGGATGACAGAGCTGTCCTCGGTAAACAGAGTTCTGGTAAGCGTGCGGAGAATCTGGGGATAGAGCAGATCCACAGTGCTGATCACTGCCGCACAGAGGAGATCCAGAAAAAATACGGCCTGGTAAGGCCGGTAGTAATGAATAAATCGTTTCAGTGTATTCATGGCAGTCTCCCTTGCAGATAGGTTTTGATTGACAGCCGGCATATTGTGATACGGCTGATATTAGTAACTAAAACTTCCCACACCATATTGGTGCGTTGATCCTTGAAAATTCAATATTTCAGCCAATAAAAAAAGCATAAATCTGTTCCGTTTGGTATAATGGAATTGACTAGAAACCATCTTTACAAAGGAGATTTATGCCATGTCCAGTATACCACAAAACTATTTCGTTGAGAACGACTTAATTGACTGTGTTCAGAGATTTTTTTCCAAACATCATGTTGGCAGGCTCCTTGCCAGATGTAATGGAATGAAGGAAAAAGGTGTTTCATCTGTTTCCCTGCTTCGTTATAAACTCAGCAACATTTTTGTCGGAAGAAGTATGTATATGCAGCAGCGGACTGGCTCTTTTAAGGAGGCGTTTTCCAAGAACACTTTCTACCGTTTCCTTAATTCTTCAAAAACAAACTGGCTTCGTTTTACTTCTCTTCTTGCAGCTGATATTGTCAATCATGACATTCGTGATCTGACAGATCCGGAAAGAAAAAATGTCTTTATCATTGATGACAGCCTTTTCAACCGTACCAGCTGTAAGAAAACGGAACTGGGATCAAAAGTTTTTGACCACACGGATATGCATTTCAAAAAGGGCTTCAGGATGCTTACTTTAAGCTGGAGTGATGGAAACACACTGATCCCTGTAAACAGCTGCCTGTTAGCGTCTGCAAAGAATACAAATATCATCGGCCCGGTAAAGGACTTTGACAACAGAACCCTTGCAGGAAAAAGACGTGCGCTAGCCCAAACAAAAGCACCAGAGGCAATGATGACTTTACTGAATACAGCCCTCAGTGCAGGGCTGAAAGCGGATTATGTCCTGTTTGATTCCTGGTTTTCCAATCCAGCACAGGTCACAGCCATCCATGCAAAAGGCATGGATGTGATTGCCATGATTAAGAAAAGTAGCCGGATCAAATATTCGTACGGTGGTGAACAGCTGAATATCAAAGAAATCTATTCCCGGAACAAAAAGCGCCGTGGCAGATCAAAGTATCTGCTTTCTGTTGATGTTATGGTAGGAAAGGCGAATCCAATTCCGGCGAAAATCGTATGCGTAAGGAACAAGGCAAACCGCAAGGACTGGCTTGCTTTTATCTGTACAGCTACAACACTTTCCGAGGAAGAGATTATCCGTATTTATGGAAAGCGCTGGCAGATCGAGGTCTTTTTCAAAACCTGCAAATCCATGCTGAATCTGGTTGGAGAATGCCACAGTTTATCTTATGATGCACTGACAGCCCATGTGGCGATCGTGTTTACCCGATATATGTTACTTGCAATGGAGCAGCGCCAAAATGAAGATCAGAGAACGCTTGGTGAACTGTTCTTCTTCCTTGTTGATGAAATGGCAGACATTACTTTCAACAGGTCACTTTGCATCCTGATGGAAGCCTTGATGGCAAGTCTTCAGGGAATCTTTAAACTAAGCGATGAGCAACTGAATGCTTTTACCGCTGATTTTGAAGCAAGATTGCCGGAATATCTGAGAAAAGCACTCCATTTGGAAGCTGCAGCGGCATAAATCGCTATTTTGTTAGCTGAAATATTGAATTTTCAAGGAACGAATCCCATTTTAGGTATGGGAAGTTTTAGTTAGTAATTATAGTGTAAACCGTGGGGAGGAGCAAGGAAAAATAAGTAAAGAAAAGGCTGAAAAGCAGCAGGAGAGATAGGCCTGAAAAAGAGAATGAAAAGGAGAATATATCAAAGAAAAGCTTCAAATAAACCTTCAGAAAGTTTCAAACAAACCTTCAGAATATGCCAAGGAACCTGTGTATTATGATTACGGATTGTATGGTATTGACGTCTGACAAAATAAAAAATCAGATTTCTGTGATGGGGAACAGTACCCGAAATATCTATTGATAAAGTATATAAATATGCATATTTAATTTAAATAAGAAGAAAAAGAGAAAGAATAAAAATAGAAAATGCAGCATAAATATACAGATAAAAATTCATTCAAACTATATAATACAGTTCGGTCGGTTTCCCCTGGAAGCCCACAGGAAGCACTGAGGAGCCATTTCTAAAAATAATAGCAGAGAGGGAGAGACTGCAGACAGCTGAAGAAAGAAAAGTCCACGGTACCGAAAAACAGGATTGGTGAAAGAATTGTTTCACGTGAAACATGGGGATTATACGAAATAATGATATATTGATAAGATATAGATAAGATATAAATAAGATATAAATATAAAAAACTTACGGTGAAAAGTAGAGATGGATAATATGAAGCCAAAAATGGGAATGCACTGTGTTAAATAATCTTTAAATTACTGAAAGTTCAGACAGGTATTATACCAAAACGGAATCTGGCCGTACTGCAGAAAAAAGAGTTTCCTGACAATTCTGAGACAGAGAAACAGTGAGTAAAATTGCAAATATGCTAAATAAGATAAACGGAAACATGAAAGAATAATTAATTACTAAAATGAATAATTATTCAGTACTAAAATCAGAAGACCGTTTTTTCAAACGGCATCTTTCAGCATCTGCTCGAGACAGGGGAAAGGGACCGGAAAAATTTTTCATCGACTTATTTCATAGAATGTGGTAAAGTTAATAACAGGTAAAGAGCAGCCCAAAGCGTTCTTGCAGGGCTGCTCTTTGTTTACGCAGGCGGATTGGCAGGGCCGCAGCCTGGAGGACGTGTGTTTTAAAGAGTCAGATTTATTTGGGAATGATAGCTATGGGACATTATATTGTGCTTGATCTGGAATGGAACCAGAGCTCAGGCGGCAGGGAGGCATCCATTGATCGACTGCCCTTTGAGATTATTGAAATCGGAGCGGTGAAGCTGGACGAAAATCTCAGAATTGTATCAGAGTTCAGCCGCCTGGTGCGCCCGCAGGTGTACCGGACACTTCACTATAAAATTTCAGAGGTAACGCATCTCACGGCGGAACAGCTGGAACGGGAGGGCCAGAAATTTGAGACAGCGGTAAAGGAATTTTTTGACTGGTGTGGAAATGACTGCCGTTTCTGTACCTGGGGATCCATGGATCTGACAGAGCTTCAGAGGAATATGGTTTATCATGGCATGGAGCTTCCCTTTCAGAAACCTCTCTATTACTTTGATCTTCAGAAGATTTACAGTCTGATTCAGGGAAATACGAAGAGAGAATCGCTGGATACGGCGGTTCTGGAGATGGGAATTGAGGAGGAGCGCCCGTTTCACCGCGCTCTGGATGATGCCTGGTACACAGGCCTTGTGATGGGAAAAATGAACTTCTACAGTATGATGGAGTACATTTCCGTGGACTACTACCAGACTCCTGAAACAGAGGAGGAGGAGATCTATCTGGAATTTCCCGATTACTCGAAATTCGTGTCAAGAACCTGGGAAACCAAGGAGGAGCTGCTCGCACAAAAGCGGGTGACAGATGTGGTCTGCTATAAGTGTCACCGCATGCTGCGAAAGAAAATCCGCTGGTTTAGCGTGAACCAGCGGTATTATTTCTGTCTGGCTGTCTGCCCCGAGCACGGGTTTGTGAAGGGAAAAATCAGGATTAAGAAGTCAGAGGACGGCTCTGTGTTTGCTGTAAAGACAGTGAAGTTTGCAGATGAGGCAGGGGTGGATACGATTATCAGGCGCCGCGAGGAAGCGAAAAAAAAGCGCGCTGAGCGGGCAAAGGCGCGCAAGGAGGCCAAAAAGAAGGAAAAATCAGAGGCTGCAGCAAACCGGCTGAAAAGAAAAGGAAAGAATTCTGGAGCGGCAGGGCAGCAGGGATGAAACAGGCAGGCAGCTGGTGCTCTGAATCGCAGGTTTGGAAAAACTGAGGCGAAGCGGACAGGAAGAGAGAAAGAGAAGCTGAAAGGCTGTATAAATAGAAAGCTGTATTAATAAAAGCATCCTCCGGGGGAAGACCTGAAAAACAGGCTTTCCGCCAGAGGATGCTTTTTTTATTCAATGTTCGAGCCATAATATCCGAGCCGTCAGAAGAACTGAATCAAATACTCTGTGGATACACAGTGGGTATTGGGGCAGATGCTTCTTCGATGAGACTTTGCTCTGTCATGACTTACCGCTTCCACCTGCGCCTTTTTTTCAAGGTGAATTCACTGTCCCTGGTTCTCTTTTTCTTCGGCTGGGATAAAAGAGAGCTTTTAGAACTTCCCTTTCTGCGGGGAGAACGTTCATCCGGCTCCAGCGGGATGGAGAGGCGGCGGTTTTTCATCATTTCGTTAAACTCCTCCTCAGATACGCCTGTTTCTTTCAGGCGCTCCATACGCTTTCTGCGGCGCTCCATGCGCTCTGCCTCCTCGCGGCGGCGGCTTTTTCCGATCCAGACAGCCAGGGCCGTTCCGAGAAGGGCGATTACAGCTGCTGCAGCGGTAAAAATGAGAATCGGTGTGACAGAAAAGCCATCCGATAAAGCGCCGCCGGTGGGGTTCTCATCCGGAGTGTTCTGGGACTGCTCGCCGGAGGATAAGGTATTCTGGTCCGGTTCGGAGGCGGAATCTGACGTGCTTTGACTGTCAGCGGCTTCTTCCATGTTTCTGTCTTTTTCAGAGCTGTTTTCTGCCGCTGCTTCATCCTCATAGCTGACCTGAGCGATAGTAGTGGGAACCGCGCTCAACAGCTCCTCCGGAATGGCGGGAGATTCTGACCGCTCTGCGCCCAGGGTAAGCCAGGCAGTTCCGACCTGGTGCTCTCCCAGAGAGTAACAGACGGCTGCAATCGCATTGTCCGGAGCATTTTCCGGCAGGTCGAACGATACGGAGGAGGTGGTTTCCTCAAACTCCGCATTGTTTGGGAGAATAATCCGGCTGTCCGGGTCCACAGTCAGGGACGGGGCAGACGATGTAGGCAGCCCTGCGATGGTCAGGTTGCTGTTTAACGAGGAATAGGTGGTATCATTATTCTCAAGGGAGACGGAGCGGAAGTTGCCAAAGCCGAAATCCAGCATGCGGCTGGTGTCGGAATAGGTGGTTCCGCGGCTGTGGAGGACAACGGTGATCAGCGTCGTGTCGTCCTGCCTGGCTCCTGTCACCAGGGTGTTCAGGGCGATGGAGGTATAGCCTGTCTTTCCGCCGATTACATCGGGACGGTATTCGGGGAAATTTTTCTTGATAAGCTTATTTCCCGGGGAAACGCCGAGTCCCTCGGGATTTCTGGCATTTGGAGGGAGTTCGTAATAGGTGGTGGAAATAATCTCCTCAAATATCTCGTTTTCGAAGGCGTATCTGGTAATCAGAGCCATGTCGTAGGCGCTGACATAGTGATTTTCGTCGTTCAGGCCGCTGGGATTGGCAAAGTGGGAATCCACGCAGCCAAGCTCCTTTGCTTTCTCATTCATCATCTCGGCAAAGGCCTCTGTGGTTCCCGCGACATGTTCAGCTAGGGCGTTTGCCGCTTCGTTTGCCGACTTTAAGAGGAGGGCATAAAGACAGTCCCGTACGGTGGCCTGATCTCCGGTGTCGTAGCCGGCTGACGAGCTGTCAGCCTCCACATTGTAGATAGCATTTTTTGAGAAGGTGACCATCTCATCCAGATCACAGTTTTCAAGGACAATGATGGAGGTGAGCACCTTGGTAATGCTGGCGGGGGAGTAAGTGTCATGGATATTTTTTCCATAAAGGACGGTTCCTGAGTCCGCATCCATGACAATCCCGGCATCCGCCTCTATGGATACATCAGAAGGCCATTCCTGGGAGGCATAGGCGGGATGGGCCGAAACGGCAGCCGTCAAAAAAAAGCACAAAATCGTGCGTATAAATTTCTGTTTCATCTATATTCAATCCTTTGCGTGGTTTTATTCTCTATACAGGGAGCTGCCGGGCCGACCCAGTCTCCTGCTCCGGCCGCAGCAAAAACATTTCTTGTAACATAAATGTAAAAAATGTAATGCTTATTTAACAGTATATCGGATTATCCTCTGTTAGTAAAGGCCGGAGTGAGCGGTTTTCTCTTCTTCGTGAAGAGGATGAAAGCCAGACAGACAGCAAAGAGAAACAGAACCATCAGGCCAAAGGTAACTCCTATCCTGGCGGCAGTGTCCATAAAGAACGGCTCAGGCACAATGTTAATCAAAAGATCCGTGGCCGGATCGAGAATCCACAGGTCATTGTCAAAGAAGATTTTGTGGAAAATCACAAAGTATTTCGTGAAGTCTGTGGATATAACAGCTGCCAGAACGGCTGTCAGCATGAAAAAGATTCCCGTTCCCGCGCAGAGAGCCCGCGGCAGGACGAAGCGCAGGCTGGCCTTCGATAGAATCAGAAAGATTATGCAGAGAGCGGCAGCGGCAAGGCAGGCAGCCCGCAGATAGAGAGCACCGATAAAGAGCTCTCTCACATCTTCCATATGGGCAATCTCCCTCTCGTTAAAAAATTCCCTTTCCTGCCCGTCCACCACTGTGTCAATGTGCAGATCATCCCTGTTTCCTCTCAGATATGCCATCATCTCCTCTGTGACGTAGAGGAGATCGTCCATCTGCATGTGAACGGTTTCGGGAACCTGGTAGGTTTCATATTCTGTTTCAAAATAGCCTGGCGTCCAGTAAACGACCGCTTCCACCGATGTGATGAGAAAGGCAATCATCAGGCAGAAGGCGCAGACAATGCCGGCCAGCCAGGCAAGGGGCCCTGTGTGTTTCATAATCATGAATCTCCTGTCTGCTGACTTGCGTCAGCTTTATGTTCCAATACAGTTCGGAAAGTGACTAAGCCTCAGCCCGGGACCAGTCTGCCCTGTAAAATGGAAGGCTGAGCTGTTTCAAGTATACCACTAAAGCCGGCGGACGCAAGCGGGACAAGGGAAAATTCATAAAAGTGTTAGAATTTCCAGGGAGGCGCTGTGGAACAGGAGGCATGCGGCGGGATGAGACAGAGCGATACAGAGAAATACAGAGTAATATAGAGCAATACAGAGAGATACACAGAGAACAGCCTGGCCGGCTGCGGATACATCTGTCAAAGACACAAAAAAGTACAAGTCTGAAAAATAGAGTTGAACTGAGCCCGGGGCTTCCCTATACTGTAGGTATGTGCCCGTCAGCGCCTGAGGGGCGGAAAAAAGAATCTGAAGCGGGATAAATACAGAGGATATGTTAGGGAAAGGAGCTTCATAAAAATTATGATAAAAGCAGTGATTTTCGATATGGACGGAGTGATTATTGACAGTGAGGGCGAGTACCTGAAATACATGTATGCGTTTGCCAGAGAAAAGAGGCCGGACATCAGGATCGAGGAGCTTTACGGGACGGTCGGCACGACGAAAAAGGACTGCTGGGACGTGATGGAGAAGGCTCTGAAAACAGGCGAAACCTGGGAGGAGCTGAGGGAGCAGTATCACAGCAGGGGAATCTGGAAAAGGGCATTTGAGGAGGTAGATTACCGCGCCATTTTCAGACCTGAAATTCTGCCGGTGATGGATCAGCTGAGGGAGATGGGACTCAAGCTGGCGGTGGCTTCCTCCACTAATCTGGAACAGGTGGATCATATTCTTACATTGAATCATGTAAAGGAGAGGCTGGAGATTATGGTAAGCGGCGGCATGTTTAAGAGAAGCAAACCGGATCCGGAGATTTATCTCTATACAGCAGAAAAGCTGGGAGCAGAGCCTGGAGAGTGCCTTGTCATAGAAGATTCCACTGTCGGTATCACAGCCGCCAGCCGGGCGGGGATGAAGGTGGCGGCCCTGATCGATAACAGATTTGCCTTTGACAGAAGCCTGGCTTCCTGTGAGATACGTACCCTGACGGAAATACCGGCTCTTGTAAGAACGCTTTTGGGGAATAAAAACACAGAAAAATAAAAAAGTGCTGTAAAAGCATAAAAAATAAAGAACAGAATTATTAAAACTTCATGAATTTTTTGAGAGGCTCTTGATTTTTTAAAAAAAATCACTATACTATGGATATGTCATGAGGAGGCAAACAAAAAACCTCTGTGACAGAATATTTTATAACTTTGTTGTAAAATGAGGAGGAAAAAAATTATGAAGAAAACAGTTTTATTTGCAGCAGCAGCTTTAACAGCATTTGCTTTAACAGCATGCGGAAGCACAGAGACAACTACAGAGACAACAGCAGCAGTTGAGACAACAGCAGCAGCTGAGGAGACAACAGCAGCAGTTGAGGAAGAGACAACAGAGGCAGCTGAGGAGGAGACAACAGAGGCAGCCGAGGAGGAGACAACAGAGGCAGCTGAGGAAGAGACAACAGAGGCAGCTGCAGACGAGGAGACAGAGGCAGCAGCTGATGAGGCTGAGGAGACAACAGAGGCTGAGACAGAGGCTTAATTGTCTGAGCTCTAAATTTCAAAATGCGTTATAGTTTTCTGGGACTCGGGGATTGCCCGGAGGAACAGAAAATTATACATATAAGTAAAATTCACTCTTTCATGAAAAGGGCCGTCGGATTTCCGGCGGCCCTTTTTATGGCAGGTAGCTAAGCAGAGAGCGGCTGCCTGGCCGCAGTCTCTATTCAGCAATCAATTCCAGATATTCTTTTGATACATATCCCTCCTGGCCTTCAAAGGTAATTTTCACCCAGGTATCATCGTAATCCTCTATGTATTCTACCTCCGTCCCCGGGGCCAGCTGACCCAGCTTTGAGGCGCTGGTTGACGGCTCAGAGCGGACATTCAGCGTGTCGCTTGTTCTGTATCGTTTGGCAGGAGCGGCCTCAGTAGTATTCTCCTCAGTAGTCGCCTCTTCAGTGGGAGCGATGGTTTCCAGCTCAATGGGAGCTGTAGTCTCTGCACCGTTCTCATCTCCCGGGTGAACCAGGCGGATAATAAAGATCAGGATGATAATGATCGCAATCGGAATAAAAATCTTCAAAAGGCTTCCCGGATCGATAACCGGTCCGGAGGAACGGGGTCTTCTGCGCCTTGCGGAGGAGGAACCTCCCGCTCTGGAAACAGCCCCCCTGGAACGGGAGGCACTGCCTCTGGAAGGCCGGGAAAGCTGCTCTCTGGATGAGGCGTCCTCCCGGGAAATATCTTCCCTCTGGCGGGGGAGGGGTTTCTTTTTCTTCCCTGTAAAGTCATTTGCGAAGGTGTAGATCTCCTGGGACAGCAGGTGGTAGGCCTGCCCTGCATTATATGCCAGATTATCCTCCTCATGAACCGCCTTGTTTCCTATCATGCGGATTTTGTGATAATGCTCGCAGGTGGTCTTATTGATAATGCCGTTCTCATAGAGGGCGTCGATCATGTCCACAAGAGTGGCCTCTGACACATCAAAGCGCTCACAAAGGCATTTCACCATAAATTCCAGAGTCTGTCTGGCTCTGATCATACATTCATTGTACCGTTTCTGGCCTAACAGCCGTTCTGTATCCTGGAAGCCGTTCTGTATCCTCTCCCAGCTGCCGGTATTTATATTGTCCGTATTCATAAGGCATCTCCTTTACCATTTAATACAATTAATACAAATCACACACTGCTATTATAATATACCTCGACATTTTCTGCATCATTATTTTGAAAAAAATAAAATTTGTAAGGAAATAGTTCATATATTGTCAGAATATAGGGAGTTTTCGGGAAATTCGTGAGAAGAAGAGGGGGAAGGAGGAGCGGAAGGGGGAGCTGAATCAGATACGGGAACAGGGAGAAGAATTAAGAGCGCAGACAGGATAACTTTCTTGCATGTGAGGAAGAGAAATGGTAAGATAGAGGGCGGAAAACAGAGAAGAAAGCAGAATTTCCTGCCAAAAATCGGCAGGAAACAGGAATAAATCGGGAGACAGGAGGAATGAGAATGAGATTACGCCACATACCGGGCGCTGAGGAGGCGATTGCACAGAGCCCCTATGTGATCCAGGAACCAAAGGAGAAAAAGGGCAGATGGAGAGAAGTGTTCGGAAATGACCATCCGATCCACATCGAGGTAGGAATGGGGAAGGGCCGGTTTATCATGGAACTGGCAGAGAGAAACCCAGACATCAACTATATAGGAATAGAGAGATACTCCACTGTACTCTTAAAGGCACTTCAGAAGCGGGAGAAGCTGCCGCTCTCCAATATCTGCTTTATGTGTGTGGATGCAAAGGAGCTGGGGGAGATGTTTGAGCCGGGAGAGGTGAAGAAAATTTACCTGAATTTTTCCGATCCGTGGCCCAAAGACCGCCACGCAAAGCGCAGGCTCACATCGCCGCAGTTTATGGCAGTTTATGATCAGGTGCTCTCAGAGGATGGAGATGTAGAGTTTAAGACAGACAACCGGGGACTGTTTGAGTACTCTCTTGAATCTATCCCGGAGTCAGGCTGGAAGGTGAGGGAATATACCTTTGATCTTCACAACAGCCCCATGGCCGAGGGAAATGTGATGACAGAGTATGAGGAAAAGTTCTCCTCCAGAGGTCAGGCCATCTGCAAGCTGTCAGCTGTCCGCGGCAAATAGAGGGAAGGATGCAGAAAAATCCGAGGCGGAGGCAGAGTCGGCTCTGTGCGCTTATATCTTGACTGTGCATAAAATAAGGCGAGGAGAGAGGAAGGGATGAGGCCTGTGAGCCTGAAGAAAAAGATTATCCGTTCACTGTCCATCGCCACCTGCGACAAGGCAGAGCTCAATAAGGCAGTACTCCACTACAAGCGCTGTTTTGAGGAAGCAGGAAAGGCTCTTGGGAAGGGCTGTGCAAAGAAGTGCCGCCGCAGATAGCAAAAGAGAGCAGGGAAAAATACGAAAGAAAAATCTGCCTTTCCCTTTGTTTTATTTTGCCAGGGAGAAAAAATGCAACAGTTCAGCCATATATCTTCTTGCCCGCTTAAAGCGGGCGGGGAAGCGCATGGCTGAACTGTAACAAAAAAATAAATAAAAAATAAAAAAAGTATTGACTTTTTCATAATGGAGAGGTATACTAATTTGCGTGTTACAGGACAGGCTTCAGAAACCTGCCGGAAACAACAGAATATGCGCCTTTAGCTCAGCTGGTAGAGCAGTAGACTCTTAATCTATTTGTCCAGGGTTCGAGTCCCTGAAGGCGCACTGGGAATTTCCCTGATATAACATAAAACAACAGAATACGCGCCTTTAGCTCAGCTGGTAGAGCAGTAGACTCTTAATCTATTTGTCCAGGGTTCGAGTCCCTGAAGGCGCACTGAAAGCACTGATTTTGGCGACTGAGAGCGCTGGGATCGGTGTTTTTTTCTTTTGTCGAATCTTTACTGCCTGCAAAGAGGAGAGAGGCGCCCGGGAGGCTGTGCACCCGGCGCTGGGAAAGCGGACCCTTTCAGGGGTTCAGGGCGCCGGGTGCGGCCTGCCATGGGTCTAGCCCAGGCGCATCTTCATCTGTTCAGGATTTAAGCTGTAATTTATGCAGGTTTCCTTTGTGATAAGTCCCTGCTGAAGATATCTCAGAAGACTGCTGTCCAGGCTTACCATGCCCTCCGCCATGCTGGTGGCGATGACATTCTGGATCTGGTGGATCTTTGACTCCCGGATCATGCTGCGGATAGCCTCATTGACGAACATAATCTCGAAGGCCGGAATCAGGGAACCGTCTGCAGCGGGAACCAGCTGCTGTGACACAACGGCTTTTAAAACCATAGCCAGCTGAACGCGCACCTGCTGCTGTCCGTCAGCCGGGAAAACGTCGATAATGCGGTCGATGGTGTTGGCGGCTCCGATGGTGTGGAGGGTGGAGATCAGCAGATGGCCTGTCTCTGCCGCAGTCATGGCTGTCTGGATGGTTTCGTAGTCCCGCATCTCGCCTAAGAGAATAACATCCGGCGCCTGGCGCAGGGAGGCCCTCAGGCCGTCCACATAGGAGGCGGTGTCGTGGCCGATCTCCCGCTGGGTAACCACAGAGTGCTGATGATGGTGAAGGTACTCGATGGGATCCTCCAGGGTGATGACATGGGCGTTTCTCGTCTGGTTGATACGGTCGATGATGCAGGCCAGAGTCGTGGATTTTCCGCTGCCCGCTGCGCCTGTCACCAGCACCATGCCCTTTTTCATGGAGGCGATGTTTAAGACGGTCTCCGGTATATGGATGTCTGCGGGATTTGGAAGATCGAAGCGGACAATCCGGATGACTGCTGCCAGAGAGCCCCTCTGTTTCATCACGCTTGCGCGGAACCGGGAAAGTCCCACAATGGAGAAGGAGAAATCATCGTCTCCCAGCGTCATAACCCTGGACATGTCCCGGCTGCCGCTGAGGGTGTAGATTTCCCGGATGTAATTGTCCATCTCTGCAGGGAAGATTTTTTCCTCCCCTATATTTTCGATTCGGCCGTTAATTTTGAGAGCCAGAGGCATTCCTGGGATCATAAAGATGTCGGATGCCTGTCTTTCCACGGCGTCTTTAAAAAATTCTTTGATATTCATAAAATTCTCCTGTATAAGTGATCCTGACTAATCTGCCTGGGTCCCATCAGCTTTCTCGTCCGACTGTCCCGTCCAGACAGGAAGGCGGGTGTCGATGGCGTAATCTTCACTGTTGTAGACGCGGGAGGAGATAAGCCGTCCTTCTGAAACGCTGTAACGGGCAAGGAGCGACTGGCCCTGGGACATGGGGATGGTGAGAGTCAGTATGCCCTCCTCGCCGGATGCCTCCACAGAGGCGTCCTCGGGCAGACTCTCCCGTCTGGCCGCCGCTTCCTGAATGGAAAGTCCCTGGATGTCCGAGAGCCATCTCTGGACCTGGGCGTCTGCGCTGTAGAAGGCCTGAACAGACTGGGCTCTTCTCTCTGCAAAAGAGAGGGAGGAGCGGGCATCACTGAGGCTCAGCAGGGAAAAGACGGACAGACACAGGATAATCAGGATCAGAACAATGGAGGCCGTGCCGATATTGATCCGGCTTACTTGTCTTGTCTCTCTCATGACTGTCCTCCTTTCCCGGATTCCTGCAAAATCTCTCCGGACATCATGTGGCTTCCCTCCAAGGTGTATATGGTTTCCTGGTGAGGAGACATGACTGCGGCGTTTATCGTTACATTTAAAAGACTGCCGTCCAGTCTGCTGTCCACAAAAAGAGCAGCGTGGACTCCTGGCAGGTTTGCAGAATCCTCAGACGGTGTTTTATCAGATATCAGGGCAGGATCTGAGAGGCTCCCGTCTTCAGGGAGAGGATTCCAGCTGTCATCAAAACAAACGATCCAGGAGCCTTCCCTCCCCAGCAGAAAAGTCTGCTCCATCTCATTTTCAGCGGCCATGACCGCCTGGTTCAGGTCCTCTGCCCGACGGCTCATGGAGTCAGCCTTTACAAAGGCCAGAACGAAAATACAGGCAGCTACGGCGAAGAAGCCGCAGACCCAGAGCATTTCCATCAGGAAGGCGTAGGAAGGCCGCCTGTTTCGAGTGGTATATTTTTTCTGAAGCATAATTGTCCTCCTTAGTATCCGGCATTTCCGGCGCTTTCAGCCGGATGAAGGCTGGTGCTGCCTGTAAAAGTCCCGCCGGAGCTTCTCAGAAGGAGAGAGACCCTGCGGTCTTCCTCCTGAGTCTCTGAGCCTTCTGAGGCAGCGGGACTGCCGGAAGAGGTTTCGCTTTCCGGGGAGGACTGACAGATGGTCAGCAGTTTTTTTCCGCCCTGATCTTCTAAAAGGAAGGTAAGCTTTGGACAGCTGCTGATCTCAAGTCCGTCGGCTGTGGTCAGCCCGCTGTCTTTGGGGGTGAAAAGCTCTCTCAGTGTTCCGTCCAGGGTGTAGATCCACGTTTCATAGAGACTTCCGTTGATCTGCGAGGTGAGGACAAGCACAGAGGTATCTCCCTCATCCCGGACTTCCACCGCGCCGGTTTCGTCGGCCTGCCTTACCTTGTTTACCACATAGCTGAGGGCTGTATCCCGATAGAAGGACTCATTGTCCCTGGCTCTGATATTTTCATAGACACGGCTTCCGATCAAAACAGTGAAAATGGAGCAGAGCAGAAAGACAAAGAGGAGGAGCATGGAGAAAAGCAGCTCTGTTCTGCCGGAATTCTGCGTTCGTTTTACCATGTTTCATCTCCTTTCTCCTCCTCTGCGACGGGAAGAACGGTGATGTCGGGTATTACGTTGCTGGCCCAGCCGTCGTAGAATACATGATAGCGGTCTCTGTCAATGACGATTCCATAGTGCTCTTCCAGATATTCCACGCTTGGCGGATAGCGCCCCTCAATGGCATAGCACTGGACGCTTGCCCGTCTTATGGCGTCCCTCAGGGACATCAGGCTCTCCTCCTCGCTTCTCCTCTGCATGGCGTTCATACAGAAGAGAGAGAAGAAGAGAATGGCAAAAAAGATGAGGAAGGACAGAAGGTATCCTGCAAATCCCCTCTTTTTTTTCTGAACTTGTACGTGCAGCATATCAATTCTCCTGTCTCAGATTCCCAGACTGCGTTCAAAGGGCAGTGCTTTCCAGGCGAAAGCCTCTGAATGCACAGGCTGGTTCTGCAATATTTAAAAGGCGTTTTTGCCGGATATCCCGGCAGATATTCTGCTATCCGATGGAGGAGAGAATTCCTGCCAGCGGAAGCATGACAGACAGAAGGACAAGCCCCACTGCAACTGCCAGCACCGAGACGATGGCAGGCTCAAGCCTTGCAATCAGACTGTCAAGGGCATCAGAGGAGCGCTCATCATAGTCCTCCTCCAGCTCACGCATAACGGTTTCCAGCTGTCCGGCCCTGCTTCCGATGCGGATCATCTGCAGATCAAAGCCGGAAAACAGACCGGAGGGTTCGATAGAGTCGTAGAAGGCCTTTCCTGATTCCAGCTCCTTTTCGCAGGCTCTGACTCCGGGAAGCACAGAATCGTTGTCCACCAGTGCGGCAGCCATACGGCAGCCCTCGGCCATGTTCATTCCGCAGTGAAGCGTCATTGCCATGACAGAGCAGAAGCGGCGCAGGGCAGAGAGCTTCGCAATGGAGGAATGGTTTTTAATGGAGCGCAGAAGGCGGTGCGACAGGCTGCTTTCCTGGCCGGGCCGGCTGGTAAGCCGGACGACGGCGAAGGCAGCTATGAGCACTGCTGCAAAGACGAGAGCCGCGCCGCTTAAGATACCTCCGAACTGGATAGCCGCCTGGGCGGCGTCCGGTATGGAGGTTCCCAGCTGTTCATAGACACCGGAAAAGATCGGCATCACCCTGGTGAACAGGATAAACAGGATCACAAGGAGCATCACGATCATGATGGCGGGGTAGGTGACGGCACGGCGCAGATTTTCGCCGAGCCGGTATTCCCTCTCATAGAACCGGGACAGATGCTCCATGGTTTCATCCAGAGTACCTGTGCGCTCCCCCAGCACAGTCATCTGGGTTACATAAGCCGGAAAGCAGCCGGCCTCGCTGACGGCCTCGCTGAAGGGAAAACCCATGCGCAGCTTATCGGACATGGCGGTGAGAATTTCCTTCTCGCGGGGCGATGATGCGTCCTCGGCCATGACGGAGAGCCCCTCATAGAGAGGCACTGCCGATTTTAAGAGAATAGAAATTTGCATACAGAAGCCGGACAGGGAAAGTCCGGTAAATGGTACGGATTGTTTCATAGTATGATTCCTCTTCTGGGATCAGTCTCCCTTTTAGTAAGTGAATTTTGCCTGATAGTTTGCCGGATTCGTAATGTAGCTGGTGATGGCTGCGTTGCCTTTTCCGCTGGACGCAAAGGTCGGATCCATGTACCGCCAGTTTACGCCGTCGAAGTAGATAATATTGTCAACCCAGCCCTGTCCGGTTACATACACGCTTACCCATGCATGGTAGGCGCCGCCGGTGTATCCGATCACAAGTTTGGTCGGAATGTCCTGGGAGCGGAGCATGGAGGTCATGACTGCCGCATAGTCGAAGCAGATGCCGGTTTTTGACGCCAGCGTAGAATCCGGTACGGGCAGGTATCCGCTCTGTACAGTTGCAGCCTTCTGGTAGTCGTAGGAAATATTGTCCACCGCATAATTATATATGGCCTGTACCTTTGAGAGCGGATCAGAGATTCCGGCTGTGATGGAGGCCGCTGTGGAGACTACCGCGGAGTCTGCGCGAAAGTTGCAGAACTGGTTGGGATAGAGGAAGGGGGACAGCTCGTCAGCCAGATTCACATTGATGGTCTGACTCATGACCTGGGCGTAGGAGGTTCCCTGAACCTGCTGGAATACCTTGACAGTGTAAGTTCCGCTTCCCTCTGTCAGCGGGAATACCTCATAATTTCCGCTGGCATTCAGATCATAGGTGTAGTCTGTGCCCTTTGTAATTCTTACTTTAATGCGTGATGTGCCGCCGGTATATTTTACCATGACATAGCCCTGAGACGCGTTGGAGGCGTCGATGACAGCGTTTCCGTTTGAGTAGGTGACGGAGCCGGAGGCTTCCGGTGTCCTCACCTGGGCAAATACCGGCGTGCAGATTAATGCGGCAGCAGAAAGACCCAGAATCACTGCATTTCTGGTCTTTTTCAGGCCTTTCTGAAGACTGCGGCGCAAAGTTTTTCGAAACATAGATAATCACCTCTCAGTGCATTGATAATATAAAGAAACAAGCTTCCCTTTTTTCATTATATATGGAAGCGGGAGCATTGTCCATGCTGCAGACAGAAAAACAGACATAAAAATATGAAGAGAAAGGCAGCAGAGGCTGTGAGAAAGCAGGCGGTTGCCATATGTTTGAAAGAGGGATGCCGTATTTGTGAATTTATCTGTATGAATTGAAAAAGACAGTGGTTTTGGGTATACTATAACTGCCGAAAATGGCTTTCATGCAGTCAAAATTGTATGGGATCATTAAAGACAGGTCAGGAAGTTGATAAAGGCGGTTTTCAGCCAGCATACTCAGACCGGGTCCCGCTTCATACATGGATTCTGATATCAACACAGGAGAATTTCACAAATGTCACAGGCAGTTAAAGCAAAAAAGAAAACCTGCAGTATGCTCACCGATCATCCGGGAAAGGCCCTTTTACTCTTTGCCTTCCCCATGATTCTGGGCAATCTGTTCCAGCAGTTTTACAATATTATGGACTCCGTTGTGGTGGGGCAGTTTGTCAGTGAAAATGCCCTGGCCTCCGTGGGAGCCTCCTACGCCATAACCAATGTGTTCATCGCCGTGGCCATCGGCGGAGGGACGGGAAGCTCTGTAATCATCTCACAGTTTCTGGGAGCGGGCCAGATTACAAAAATGAAAACAGCCGTCTCCACAACCCTGCTTAATTTTCTCGTTATCAGCGTTTTTCTGGGAGTGTTCGGACTGGCATAT
This sequence comes from Clostridium sp. M62/1, assembly GCF_020736365.1. NCBI lineage: Bacteria > Bacillati > Bacillota > Clostridia > Eubacteriales > Clostridiaceae > Clostridium > Clostridium sp. M62/1. The sequence goes on along the minus strand of NZ_CP085988.1, from coordinate 153,650 downwards.
AGCGACAGGATTCTGGCGCTGATGAATGTGCCGGGCAATATCTTTGAGGATGCGGCCCTGTATCTGAGCATTTATTTTCTGGGTCTGCCGTTTCTCTTTATGTACAACGTCCAGGCGTCGGTGTTTAACTCTCTCGGAGATTCCAGGACGCCCCTTTGGCTCCTCATCTTCTCCTCGCTGTTAAATATCGTGCTGGATCTGCTGTTTGTCATTCAGTTTGGCATGGCAGTCCGGGGCGTGGCTGTTGCCACTCTGATTGCTCAGGGACTCTCGGCTGTGCTGTCCTTCTGCCTTCTGATGAGAAAGCTCAGAGGCTATGAACACAGGAGAGAGGAATTCCGGTTTTATGACAGGGGAATGATGCTCTCCATGGTAAAGGTGGCGATCCCCTCCATCCTGCAGCAGTCTATTGTGCAGATGGGAATCCTTCTGGTGCAGTCGGTGGTGAACACCTTCGGCTCCTCTGCCATTGCCGGGTACTCGGCAGGAACCAGAATCGAGTCTATCTCCATCGTGCCCATGCTGGCGATTGGAAATGCCATGTCCACCTTTACAGCCCAGAATATAGGGGCCGGGAATGAAAAGCGCGTCAGAGAGGGATACAGAACCTGCTATTTCGCCCTTGCAGCCTTTGCAGCAGCTCTCTGTGTCCTGACCCAGAGCTTCGGAAGCCTGTTTATCTCTGCGTTTCTGGACGCTGAGGTCAGCGAGGAGGCTTTCAGCGTGGCTATGTCCTACGCGGACTTTATCTCGTTTTTCTATATTCTGATCGGGCTGAAGGCCACAACAGACGGCCTTTTAAGGGGAGCAGGGGATGTGACTGTATTTACCGTCTCCAATCTGGCCAACCTGACCATCCGCGTGTTTGTGGCCAGCTTCTTTGCTCCCCGCTATGGGCTTGAGTTCGTGTGGTACGCCGTTCCGCTGGGCTGGGCCACAAACTATGCCATATCCTTTGGGTGGTATCTGACAGGCCACTGGAAACGGATCCGGCTGATTGAGGGAGGGGAAAAAAGACCTTACAGGGCCTAAGCTAAGGAGTCTGACCTTCGCTTTCAGCCCTGCCTTCGTCATCCTCTGTCTTTGCTTCCGCTGTTTTGGGCAGGACTTTAGGCGGAACTTCTGCCACAGGAAATGCCACTCTTGCCTTAAAGAGATCGCCGTCGATATAGATTTCAAAGCTTCCGCCCTGAAGCTGTGTCAGACTTCTGGCGATAGAGAGTCCCAGGCCGCTCCCCTCCGTAGTCCTTGCCACATCGCCGCGGACAAACCGCTCAGTCAGCTCCTCGGCCTTGATATTCAGAGGGCTGGCAGATATGTTTTTAATGGTAAATACAGCCATGGAGTTCTCCACTGACACATCCGCATAGATCCGGCTTCCCTCCAGAGCATACTTAAAGGCGTTGTTATAGAGGTTTTCCAGAACCCGCCAGAGTCGGCGGCCGTCCGCCTCGATAAAGACACTTCGCTCCGGAGCGGAGGTAATGAGATCCAGCCGTCGGCTTATAAACTTCTCCTCAAATTCTCCGTTCGTCTGATAGATCAGCTCAATGAAATCCAGTCTGCTGATGTCGAGCTTTAAATTTCCCGAGCTGGCCTTGGAGGCCTCCACCAAATCCTCTGTGAGATTTTTCAGGCGGTGGGATTTCTGTTCCAGCACTTCCAGATAGCGCTGAATCTTCTCATCCTGGATGTTTTCCCGCTTGATTAAATCTACATAGTTGATAATGGAGGTTAGGGGTGTCTTGATATCATGGGACACATTTGTAATCAGATCCGCCTTGAGCCGCTCACTTTTTACTTTTTCGGAGAGAGCCGCTTCAAGTCCCTGGCTGACATTGTTCAGGTTTTCCGCTGTCTCCCGTATCTTGCCTGAAAACTGGGAGATATCTACCTGATAGGTGGTTTCTCCTCCAGCCAGATGGCGGATGGCAAGATCCAGCCTGTCCCTGTCGGCAGCCCGCCTGAACATCAGATAGAAGATCCACAGGTTTACACAGAGCCATAAAAGCAGGAGCATGCCGATTATGATCTTTAAGGTCAGAGTCAGGATATGCCACTTCAGGTACAGGTAGGAGGCGGTCACCAGAAGCACCGTGTTGGCGATCTGGTAGGCGATAAAGGCAGCTGATAGCTGGCCGGCAAAGGTCTGGCCTGTAAAGAAGACGGAAAGTCTGTCGCCGAGCTTTCGAATCAGGCTGTTTTTCCAGAGTATTCCAGCCTTGCAGCGTCTGAGCAGGCTGAACAGCCCGATGAGGCATACCAGATAGACAATGGCTGTGTAGATCACCTTTTCTCCCACATCCCAGGATTCCTCAGGAAGGGTCAGATGTGCGATTCTCACCAGAGTGTATCTCCCTGCCAGAAGTGAGGCTCCCGCCAGAAGGATGAGAAGGATCAGACCTGTTTCCGTGCTGGTCTGGTCAAAGGGGGAAAGGGTAATGCGGCTGTCTCCATACTCCTGTTTTCCGGACACTGAAAGCAGGTACAGGAGGGAGGCGGCTGCCGTCAGGCCTCCAACCACCATCAGAGCAAAACCCAGAAAGTAGTAATTCTGCATTCTGACATAATGGTTATAATTGTCTGCATAGGGATCTGACACTGGATAGGAGGTGTCAAGGGCAGCCAGCAGATAGTAGGTTTTTGTGTCATAGGGATTGCCTGCCGACAGGGCCGACACAGTGTCCAGATCGATAAAACGGAAGTTTGTGTCATAAAACACAGAGTTGCCCTGAAGACAGGCGTAGCGTCCATAAGTCTTGGCCTGCTCTAACGTCAGTGTACTGTCGTTTGAGAAGGATGTGATACGCTTTGGCTCTGACTCGCTGTCTATGTACTCGATCCTGAAATGCAGGTTGCTGGGACTTTCTATGAGCCGTTTGTAAGTACTGTAGTAACGGTTCAGGGTGTTTATGATTTCAAGGGAAATCTCCTCCAGAGAGCAGTGGCGCATCCCATCTTTCAGAGAGGTGTAATATATATCTGGTTCGCTGGCAGACCAGGCGACATATCCCATGGCGGGCTTCCTGTTTTCGTCCACAGAAACGGGTATGCACTCAAAATCTCCGTTGAGAGAGTACCCCAGAGACTGAAGATACTTGATAATGTCGTTCAGCGAATAGGAGCGGGTGTCATTGGGGCCGAAGGTCATCTCGAGCATCGTTTTTGAGATGTCAATGGAACCTCCTGTGGCAAAAATCTCATTATATTCCATGTATTGGAAAATATCGGCCAGATCGTCATTGAAATACTGGGTAAATTCGTCCGTGTCCTCGTAGACGCTGCTGTGAATCCGGGTGATGCCCACTCCCAGATTGTCGTTCAGGTACATCGTTCCAACGCCTGCAAACATCAGCGCAAGAAAGAGAAGATGGATGACACAGACAATCGTCTTATGGTTTTTTAAATTTAATCTGCGGTTCATCATATCCACCTACTGCTTTTCAATCTTATATCCTACGCCCCAGACAACCTTAAGATAGCGGGGCTCTCGGGGATTAATCTCGATTTTTTCACGGATGTGACGGATGTGCACAGCCACGGTATTGTCTGCTCCGATGGCCTCCTCGTTCCAGATTTCCTCGTAGATCTGATCAATCGAGAATACCTTTCCTGCATTTTTTACGAGAAGGAGGAGAATGTTATACTCGATAGGCGTCAGCTTGATCAGCTCGCCGTCCACCAGAACCTCCTTGTTCTCATCATTGATCTGAAGGCCGCCGCACTTATATACGCGGCTGTCGGACTGGGTATGCATATTTCCCAGCTGTGTGTAGCGGCGAAGCTGGGATTTGACGCGGGCTACCAGCTCGAGGGGGTTGAAGGGCTTGGTAATGTAGTCATCCGCCCCGATATTCAGTCCCAGGATCTTGTCAGAATCCTCTGACTTGGCGGACAGAATGATAATCGGTATACTGCTGGTTTCCCTCACTTTGAGCGTGGTTCTGATTCCGTCAAGGCCGGGCATCATCACGTCCACAATCATGAGGTTCACCTCATGTGTTTTGAGAAGCTCCAGAGCCTCCAGACCGTCATAGGCCTTGATCACCTCAAAGCCCTCTCCGGTCAGATAAATATCTATAGCCTCGACAATCTGTCTGTCGTCATCGCATACCAGGATTTTCTGCATTATGTAAACCTCCTTTTGAATGATAGTACTATGGTTCTTATGATTTCTTATTATACATTTTCCTGCCTCAAAAAGGTACTGGTTTTTTTCGTTCTGATAAAAATGACAGAGGGCTGCCGTTTCCATATTTATATGGGGGAAGGTTCAGCCTGCTCAGCCTGCGCCTGCCTGAGCAGGTTATCCCCGGAACTTTTGCATTTCAGAGAGGTACTTTGCCGTATAAATCAGACAGAAAGCCTGCAGGTCTTAGAAAAGACGGGACAGAAAATCAGAAGGAGGGCAGAAAGGTCTGGGAAATGCAGTCTGAAAAGCCTGTTTTTCAGGGGCGGATTATGCGGAAAGTTCTTCTTGACAAACAAACGGCCATAGAATACACTAGCAATAGTTTGAATATCAAACAATCTGTCGGGAAGGCCCGGACATGTCTGAAAACGGAGGCCTCGTTTGGCTTTCAGGCAGGGGGGTGTCTGCCCAGGCGGACAGGTGTATGTTATTGTAAAATAAAAAATCAATATGACAGCCAGACAGGCGCCTGGCGGCGGAGGCTGTCATAAGCAGACAGAAAAGCGGGAATCAGACATGACTACAAGAATCATCGGAATCGGCTCATATGTGCCGGATACAGTTGTTACAAATAAGGATCTCATGGAATTTTTGGATACGGATGACGCGTGGATCCGTGAGAGAACGGGAATCTGTGAGAGGAGAGTGTCAAAGGAGATGGGAACCTGCGCTCTGGCGGTGGAGGCGGCTAAGAGAGCAGTTTCTGATGCGGGGATTGACCCGAAGGAGATCGACCTGATTGTGCTTGCCACCTCATCCGGAGACCGTGCATTCCCGGCGGCGGCCATGGATGTACAGGCAGCCATCGGAGCGGTAAACGCTGTAGGCTTTGACATTACGGCAGCCTGCTCAGGATTTATCTTCGGCCTGCACATTGCCCACAGCTTTTTTATGTCCGGAATCTATAAGACCGCTCTGATCGTAGGTGCGGAAGCCTTGAGCAAGGTGGTGGACTGGACAGACCGGGGAACCTGCATCCTTTTTGGCGACGGAGCAGGGGCAGCGGTTGTGAGGGCCTCAGAGGACGGCGGAATCATAAAAACACTGATGGGAAGCGACGGAACGAAGGGATGGACGCTGGAGTGCCAGGCCAGAAATCTCGGAAACTGCCTGAACGGAGTCAAGCCGGAGCTGGGCTTTATGAAAATGGACGGGAAGGAAGTTTTCAAATTCGCAGTCCGCAAGGTGCCTGAGATTGTGGAGGATATTCTGAAAGAGGCGGAAATGACGCCGGAGGAAATCAAATACTTCGTTCTTCACCAGGCCAACTACAGGATTCTGGAGGCAGCCTCCAGACGGCTTAAAATACCCATGGAAAAGATTCCTGTAAATATTGACCGCTACGGAAACACATCCGCGGCTTCTATTCCGATTCTTCTCGACGAGATGAAGCAGGAAGGGAAGCTTAAGCGGGGAGATAAACTGGTACTTGCCGGCTTCGGCTCCGGCATGACCTGGGGGGCCACCCTTTTAGAGTGGTAAAGCAGGAAGAAGCACTGCTGCGGATAGGGCGCGTCCGCGTCATTTTTCCCTTGCAAGTTCCTGAAAATCAAATATAATAAAAGAAATGAATGCTGTGGGGGAGGAACCCTGTAACGGCTTTCAGAAATTAAATTCAAAAACTAAAACTTAAAGGTAAAGGAGAATGAATTATGTTAGAAAAAATGAAAGAGATCATCGCAGAGCAGTTAAGCGTGGATGCAGATTCCATCACAGAGGCTTCCTCCTTCAAGGATGATCTGGGAGCAGATTCTCTGGATTTATTCGAGCTGGTTATGGCACTTGAGGATGAGTATTCTGTAGAGATCCCGGCTGAGGACTTACAGAACCTCTTAACAGTAGGCGATGTAATGAACTATTTAAAAGAAAAAGGTGTTGAAGCATAATGAAGACCAGAGTCACTGAACTTTTAGGGATTGAATGTCCGATCATCCAGGGCGGTATGGCCTGGGTGGCCGAGCATCATCTGGCTGCAGCTGTTTCTGAGGCCGGCGGTCTGGGTCTCATCGGCGGGGCGAATGCTCCGGGAGAAGTAGTCCGCGATGAAATCAGAAAGGCCAGAGAGCTGACAAAGAAGCCGTTCGGCGTAAACGTCATGCTCATGAGTCCTCATGCTGACGACGTGGCAAAGGTAGTCGTTGAGGAGGGCGTGAAGGTAGTCACAACAGGAGCCGGAAACCCTGGAAAATATATGGAGATGTGGAAGAACGCCGGAATTAAGGTAATCCCGGTAGTGGCCTCCGTCGCTTTGGCAAGGATGATGGAGAAAGGCGGAGCTGACGCCGTTATCGCAGAGGGCACAGAGTCCGGCGGACATATCGGTGAAGCTACGACCATGACGCTCGTTCCGCAGGTAGTGGATGCGGTATCCATACCTGTTATCGCAGCAGGCGGAATCGGGGACGGCCGCGGAATTGCAGCCGCCTTTATGCTGGGAGCTGAGGCAGTCCAGATGGGAACACGCTTTGTAGTGGCGAAGGAGTCCATTGTACATCCCAATTACAAGGAAAAGATTATCAAGGCGAAGGACATAGATTCCACAGTAACAGGCAGGACCCACGGCCATCCGGTCAGATGTCTGAGAAACCAGATGACCAGAGAGTATATCAAGATGGAGCAGGAGGGCAAGTCCTTCGAAGAGCTTGAGTATCTGACGCTGGGAACCCTCAGAAAGGCCGTTATGGATGGAGACACATCAAACGGAACTGTTATGGCAGGCCAGATTGCAGGTATGGTCAAAAAAGAACAGACCTGCAAGGAAATGATGGACGAGATGATGGCAGAGGCAGGTAAGCTTCTGCACTGGTAATCCATAAAAAGGCGGCGCAAAAACGCCGCAGAAGACAGACCTGGCAGAAAAGCAGGTGCGGCATAGCTTCGCCATCCGGCTCTGTCAGATAATAGGAAACAGCGGCCCGTGTGCACAGGAAGACGGCAGGCGGGCCGTTTCCATAGGAAGAAAAAGGAGTAGCGCTATGAGCAAGATTGCATTTATTTTTCCAGGCCAGGGTGCGCAGGTGTGCGGCATGGGGCAGGATTTCTATGAGCAGACAGAGACAGGAAAGCAGGTATTCGACACTGCAACTGAAATTCTGGGCTTTTCCATGCCTGAGCTCTGCTTTGAGAAAAACGACAGGCTGGACATAACAGAGTACACACAGCCGGCCATGGTGACAGCGAGCCTTGCTATGATGAAGGTTCTCATGGAGCGTACAGGGATAAAGCCTGATGCGGCCGCAGGACTGAGTCTGGGAGAGTATCCGGCAATGGCTGCTGCTGGCGTGATGTCTGTGGAGGATGCGATTCGCACCGTAAGACAGAGGGGAATCCTGATGCAGGAGGCGGTTCCGGCGGGAATCGGAGCCATGGCCGCTGTCCTTGCGATGGATGCAGAGGAAATTGAACGGGTGATCGAGCCAATTGAAGGGGTGCAGATTGCCAACTATAACTGCCCGGGACAGATCGTTATCTCCGGAAAGAAGGAGGCGGTCGACGAGGCGGCAGAGAAGCTTAAGGAAGCGGGAGCAAAGAGGGTGATCCCGTTAAATGTCAGCGGCCCGTTCCACTCCAGAATGCTCACAGAGGCAGGAGAGAAGCTGGGAAAAGTGCTTGACACAGTTGAAATTCACGAGCCTGTGATTCCGTATGCGGCCAATGTGACGGCTGAGTATGTGACAAAGGCAGAGGATGTAAAACCGCTTCTGGTGAAGCAGGTATCCTCCTCCGTGCGGTGGGAGCAGACCATGAGAATGATGCTTCAGGACGGCGTGGATACATTTATTGAGATCGGGCCTGGCAAGACACTGGCCGGATTTATGAAGAAGATAGATAGAAACGTTCGCGTGATCAATATAGAGAAACTGGAAGATATTGAGAAAGTAAGGGAGCTGTAGAGGCTTCCTGGAAAGAAAGCCGGCCAGAGAGGGGCGGCCGGCTCTCTGTACTCTCAGGCAAACCGGAAGCGATTCCGAGGAAAGGTTGTAAAAATATGTTATTGGAAGGCAAAATTGCACTGGTAACCGGAGCGAGCCGCGGAATTGGCCGTCAGATCGCCCTGACACTGGCCAAAGAGGGCGCTGTTGTTATCGTAAACTACAACGGATCTGCGGCGAAGGCGGAGGAAGTGGTGAAAGAGATCACAGAGGCAGGCGGTACCGCTGAGGCTGTTCAGTGCAGCGTCTCCGACTACGCAAAGACTGAAGAAATGATGAAGGATCTCATCGCCAGATATAAGAGAATTGATATTCTGGTGAATAATGCCGGCATCACAAAGGATAATCTGCTCATGAAGATGAGTGAGGAGGAGTACGATGCTGTTTTAGACACCAATTTAAAGGGAACCTTTAACTGCATCAAGCATGTCTCCAGACAGATGCTGAAGCAGAAGGGAGGCCGCATCATTAATATCTCCTCCGTATCAGGCGTGATGGGAAATGCGGGACAGGCCAATTACTGTGCATCCAAGGCAGGAGTGATTGGGCTTACAAAGTCCGTGGCCAGAGAGCTTGGAAGCCGCGGTATCACGGTAAATGCGATCGCGCCGGGATTCATTGACACAGAGATGACAGCCGTTCTTCCTGAGGATGTGAAGAAGTCCATGGGAGAGCAGATTCCGATGAAGAAGTTTGGAAAAACGGAGGATGTAGCAAATCTTGCCGCCTTCCTGGCTTCCGATCTGGCGGGCTACATTACAGGACAGATTATAGGCGTGGACGGCGGAATGGCCATGTAGGCCTTAACGTGCGGACAGCTGAAGAATTTCAAAGAGTTCAGGAGGGAATATATGGCAAATAGAGTAGTAATTACCGGCATGGGTGCAATTACCCCAGTCGGAAATGATGTGGAGACATTCTGGAATTCCCTGAAGGAAAAAAAGACAGGATTCGGGGAGATTACATATTTTGATACAGCAGATTTCAAGGTGAAGCTGGCTGCCCAGGTAAAGGATTTTGACCCAAAGAATTACATGGATGCAAAGACTGCGAGAAGAATGGAGCCGTTTTCCCAGTTCGCAGTGGCAGCAGCCTCTCAGGCCCTTGCACAGTCAGGTCTCGATATGGAAAAGGAGGATCCCTTCCGCGTAGGTGTCAGCATCGGTTCCGGAATCGGAAGCCTTCAGTCTGTGGAGAGAGAGTACAAAAAGCTCCTTGAGAAAGGGCCTAACCGCGTAAACCCTCTTCTCGTGCCCATGATGATCTGCAATATGGCTGCAGGAAACGTGTCCATCCAGTACGGACTTAAGGGAAAGTGCATCAACGTGGTGACTGCCTGTGCTACAGGAACCCACTCCATCGGTGAGGCCTTCCGCTCCATCCAGTGCGGCGAGGCAGAGGTAATGCTGGCAGGCGGAACCGAATCAAGCATCACCCCAATCGGCGTCGCAGGCTTTACGGCTCTTACAGCCCTCTCTACCAACCCGGATCCGGCCACCTGCTCCCGTCCTTTTGACAAGGACAGAGACGGCTTTGTTATGGGCGAGGGCGCAGGCGTTGTCGTGCTGGAGTCCTTAGAGCATGCATTAAACAGAGGGGCTACTATTCTGGCTGAGATCGTCGGATACGGCGCAACCAGCGATGCATACCATATTACCTCCCCGGCAGAGGACGGAAGCGGAGCCGCAAAGGCTATGGAGTACGCTATCAGGGATGCGGGGATCACACCGGAGCAGATCGACTATGTAAATGCTCACGGAACCAGCACCCACCACAACGATCTCTTCGAGACAAAGGCTATCAAGCTGGCTCTGGGAGATCACGCTTACAAGGTAAAGATCAATTCCACCAAATCCATGGTCGGCCATTTGCTGGGAGCGGCAGGCGGAGTGGAGTTCATCACCTGTGTGAAGTCTGTCATGGAGGATTATGTGCACGCCACAGCAGGGCTTGCTGAGTCAGAGCCTGAGTGCGATCTGGATTACACGAAGGGCGAGGGAGTCCACACAACTGTAAATTATGCCATTTCCAATTCCCTGGGCTTCGGCGGACACAACGCAAGCCTTGTGGTAAAGAAGTATGAGGCTTAATGCCGGAGGAGGACAGACATGGATATTAAGGATATTGTGACACTGATTGAGGCTGTCTCCAAAAATAATCTTACCAGCCTTGTGATCGAGGAGAACGGGACAAAACTGTCCCTAAAGAGAGAGAAGGAGAGGGAGATTGTGACGGCTGTTCCGCCTGTGGCAGCTCCGGCTGTCTCCGCTATGGGACTTGCCCCGGGCCTTGCAGGAGCGGGAGTGACAGGGCTCCCCGTGACCCCGGAGGCTTCTCTGGCCGGTTCAGTTTCCGCACAGGCGGCTGAGACAAAGGAGGATATCCCGTCCGGCAATGTGGTAAAGTCTCCGCTTGTAGGAACTTTCTATTCAGCTCCTGCGCCGGACGCCGACAGCTTTGTGAAGGTAGGCGATACGGTGAAAAAGGGCCAGGTGCTTGGAATCATCGAGGCCATGAAGCTGATGAATGAGATCGAGAGTGAGTATGACGGCGTGGTGGAGGCCATCCTTGTAAACAACGAGGAGGTTGTGGAGTACGGCCAGCCGTTATTCAGAATTAAATAGCAGGACGCTGCAGATTTTATAGCGGCGTAAGGCAAATAAAAAAGACAGGGGTACCGAATATGTTAGGAATCAAGGAGATTCAGGAAATTATTCCCCACAGGCATCCATTTCTCCTTATCGATTGTATCGAGGAGATAAGGCCGGGCGAGGGAGCCACGGGCTATAAGTCAGTGACTTACAATGAGCCGTTTTTTGCAGGCCATTTTCCGCAGGAGCCGGTTATGCCGGGAGTCCTGATTGTGGAGGCTCTGGCTCAGGTGGGCGCAGTGGCGATTCTGAGCGAGGAGGAGAACAGAGGCAAAGTTGCCTACTTTGGAGGAATCAACAGCGCCAAGTTCAGAAAAAAGGTAGTTCCGGGGGACAGACTGAAGCTGGAATGCCAGATTATCAAGAGAAAGGGGCCGGTTGGAATTGGAAGTGCGACAGCATCTGTGGACGGCAAAGTGGCAGTTTCCGCCGAGCTCACGTTTATGATTGGATAGGTGACGCTTTTGTTTAACAAGATTTTGATTGCAAACCGCGGCGAGATCGCGGTCAGGATTATCCGCGCCTGCCGGGAGATGGGGATCAAGACGGTGGCTGTCTACTCCGAGGCAGACAGGGACAGCCTCCACACACTGCTCGCCGACGAGGCTGTCTGTATCGGGCCGGCCCCGTCCAGCGAGAGCTATCTGGATATGGAGCGCATTATCTCCGCCACAGTGGCCATGAGGGCGGACGCCATTCATCCGGGCTTCGGGTTCCTTTCTGAGAACGCCCGCTTCGCAGATCTGTGCGAGAAATGCAATATCCGCTTTATCGGACCCTCCGCTGACATCATTCACCGGATGGGAAACAAATCAGAAGCCAGAAAGACCATGATCGAGGCCGGAGTTCCCGTTGTTCCTGGAAGCAAGGAACCGGTATATTCACCGGAGGAGGCCTTAAAGATGGCGAAGGCTATCGGTTTTCCCGTTATGATCAAGGCATCTTCAGGCGGCGGAGGAAAGGGAATGAGAGTTTCCAGAAGCGCGGAGGATTTTGAGGCCAATTTTAACCAGGCGCAGATGGAATCAGTCAAGGGCTTTTCCGATGACACCATGTATATTGAAAAATATATTGAGCAGCCAAGACATATTGAGTTTCAGATCCTTGCGGACGAGTATGGAAATGTAGTACATCTGGGAGAGCGCGACTGCTCCATCCAGAGACGCCATCAGAAGGTCCTCGAGGAGGCTCCGTCGGAGGCTATCTCCCCTGAGCTTCGCAAAGCCATGGGAGAGACAGCGGTGAAGGCGGCGAAGGCAGTGGGCTATGTAAATGCGGGAACCATCGAGTTTCTGTTAGACAAACACAAGCAGTTCTACTTTATGGAGATGAATACGCGTATTCAGGTAGAGCATCCGGTGACAGAGGCTGTCACAGATCTGGATCTGATTAAAGAGCAGATTAAGATCGCAGCTGGAGAACCCCTTGGCTTTACCCAGGACGATGTGGTCATCCGGGGCCATGCTATTGAGTGCAGGATCAATGCGGAGAACCCGGAAAAGAACTTTATGCCGTGCCCGGGAACCATCACGGAGGTGCATCTGCCGGGAGGCCGGGGAGTCAGGATAGACACCCATATTTACGCCGGTTATCAGGTCCCGCCGAACTATGATTCCATGCTGTTAAAGCTCATTGTCTATGACAGAGACAGACAGTCCGCGATTGCCAAGATGAGGAGTGCTCTGGGAGAGCTTGTTATCGAGGGAATTGACACAAACATTGATTTCCAGTATGAAATCTTAAACAATGAGGCCTATCAGGAAGGACAGATCGACACGGATTTCATTCCGAAGGAGTTTCCGTCCTACTGCAAATAGAGTGATGTCTTAGACCTCTGGCATCAGTCTGGGCGGACAGGTCAGGTATCGGCAGTCTGAGAGGGAATATCCGGGGAAAGGGAGAGTGTTATATGCTGAAAAATATGTTTAAAAAGACATATACCTTGATAGATACGAAATACAAAAAGGCTCCTGAGGAGAAGGAGGAGGCTGTCTACGAGGGGCAGCCGAATATTCCCCAGGGACTCTGGCGCAAATGCAACAAGTGCGGCCGGCCTATCTACACGGAGGATGTGAAGAACAATTTCTACATCTGCCCCAAGTGTGACGGCTACTTCCGCGTCCATGCCTACAGAAGAATCGAGATGACGTTAGACAGCGGTTCCTTCGAGGAGTGGGACAGGGAGATGGAGTTTGTAAACCCCTTAAATTTCCCGGGATATGAGAAGAAGGTCCAGGCTGTCAGGGAAAAGACGAACCTGAACGAGGCGGTCGTCACAGGACGGGGGACCATCCACGGCCAGAAAACAGTGATCGCCGTCTGCGATTCCCGCTTTATTATGAGCAGCATGAGCCACAATGTGGGAGAGAAGATTGCCAGGGCTGTGGAGAGGGCTACGGCTCTCCGGCTTCCGGTGATTATTTTCGCCTGCTCAGGCGGCGCCAGGATGCAGGAGGGGCTTGTGTCCCTGATGCAGATGGAAAAGACTTCTGCGGCATTAAAACGCCACAGTGACGCCGGCCTTCTCTACATCAGCGTGCTCACAGAGCCGACGACAGGCGGTGTGACAGCCAGCTTTGCCATGCTGGGCGACATCAATATAGCTGAACCGAAGGCGCTTATCGGATTTGCGGGACAGCGGGTAATTGAACAGACAATCAGGCAGAAGCTGCCGGAGGGCTTCCAGAGGGCGGAATTCCAGCTGGAGCACGGCTTTGTGGATCTGATCGTGGAGCGTCCTGAGATGAAGGATACCCTTTCCTCCATCCTCCGGATCCATGCCAACAGAAATGAGTGGAATTATAAGGGAGAGGGCCGGAGAAAGCAGGAGTCAGGAAAAGCTCAGGAAGGCGGCGGCGCAGTGAAGATCCAGGGCTTGGCAGAGGGAGAGAAGGAAACCAGAGGCCTGTCGGAGGAGGAGATTTTAGCTGCCCTTGAGAAATCCTTTGACAGAAAGAGCGCAGTGATTAAGCGCACGCCGGAAAAGGAGCTGCAGGAGATTGCAAACCGCCAGTTAAGCGCATGGGATACGGTGCTTATATCGAGAAGCGAGGACAGGCTGATTGCCAGTGATTACATCGAAGAGCTGTTTGACGGTTTCATTGAGCTTCACGGAGACCGCTATTTCGGAGACGACGGCGCGATTATCGGCGGAATTGCCACCTGGCACGGAATGCCGGTGACGGTAATTGCCCAGGAGAAGGGGAAGAGCACAAAGGAGAACTTGAAGAGGAATTTCGGAATGCCGAATCCCGAGGGCTACAGGAAGGCCCTGCGCCTGATGAAGCAGGCTGAGAAGTTCGGCCGCCCGATTATCTGCTTTGTGGATACCCCGGGAGCTTTTCCGGGAATCGAGGCCGAGGAGAGGGGCCAGGGCGAGGCGATCGCCAGAAACCTGTTTGAGGCTTCCAATCTGACTGTGCCGGTACTTGCCATCGTCATAGGCGAGGGGGGAAGCGGCGGAGCCCTTGCCATGGCTGTGGGAAATGAGGTCTGGATGATGGAGAATGCTGTTTACTCAGTACTCTCACCTGAGGGCTTTGCGGCAATTCTCTGGAAGGATGGAAAGAAGGCCAGCGAAGCAGCCAAGGTCATGAAGATGACGGCAAAGGATCTTTATGAGCTGGGACTGATTGAGTGCATTATCCCTGAGCCTGAGCCTGCTACCAAGGCCAACAAAGAAGAAATCTGCCGTGAGCTGGACTGGAAGCTGGAGGAATTTTTCCTGCGTTTCAGGGATATGACGCGGGCGGAAGCAGTCAGCCAGAGATATGACAGGTTCCGCGCGTTTTAGAGAACCAGAAATAAATATTAGGAGAACGAGGATGGATAGATTTAAACCGCTGAAAATAGGGAATCTGACGGCTAAGCTCCCTGTTATTCAGGGGGGCATGGGGGTTGGAATCAGCCTTTCATCCCTGGCAGGAGCTGTGGCGAAGGAGGGGGGAATCGGCCTTATCTCAACCGCACAGATCGGCTTTCGGGAGCCGGATTTTTACCGCAATGCCCAGGAGGCAAATCTGAGGGCCATGGAGAGCGAATTTAAAAAGGCCAGATCTATTGCCCCTGAAGGCATCATCGGCTTTAATATCATGGTTGCCACCAAGAATTATGTTGAGTACGTGAAGGCTGCCGTGAAAATCGGCGCGGATCTCATTGTTTCGGGGGCCGGTCTTCCTGTGGATCTGCCTGAATATGTGAAGGGAAGCGCCACTAAAATTGCACCGATCGTGTCCACGGTCAAGGCTGCCAAGGTTATCTGCAAGATGTGGGACAGAAACTATAAGACGGCTCCGGATCTGGTAGTGGTTGAGGGACCTCTGGCAGGCGGTCATCTGGGCTTTTCCAGGGAGCAGCTGGCAGAGCTTGAGGCGGACACGGAGGAGGTATCGAAAACCTACCATAAAGCGGAGTACGAGGAAGAGGTGAAGGGCATTATCGCCCTGGTAAAGCAGTACGCTGACAAGTATGGGAAGGAGATCCCGGTAGTGGCTGCCGGAGGTGTGTACACTCACGAGGATGTGCGCCACTGCATCGAGGATCTGGGAGCCGACGGCGTCCAGGTGGGAACCAGGTTTGTGACTACAGAGGAGTGCGACGCGCCTCTTGTCTACAAGCAGGCATATATAGGCGCAAAGGAAGAGGATATTGTGATCACCAAAAGCCCGGTGGGAATGCCGGGAAGGGCTATCATGAATCCGTTTCTCAGAAAGATGATGACCGAGGGGGAGAAGGTCACCAGGTGCTTCCGCTGCCTGGAACACTGCGATCCGGCCACTACCCCGTACTGCATTACCCAGGCGCTGATCAATGCGGCCCAGGGAGATGAGGAGCATGCTCTCCTGTTCTGCGGAAGCAATGCATACCGGGCTGAGCGAATCGAGAAAGTCCCAGACGTGATGAGGGAGCTCTGCTTCGGAGAGTAAGGATCGAGAAGACGGAATGGAAAAAGGGCATAAATCCCGCTCTTCTGGCATACAGTTTGCCAGAAGGGTGGGATTTTTTTGCTGAATTACGTCTGGGCTGTGATGATGGCTGTGGGAATTTTGTGGGGAGCACTTCACGGAAGGCTCCCGGAGGTCACAAATGGTGCGCTGGAGGCAGCGGGGGAGGCGGTAACCCTGGGAATTACCATGCTCGGCGTCATGTCCTTCTGGACAGGAATTCTGGAAATCGGCCAGAAGGCAGGTCTGATCGAGGCCCTGGCAGGGAAAATGTATCCGGTTCTGCGCTTTCTGTTCCCGAAGATTCCAAAGGGCCATCCTGCTCTGGAATCTATCTCCGCCAATATGATTGCCAACATGCTGGGCCTGGGATGGGCGGCGACACCGGCCGGCCTGAAGGCCATGGGGGAACTTGAACAGCTGGAGGAGGAGAGGAGGGAGAGGCGACTGGAAAAAGACTGCCATCCCGTTTTAAGGGGAACGGCCAGCAATGAGATGTGTACCTTCCTGATTATCAATATCTCCTCCCTTCAGCTCATCCCCATCAATATGATTGCCTACCGGGCACAGTACGGCTCTGCAAATCCGGCTGCTGTCACGGGCCCTGCACTTCTGGCTACGGGGGTGAGCACACTTGCAGCTGTGCTGTTCTGCACAGTCATGAACCGGAGAGGGAAAAAAGAGAGGTAAAGTGTGCCGGAAATTTCTTCTTCGGGGTACCGAAACAGCGGAAAATAAGCTATAATAGACAGATATGAGGGGCTTTAAAAGCCGAGGAAAAAGGTGTCTGAAAGAGGACAAAACCAGAAAGGCACCAGTCAGACAGGCTTCAGAAGCATGAAAGACGGTATGGTAAAGCGGCATGAAAGAACGAATAAGAGAGGGGATTTTACTATGGCATTTGAACTGAAAAAGTACACGGCACCCGATTTTACCGAGGAGAAGTTTGTGAAGGCTCCGGACGCTCTGATGGCACCGGCGCCGAAGGACAAGGTGGCACCGGAGAATTATCATGCTACTACGATTTTTCCGGAGTATTTCAAGGTTGGAGGCCAGTGGCTTCTGGCAAAGGAGAGCCGGATGGACTGTGTGGCTGTCTATGAGAACGGGGAGATCTCTGTGAGGGAGTTCAGGACCCTGAAGAAGGGGGACCTTGTCATCGTCGGGAGAACGGAGGATGCCCAGGAGGGAATCTTTGTGTGGACCCATGGCTTTGATGAGCCTTCTGCAGGAAGCGGGGAGGCATTTGCCTTCCGCCAGGGACGTTCCAGGGAGACGGCATTCTCCAAGGATTACGACCAGATTTATGAGCTCTTAAAGCATGAGCGGGAAAACGGATATGTGGTCTGGGTGATGGGGCCTGCCTGTGCCTTTGACTCCGATTCCAGGGAGGCTTTCTCCAAGCTGGTTATGAACGGATATGTGGACGCTCTGCTTGCGGGAAATGCCCTGGCAACCCATGATCTGGAGGGGGCCTATTTAAAGACTGCTCTGGGACAGGATATATATACCCAGGAGAGCTTTGCAGGGGGCCATTACAATCACATTGATACAATCAACAGGGTGCGCTTCCACGGCTCGATCCCGGAGTTTATCGAGAAGGAGCACATTGACAACGGGATTATCTACAGCTGTGTGAAAAAGGGAGTGCCTTTTGTGCTGACAGGTTCCATCCGCGATGACGGGCCTCTCCCGGAGGTCTATGCAGACGTGTACGAGGGACAGTCGGCCATGAGAGAGTGCGTAAAAAAGGCCACTACTGTGATCTGTATGGCTACCACCCTGCACTCCATCGCCACGGGAAATATGACCCCGTCCTTCCGCGTGCTGGCCGACGGAACCGTGCGTCAGGTATATTTTTACAGCGTGGATGTTTCCGAGTTCGCCGTCAACAAGCTGGGCGATCGGGGCAGCCTTTCCGCAAAGAGTATTGTAACGAATGTGCAGGATTTTGTGGTGAATGTGAGCAAGGGCCTTGGTCTGTAGGCCCTTGCTTCTGCGCTTTTTCTTTCAGGCTATTTAAGCCTGGCCTCCCACTCAGCCTCTTTAAAGCCGACGAGCACAAAGTCTTCGGATATAATCAGAGGGCGTTTTACGAGCATTCCATCGGTGGCGAGCAGCTCATACTGCTCATCCTCACTCATGGAAGGGAGCTTGTCCTTTAACGCCATGGACTTGTAGAGAAGGCCGCTGGTATTGAAGAACTTTTTGAGGGGGAGGCCGCTTATCTTATGCCATTTTCTGAGCTCCTCTGCTGTCGGGTTGTTTTCCTTGATATGGCGATCCTCATAGGAAACGCCGGCGTCATCCAGCCATTTCTTAGCTTTCTGACAGGTAGTGCATTTCGGATATTCAATAAAAAGTACGCTCATGGATTTTCCTCCTGAAATTAATTTTTCTGAATGCTTTTGTTATACCATATCCTTCGGATATGGCAGCCTCCGGCGGAATTCAGCGCCCGGCTTTCAGCAGTGAATGCTGAAACCGGAATGCGCAGATATAATGCCCGCCCTGCGGTCATTATATCACAGGCACAGCCTGTGATCGTCATTCGCCGCTCGTCTCGTGTGAGCAAGCTCCCACAGGCTCGCTTGCGCTCATTATATCATAGAATATCAAGAAACGTATGGAAAATTATTGCCGGGTCTGAGACAGGCGGCAGACAGTCTGAAAAAAGGCCTCCCTGGACTGTGGCGCTTCATAAATCAGGATCAGAACGGTTTAGATTTTAGAAAGACAGTTTATAAAAATTTCCTGATTTTGCAAGGAGTAATTCACAGTCAGGACACAAACTCCCCGTATAATACTTAACATGAAAAGGAAATCACCCTTTTCATAAATCATGAAACTAGGAATTTACCGGTACCTTCTGGCATAGAATGACAGAAAGGGCAATAGAGCGGGGATTAGCCATGAAGGCAGTTCTTTACCTGTCAGACTTTCTGGTACCGGTGATTCTGTTTTACATAATCGGCTTTGGACTCATTTCCAGGCGCCCTGTGTTTGACGACTTCACGAGAGGGGCAAAGGAGGGGATGAGGACGGTTGCCGGAATACTGCCCACCCTGATCGGCCTTATGACAGCTGTGGGTGTCCTGAGAGCATCTGGATTCCTGGAGTTTCTTTCAGAAATATTGAAAGCTCCAGCAGGATTTCTCCGAATTCCTGGAGAAATAGTCCCCGTAATCCTGGTACGCCTCGTGTCCAGTTCAGCGGCCACCGGGTTTCTTCTCGATATTTTCAGGACATACGGACCGGATTCTCTGTTGGGAATGACAGTTTCTATTATGGAGAGCTGTACAGAGACCGTGTTCTATACCATGAGTGTGTATTTTATGGCAGTGAAGGTGACAAAGACAAGATGGACCCTGGCCGGAGCTCTGATTTCCACGGCTGCGGGAATTGCAGCCAGCGTGGTCATAGCGGGAGCTATTGTCTGAGAAAAAAGAAGGAAAGCCAGGGCGAAGGAGGCGGGCCGGGAGGCTCAGGACAGCCTTTGCCAGCAAAGGCTGCGAGGACTTCAGGTACAAAAGTTGTAAGAATTTTGTTGACTGCTAACAGTTGCCGGGATGGATTGTTTATTGTATAATCAGTGGGGAAATTTTGTTTTGGTCAGATGAGGGGAACACTGTGGACAATTACGATACATTCAATGAGGTACTGGTAAGGCTGTTCCGCGATATTATGGATATTGAGCAGAAGGCCATTATAACGCCGGAATTCCGGGATATCACAAGCAATGACATGCACGTAATTGAAGCGATAGGAATCGGGGTACCTAAAAACATGTCCGCGATTGCCAGGGAACTTTCGGTCACAGTGGGGACACTCACGATTGCCATGAACAGCCTTGTGAAGAAAGGCTACGTGGAGCGCACCAGAGGAAAAGAGGACAGGAGGGTGGTCTATATCTCCCTGTCGGATAAAGGGCGCAGAGCCTTTGAGCACCATGCAGAATTTCACAGAAGGATGATTGACAGTATAAAAGAAGAGCTGTCCGGCGAGGAGCTCCAGATCCTTTACCGGGCTCTCACGAAGCTGAACAAATGGTTCAGAGAGTTTACTGTCTGAAGAACAGAGAACTGAAAAAAAGACCCGCATGACAGCCGATCTGAAGAGAAATGGAAGCTGCCTGCGGATTGGAAAAACTTTGCCGTGCCTTGGGGGTTTGGCCGGGGTGCTGACAAAGAATAATCAGATGAGGAGGAAATGCAATTATGAAAAAAATGATGCTTGGTTTTATGGGAGTCGTGATGTCTGTTTCTCTGGCAGCCTGCTCCCCGACAGATGTATCCAGCCAGACAGATGCCCAGGCAGGAGGACAGACGGTGGAGGCTTCCATCGAGCAGACAGAGAGAGAGGTTGTAGAGAAGCTCCCTGACGCAGATGCAGCACCCATGGCTCAGGTCAGCATATTCACCATCAAGGAGGATGGGACAGGTCTTGAGCAGAAGATGGATGCCATCGATTCCGATGAAGAGGAGACAGTGGACGCCCAGCTTCTGGCTGACAAGATGGCAGAGTACGGAATTCTCGAAGAGGGGACAAAGGTGTTAAACTTCTCCCAGGACGGAGATGTGATTACAGTGGATCTCAGCGGTATGCCAAACCAGGAGGATGTGCTGGAGCAGACAGCCGTAGCAAACACGTTCATCCAAAACTATGAGGCTCAGACGCTGAATCTGTCCGTAAACGGCGAGAGTGTCGGCCCAGGCAGCTTTGAGTTCAACCGCTCCTACAAAAATATGAGCGGAGAGAATGCCCAGGCAGCAGCAGCTTCCAGTGAGGACACAGGTGCAGATGAGACTGAGGCAAATGGAGGACCGGCATCTGAGGCTTCGGAGGAAACAGCAGCTGCTGAATAAGAAGCGGGCTTAAGTTCCAGCCAGGAAACAGAATAACAGACTAGAAAGGGGCTGTCGGAAATAGATAGCCCCTTCTATTCTGTTGTGGCAGGGTGGCTTATGTCCTAAGTTGGACTACCGCCTATTTATCTCTGTCCAATCATTTGCAAATGTAGTAAACAGCTAAACCTGCCAAAACGGAGAGTAATTATCTTTTACAATTATTTTCTTTGTTATTTAGCTCTTTTTCACGATAGTATACAATACATATGGTAACTATTAAAAATCCTAATAAAAAGCTATCATTTACATTTCTTTGTAACAAATATTTCCAAATAATATATATACCACCATATATCATTAAAACCGAAAATAACTTTATTATAATTCTTTTCAAATTCAAAGTCCTTTCTTCCAATATTTACCATGGAAACTTTCCTTCATATATTACTGTTGTAGTATCACAATATGCAGTACGATCAGAATCATAATAAAAATCTGTTACAACTTTTACCTGAGTAACCATCCCATCATCTTCTCTATAATAATGAACTGTTCTTTCATAATATAAAATGGGAATCTCTTCTGATACAATCAGCCCTACAAGCCCCGATACTATAGCAGAAGCAGCTGTTCCCATTCCTGCTGTCACTACATTAAGCAATAACGCAGTAACTGCACCAGCTGTAAAAACTTCAAAATGGGTAGAACCCGTATTAGTGTCAACATACTCCCATGCACCTCTTGTCATGATACCACTAATATACGCTTCCTCTGCCGTTGGAGCCAACTCAACAATATCTCTTGTAATTCCACTAGGACTTACTTTTTTTACTTCATAACGTCCCTCTCCTAAATTCGTTATGTAGGTTACAAATGATTCTTCTAATTCATATTCTCCGTTAACCTCTTTATATATTTTGGTTGATACTTGCGAGAAATCGTCACTGATAGATTCTACTGCTTTGTATGTTTCTCCATCACTCTCATATAAATAAACTATATTATCTAAATCATCATTCAATAAGATAGCCCCTTTTCCATTGGAAATAGGAACAGCTGCATATGTATTAATAACCATTGACTGAAAAGAAAAGACTATTACTAACATTAACGCAACAATACGTTTTACATTAAAGAGCCTATAATTTTTCAAACTCATAAATCTCCTCCTTTAAAAGTCTATGAACAAACACAAAAATTATCATTCCAAATGTTCAAAATCATTTTCCCAAATCTCCCCATTGGACTCCCTCTTTCTTTTTTATACAGATTATACAATTATATATTATACTTTGTAAATCTTTTTTATATTATTTTTTGATTTTATTTTAATATATTTTTTATATATGTTTATATATACATTTTTTTCTTTTAAAATCAAAATTGTATTGACTATTTTCGAGAAATGTTCTGAATTATCCTATACATGTTAGAATCAATCAGAGGCGTACATTATAAAATAGACTTCACACAAATTATAGATTTATTTTTGTTTTAAACGATAATTTAAGAAACATTCTATTTTCAACACAATAAAAAAGATGGATGGAACTTTATCTTTATACTAACTGAGGGATAATTTTTTATCGTGTTTTATTCTAAATATTAATAAATTAATGTAGATAAAGTAATCTCCGTTTTTTATGTTTCTACATAATACGCATCCTTAAATTTATACTATTTTTGTGTCTTTATTATATTTCTGAGTTGATTTTACAGGCTTTGCCTGTAAAATATTAAGGCGACGGACTGCTTTTGTGTCCGTCCTATTCCTGCCTCAATTTTGCTTTAAAAATTGAGGTGGCGGGTTAACGGCGATAGGGGGTGGCTTCCCTTGGGGGATGGGAGAGGGTGCAGAACTCTGATGATTAATGCGGGGATTTTCCCACATTTCCATGCTGCTTCTTTTTAATAATAAATGTAATGTTTTTCTTGGCCTCTTTGGTTCTCTTCTCCGGAACTAGTTCCGATTGTTCCCCTGTTGTCTTACGGGAAAGTTATGGGAGAGTCCTGCAGGGCTTTACCAGAAACTGTATCAGGGTGACATAATCTTCGCTGTCCGAGGTGGTCAGGCTGTCCAGGATACAGTATTCATAGGCGCTGGATATGGGGGTGAGCCCCATGCGCGAAAGCTCTGGAAGCAGGAAACGGTAGGCCCCTGCGCTGTCTGTATACCTGCCTGTAAAATAGTAGTGGGCGTACAGGCCCGGAGGCTTGGCAATGCAGAAGGCTCCCGAGTAATTTTTCTCAAGGGGAAGAAACATATGGGAGGCTCTCAGACAGTGGCCTGCCCGGATTTCTTCAAGGGGGATAATGGCGCCCTGCTGATAAAAATAGGGATAATGCTCTTTCTTCGCCTTTGTCATCAGCTGTTTGATGGCAATGTTCTGAGCCATTAAATCCTCCTCATCCGTCCCCTTCCTTTTCTTGGGAAAACGCACCGCCTCTCCTGCCAGAAATTCTGTCTTGTCGTGATGGACCAGGGTGACAGAGCCTGACTTGGAAGAGAAATCGCGCAGCGTTTTGACCTTCCAGGCAAGCTGCTTTTCAATGGTCTGGAGACGGCGGATTTTCTGGCGGATGCTTATGAGCTGCTCCTGCATCAATGACAGGGCGTAGTCCCTGGTGCGCTGTTCCATAAATTCACGGATTTCCTCTAAGGAAAGTCCTATCTCTTTGAGCATTGCAATATTGTCCAGAAGATCCAGCTGATCTGCTGTGTAATAGCGGTAGCCGTTTTCTGGATTCACATAATCGGGTTTCAAGATTCCTTTCTTATCGTAAAATAAAATAGCCTGCCTGGAAAGGCCTGACAGCTTTGCCAGCTCTCCTGCAGTAAAGCGGTGCTGCATACAATTTTCCTCCTGAAATCTGCCGGTCTATGCCTTTGCACAGGTGGACAGTTACCATTAAAGCAAAAATTATTTTGCCTATTGACATTATACTTACTATATATTTTATACTAATTATAGTCAAGAAAACAAAGAAACTTAGATAAAGGAGTTGTTATTATGAAAATGCTGCAAAGAGCAGAGGCCAAAAAGGCGGTTGTCCGGTACGGAGGTCTGCTGCTCGGAACGGCAATCCTCTCTTTTGGCCTTTACAATATTCACAGCCAGGCGAGCATTACCGAGGGAGGGGTTCTGGGCCTGCAGCTTTTGATTCAGCACTGGTTTGGAATTTCACCGAGCATTATCGGTCCGGTTATGGATTTCATGTGCTACCTGATCGGATGGAAGATTCTGGGAGGGAACTTTTTAAAGAATGCAATTGTGGCTTCAGTCAGCTATGCCTTTTTCTACTCACTCCATGAGAAGATGGGATACATGCTCCCCGATCTCAGCCCTCATCCGGTATTTGCGGCCGTACTTGGCGGTCTGTTTGTCGGAGTCGGTGTAGGACTTGTGGTGCGTTCAGGAGGAGCTTCCGGAGGCGATGACGCTCTGGCCCTTATACTGAACAGGGTTACAAAGGCGAAGCTGGAACAGTGCTACTTCATCACAGATTTTGTGGTTCTAATGCTTTCCCTCACCTATATTCCCCTTGGAAAAATCGCATGCTCCCTTTTGACCGTGAGTATCTCGTCCTATGTCATAGGAAAGATTTATAAGAAGGAAGACGGCGGTCAGGATCAGGAAGACAGCCCGGGGTTTTTAAAAAGTCTGGGGGCAGAGAGCTCTGAAGCGCTGCAGAAGGATTGACGGGGTTTGCGGGCGGACAGAGAAGCAGAGGTTTTAGCGGAAATAAGACAGAGACAAAAGAACAGAGATAAAAGACAAAAATAAAAGACAGGGACAAAAGTTAAGAAAAAACCAAGAGAAAAGGAAGGCCGGCAGCCTTCCGGCTGAACATGGAGATTCAGACCGGAGGCTGCCGGCTCTTTTACCATAAAGGAAGCGCTCAGAATGCCCTGTATGATAAATAAGTGGCAGATTCTCAGGTGCCGAAGGTCAGAAGCCAGGTTTTAAAGTATGGTTTGATTACCCGAAACGGCGCGCCTCCCATGTCGAGGATAAACTTGTGAAACTGTACGGGATCGTATTTGCTGCCCAGCGTCTCCTCAGCCGTTTCCCGCATCTGGGTAATTTCCATATATCCGGTGTAATACTGCAGATAGTTGGCCGGGTTGTCCGCAACAGCATAATAGATTTCCTGGACAACAGCCGGATCGGTGATGCCGTACAGGTCCTCCAGGAACTTGCCGGTTCGCTCCTTCGTCCAGCCCTCATAATTGATATTGATGTCTAAGAGAGCGTAGAGGCCGAGAGTCGCTGCCTGGTTGTGGGCCAGGAGATCGCCAAGGCCAGGGGCCAGTCCGTTGTCGAAGGAATAGGAGTAAATTTCCGCATAGGTTCCCCACCCTTCAGAGTAACCGCCGCAGGACAGAAGGTGAAGCAGAGGCTCCCTGATATTCTGGTTGGCGTATACGGTCTGGTACAGGTGGCCTGGATAGCCTTCATGGGCCAGCGTGGTGTACAGAGAGTCAGCAGATGTCTGATCTGAGCCTCCGTTAATATAGATGACATTGTGCTCCCAGTAATCCAGGGGCGCCGTCAGATAAAAAGCAGGGCTTAAGGAGGATTCAAGGGCCTTGGGAACCTGTTTGACAGTGTAGTCTGCGCCGGACAGAGGAGGAAAATCTTTTTCAGACTGCTTTCTCAGGTCGTCAAGAATTGCAGTCGGCTCTGTCTGGGAGAAGGAATAGTTTGCGGAAGTCACGGAGAGCTCAGGGTAATTTTCAAGAAGCAGGGTAATCTCTGCCAGATCACTGCTCATATGTATCTGAACCTGCTCCTTAAGCTCAGGCACTGTGTACTCTGTTCCCGTGGAAGAGGCTACCAGGTACTCGTAGTAGCGTTTCCCGTCCGGGTAGCCGCACAGGCCGTTTTCGTTGGAACCGCGTCCTTTGAGGGATTCAAGCTCCTGGGAGAGCATCTGATAGGCCGGGATAAAATGCTCCTTCATGACAGTCAGGTGGCGTTCTCTGTACTCTGCCTTTTCCTCCGCTGACAGGCCCTCGATATCGTCCAGCTTGCTGTCAAAGGTTTCGCACAGGAAGCTGTTTTCCGGACGGATCATATAATCCTTACAGGACCGGATAATCTGATCGAGAACCAGGTCACAGGGGGCCAGACCGGCGTCTGCCCGCGCGTGTTCAAATTCCGCAATCTCTTTGTAATAGGAGTCAATCTGTGAGAGGAGCGTCAGATAATTCTCCACATCCTTCCTGTCATAAAAGGCATACTCCGCAAACAGAATGGGAAGCTGGGCCTGGGTTCCGATGGTGGTGGAGAGAGGGCGGCTATAAAGCTCCAGCCCGTCAGCCATTTTCTCCGTCTCCAGGTAATCGTCGAGAACGCGGTAGGTGAAAAGCTGGTCTGCAGTGAGAAGGGCCGGGTCAAATTCATGCAGTCTGTCAGACAGCTCACGGATGTCAGCAGACACCTGTTTCAGCTCTTCCAGGGAGCATTTTCCCAGCTCGGGATTTTCTTCCGAGATGCCCAGCGCCTCCGGGTCTCTTAAAAGATAGTGAAGCGTAATGCCGGAGCCCTCAAGCTCTTCCCTGAAAATCTCATCAGTAAAAGTATCAAAGGCCGCCTGAACCGAGGTCTGATCGGCGGACGGCACAGAACTGTCCCCGGAAATTCCGTTTTCAGAGGAAGCTAAGTCACTGCCCTGGGTATGTGCTGTCTCGGCAGATTCAGTCTGAACGGCTGCTCCGTTTTCCTGGCCAGGCGGACGGGAACAGGCGGTGAGCAGAAAGGACAGAATAAAAACAAGCAGAAAACAGCAGTATCGTCGTTTGGCTTTCATGTTCATACCTCCATTATTGTTACATTATAATTTATATTATTGCCAATTACAACTGATGAATACACAGGGAACACACAGGGATTGCGGGAAAGATGATTCCTGGAGAACAGGACAGGACAAAGACAGGAGGGAAACAGGGAAGTTTACGAGACAGATGTGCAGCAGGCGCAAAAGCCGGCGGACTGTGCATCACACACTCCGCCGGCCCGGGTTCAGGCTAACTGGGTTTATTTTAACATGGAATCTGGGGATTAATCATAGATACTTTCCCTGTCCCAATCCGTTACTTTTCCTGTGCTGGCATCGATCTCGAACTCATACTCGGTTGTGCCGTGGATGAATTCTCCCTCATAGCAGAGACGGCCGTCGTCCATATCCTGCTTGATTTTGCGGAAGGTTACGTCGGAGACATTTAAGCCCGCAAAAGAAGCGGCGATCTCCCTGGCGCGGTCTTCTGTGATGGCAGAGCTGTTCTGAGAGACGGATGCCTGCGCAGGCTTCTGCCAGTATTCAGCCTCAAAGTCATAGCTGAGGATACTGCCGTTTTCTGTATCGATCTCATAGTCGAACTCTCTGGAATCGTTTGTGTAAAATTCCAGCTCATAGACCTGGCGTCCGTCGTCGTAGTCGATTTCCGCTTTGACAAAGGTTGCCTGATCGGCCGCGATTCCGGCGTGCTCCAGAGCCTTTTTCTTGGCATCCTCAACACTCACCTGTCCCGGGTTTGTCTGAGCGGCAAGGGAACCGTTCAGGTAGCGGTTTTCGTTCTGGGCGGCTTTTGCATCGTAATATTCAGAGTCATAGTCAAAGCTTAAGACAGTTCCTGAGGAAACCTCGATGTCGTAATCAAATTCTCTGTAATCCTTTGTGTAGAATTCTACTTCATAGACCTGCCGTCCCTGTTCACTGTCTAATTTGGACTGAATAAAGGCCACCTGATCCTGAGAAACTCCGGCATGGGAAAGGGCAATCTCTCTGGCCTGAGTCTCATCTACCTGTGCTGCCAGGGCTGAGAGGGTGGATGGAACGAGAACACTTCCTAAAACGAGAGCGGATGCTGCGATTGCTGTATATTTTTTCATATAAGACCTCCTGATATTTGATAATGTGTTTTATTAAAAGCTAGGGCCGGCGGCCAGCCATTTGTCACAGCTGACTGCCTTTATTCTGATATTCTGTCTGCTTCCTTTGCTGTTTATGGCTTTATCATACAGGGGAAAAATTAAAGGAACATTAAAAGGGGAAGAAAATATTTCGGAGGTGCTGCAGGTTCCGGAAAAGAGCCGGCCGTATCGAAAATTGAATATAAAACAGGGAAAAAGCTTTGAAAAACAGGAGAAACAAATAACGCTTGACAAGTTCTGGAACTGTGTGTTACGTTACGAAAACAGGTACAGTTTCCGTTTTATTCCGGTTAGTTCTGTCTGCAGCGTAATTTGTCTGCGCCGGAAACTGTAATTCAGGGGAGAGGAGCGGCAGCTTTATGGTACAGAAACAGTTGTCATATAAATATCAGGTATATAATGAGCTTAAAAAGGGGATTCTTACAGGACAGTATCCGCCTGGAAGTGTTATGAATGAGAGAAAGCTTTCAGAGGAAATGGGAATCAGCCGTACACCTATCCGGGAGGGCCTGCAGATGCTGGCCAGGGATGGATGGCTTCAGATGGAAACCTATAAGGGAGCGGTTGTCCGGGAGTTTGATCCCCATTATATGTGGGAATTAATCAGAATACGGTATGCATTGGAGCTGTCGGCCGTTGAGGATGCAGTGCGAAATATGACGGACGAAGGACTGAGGAGGCTTCGTCAGATTCAGGAAAACCAGAGAGAAGATCTTCTCAATTATAATGTAGATGAATTTATCAGGCATGACAGAGAGTTCCATTCCTGTATCTATGAGATGAGCCTTAACAGAGAGCTGATGAAGCTGGCCAGCAATTACTACGATGTGTTTCGCTTTCTGGGAACACAGGCAGTGATGGGAACAGAGGAGCGCCGTCTGACAACTATAGAAGAGCATCAGGCAATTCTGGATGCAGCGGAAAAACATGATCCGCAGGCCGCTGTCCAGGCTATGAAAATGCATATGGAACAGACTGAAAAAAATATCCGGCGGCATATTAAAATTGCCCCGTAACAGGCAGAAGAAGATAGTGCACTGGCTGAGGAACCGCAGATGGTTTGCTCAGCCTTCTTGATGTTACAGAGAATCTGATTCAATCTGAACATAAGAATTGGGAATATTCAATAAATTTTTTTGATGCTTTTTGTAGAATCTGTAAATTGACAGGAAAGGACAAGATTACTATAATACCAAATATGGTATACCAAATACCATATACCATATATCAACCCGCTGCCGCGAGGCGAAGGGATGAACAGAGAGAACAAACGGAGCATAAACCTTCAGGTTCCGGAGTTCTCTGTAAAGCTAAATAAAAATCCAGTGCTCTTAAGAGAGCCGAAAGAAATAAAGGAGAGCCAATATGAGAGTTGCAATGATTCAGATGGACATGGAGCTTGGACGGCCGGACGAAAATTTTGAAAAAGCGGTCAGGCTGACAGAGGAGGCCTGTGCGGCCAGGCCGGACGTAATTACGCTGCCGGAAACGTGGAATGTGGGCTTCTTTCCCAGAAAAAATCTGGAAGAGCTGTCAGACAGGGACTGCAGCCGTGTCAGGGAGAATTTTTCTATGCTGGCCCGTCAGCACGCAGTCAATATTATCGCCGGGACTGTGGCCAACAGAAAACCGGACGGAGGGATTTATAATACAGCCTGCGTGTTTGACAGAAAGGGAGAGCTGACGGCCCAGTACGATAAGGTGCACCTGTTCAGTCCATCCGGGGAGCATGAATTTTTTCGCTGCGGGGATCGCCCCTGCAATTTTGAGCTGGATGGAATTCCCTGCAGCCTGGCGGTCTGCTACGACATCCGGTTCCCGGAGCTAATCCGGTCTGAGATGCTGGCCGGTTCAAAGGTTCAGTTTGTGGTGGCTCAGTGGCCGGAAGCCAGACGGCTTCACTGGGATACCCTTAACCGTGCCAGGGCCATTGAAAGCCAGAGTTATGTGTGCTGCACGAATTCTGTGGGAACGGCCGGGGAAGTAAGGTGCGCAGGCCATTCAGCAGTCTACGGCCCCATGGGCGAATGCCTTATTCTGGGAGGGGAAAAGGAACAGATCCTGGTAGCCGATCTGGAGCTTTCGGAGGTGGACAGAGTTCGTTCCTCCATCAATGTCTATCACGACAGAAGGCCGGAGGCATACCGGCTTTAAAGAGAAGGCGGATCCATCCGCCGGTGTAAAAGATATAAACAGCAGAGAGGGGAAAATCAAAATGAGCCAGATGAGATTTACTGTATTGGGCAGGACGGGAGAAACCGTTCTGGATTTAGAGTATGAGAGAGTGTTTGCCATCGGTTATGCAGGAAGAGATATGGAAAAGACCATGGAGCATATCAGGGAGCTGGAGAGAGAGCTGGGAGTACCGGCCCCGAAAAAAATTCCCACCATTTTTCAGTGCGGCAATTACGTTCTTACTCAGGAGCGGGAGTTGACTTTTGTGGGGGACAAGACTTGCGGCGAGGTAGAGTATGTGATTGTACTTTGCCATGGAAAAATATACATCGGAGTTGGAAGCGACCACACAGACCGTGAACTGGAGGCTGTAAACGTCCCAAAAGCAAAGCAGATCTGCGCAAAACCTATCTGCGCCAGTCTGTGGGACTATGAGGAGATAAAGGATCACTGGGATGAAATCCGACTGCGTTCCTGGCAGACTGTAGGGGGAGAGGAGATCTTATATCAGGAAGGAACGCTCAGAGATATTCTCCCGGTAGAAACTATTTTAAAGGAGCTGAATGAGAGGGTGGGAGCTGTAGATAACTGTGTGATTTTTTCAGGAACAGTTCCGGTGAAAAATGGTTTTCGCTTTGGCAGCAATTTCAGATACGAGATGGAGGATGAGATTCTGGGGAGAAAGCTGTCTGCAGATTACAATGCAGAGGCCATCAGTGAGGAGGAGAGATAATGAGAAAAGGAAGGGTAGCAGCTTTTTTTCTGGCGGCGGCAGCGGCAGTGCTGCTCTCAGGATGCAGCAGTGCAGATGGCTCCGGGGAGAGAATTAAGCTGAAGATCGCCACAGTAGGAAATGAGTCACATCAGTCAACCATAGCGGCATCCGTGTTTAAGGAGAAGCTGGAGGAGATTGCAGGGGACAGATTTGAAATTACCGTATACCCAAATGCACAGCTTGGCGGAGAGAGGGAGATGGCAGAGGGAGTCAAGATTGGCTCCATAGAGATGGCAGTTGTCACCACTGACGGTGCCCTTCCCAGCTTTGTGCCGGAAACTCAGGTCCTTGCAATTCCCTATCTTTTTGCAGACAAGGAGGAGGCCTACTATGTGCTGGACGGGTATCTTCAGGAGGCACTGAGGCCGGAATTTGAGGAGCAGGGCTTTAAACACCTTGCCTTCTGTGAGCTTGGATTTCGCCATTTCACCAACAATGTAAGGGAGGTGACGAAGGCGGAGGACATGAAGGGCCTGTCCATCCGGGTGCAGGAGTCGCCCATCTGGTTTGCCCTTGCAGATTATCTGGATTTTATCGCAACTCCGATTTCCTTTAATGAGCTCTATACGGCCCTGCAGCAGGGGACGGTGGACGGACAGGAAAACCCGATCGCCTCGATTTCTTCTTCTGCCTTTGACGAGGTTCAGAAATACATGTGCCTGGACGGTCACACCTATGCACCGGAGAGCATGATTATGAATATGGATTTCTACAACCGCCTGACAGAGGAGGAGAGGACCTGGATCGATGAGGCGTCAGCCTATGCCAGAGATACCCAGAGACAGATGGTGACAGATATGGAGGAGGAGATGCTGAAATCCATCGAGTCGAAGGGGGTAAAGGTTTGCCGCGAACCGGATCTGGAATCCTTCAGAAATGTCACGGAGACCCTTTACCAGGATCCGGCTGTGACGGCCCTGGTTTCGCCGGAGCTTACGGAAGGCGTGAGGGCGGCTGTGGCAGAGTATGAGGCAGAGCATGAAGAAATGGGGGGAAGTGAAAATGATTGATAAATTGATAGACGGACTTGCCAGAGGGATTATGGGAGTGAGTGCACTGCTGGTATTTGTGATTACATTTCTGCAGGTTCTGTGCCGTTTTGTGCTGAAATCGCCTCTGCCCTGGAGCACAGATATCCTTCGTCTGGCTTTTACCTATCTGGTATTCTGGGGAGCAGCCTGGTGCGTGAGGGAGAAAGAGCATTTGAACGTGGATGTAGTTCTCACCGCCCTGCCTGCAGGTGTGCGCCGGTGGACAGAGATAGTGATAAATTTAATTTTGTGCGGATTTTTCATCTTCCTTATCTATTTCGGGATCCAGTTCTGCATCTTTGGATGGACGCAGACCACATCCTATCTGCCGCTTCCCATGTCAGTCTACTATGCAAGCATCCCCAGCGCGGGAGCGGCAATGCTCTACTACATGGTTAAAATTCTCATAAGACAGATCCGAGATAACGGGGAGGGCCGGGCATGATTTATATTTTATTACTGTTTGTACTGTTTTTGGTTGGAATTCCCATCTGCTTTTCGCTGGGACTTGTATCAATAGTTGGAATGGTTCAGGGAGCGACTCCGATGATCGTGGTGATTCAGAGGCTGTTTACGGGAGCTGACAGCACTGCACTTATCGCTATCCCCCTGTTTATTCTGGCAGGAGGCCTGATGGTGCAGGGCGGAATCTCAAATAGGATTGTCAGCTTTGCAGACGCGCTGATCGGACATTTTCCAAGCGGTCTTGCCCTGGTGAGCATTCTGGCGTGTATGTTCTTTGCTGCGATAACTGGTTCAGCTATTGCTGCTACGGCCGCTATCGGAGGAATCATGATTCCGATTATGAGAGAGAAAAACTATGAGGATACCTTTTCGGCGCCGCTGATTGCCTGCGGAGGTTCTATCGGCCCTATTATCCCGCCAAGTATTCCCCTTCTGCTTTATGGTACCATGGCGAATGTAAGCGTGGGAAAGCTGTTTATAGGCGGATTTATTCCAGGAATTATCATGGGTGTAGGACTGATGATTTACAGCTACATCGTGGGCAAAAAACGTCATTATGTGGGAAGAGAGAAGAAGGCCAGCCGTGAGGAGATTCTGAGAACGGGAAAAGATGCACTTCTCGCCCTGATTATGCCGATTATCATTATCGGAGGGATTCTGTCCGGTATTTTTACGGCCACAGAGTCCGGGGCAATCGCCTGCGCCTATGCGATTGTGATTGGAGGCCTTGTTTACAGGGAGCTGAAGCTGAAAAACATGTTTGCTCTGCTTGTGGACTGCGCAAAATCTACGGGACAGGTTCTGGTGGTTGTGGCCTGTGCAAGCCTGTTTACATGGGTGATTACGGTGGCTCAGGTTCCACAGACAGTAAGCGCTCTGTTATCAGATTCCATCCACAGCCGTGTACTTCTGCTGCTGATTATCAACATTATTCTTCTGATTGCAGGAACCTTTATTGACACGACAAGCGCGCTTGTTATCTTTACACCGCTGTTCCTTCCTCTGGTGCAGGCTATGGGAATTGACCTGATCCATTTTGGACTTGTAATGGCTGTGAATCTGACAATCGGTATGTGTACGCCGCCTCTGGGCGTCTGCCTCTTTGTCTCAGGTTCCATCGCGAAGGTCAGTCTGAAGGAACAGATGCGGGATCTGCTTCCCATGCTGGGAGTACTTCTGATTGTACTTCTGATCATTACATACATTCCTCAGACCGTTACCTTCCTGCCGGAACTTTTGGGTTAACCGGCGCACAGTTTTCGGATTTGCAGGACTGACACTTTTCCAATCTCTCCTTGACAAACACAGCCCAACCCGCTAGACTTAACCTATACTTACTAAATCAGAATATAATCGAAGAGTCAAAGGCAGCGAAGGGAAGAGTAGGCGAGGGACAGGGCCCACAGAGAGTCCGTGTGGTGGGAGAGGATGGCCCCAAAACCGCTGAAGATGGCCCCGGAGCCTTGCTGGCGAACCGGCCTGTACCTGACTGTGCAGACATATTTTAGCTGCACAGCTTTTCAGAGCACAGGCCGGAAAGGCAGCGACGGGAGATGCCCGTTACAGCGTCAGACTGTAGGGAAGGGAGAAAGTGCCGTTCCCCGCAGCCCCAGAGGCAGACCGCTGTGAGGCGGACTGTGAATTAAAGTGGTATCACGGGAGAGAACTCGTCTTTAATTTCATTCAGGGCATGATCCATGCGCGGGTGAGGTTAAAGGCGTTTTTATTTTCATAATCCAAGGAGGAAAAGAACATGTGTCAGAATTGTAAGAAGCCGTACTATATTACGACGGCTATTGCCTACACATCTGGTAAGCCGCATATTGGAAATACCTATGAGATTGTGCTGGCAGACAGTATTGCAAGATATAAGAGGGAGCAGGGCTATGACGTGCGGTTCCAGACAGGAACAGACGAGCACGGACAGAAGATTGAGTTAAAGGCAGCGGAGGCCGGCGTTACCCCGAAGGAATTTGTAGATCAGGTGGCGGGAGAGATCAAGACCATCTGGGATCTGATGAATACTTCCTACGACAAGTTCATCCGCACCACAGATGCTGACCATGAGGAGCAGGTACAGAAAATTTTCAAAAAGCTCTACGATCAGGGAGATATCTACAAGGGATATTATGAGGGAATGTACTGCACGCCCTGCGAGTCCTTCTTTACAGAGTCTCAGCTGGTTGACGGCAAGTGCCCGGACTGCGGCCGCCCGGTGCAGCCTGCCAAGGAGGAGGCTTATTTCTTCCGTATGAGCAAGTACGCCCAGAGACTGATTGACTATATTAATGAGCATCCGGAATTTATCCAGCCTGTCTCCAGGAAGAATGAGATGATGAATAACTTCCTGCTGCCGGGCCTTCAGGATCTGTGTGTGTCCAGAACCTCCTTTACCTGGGGAATTCCTGTCTCCTTTGATCCAAAGCATGTGACCTATGTGTGGCTGGATGCCCTGACAAACTATATCACAGGTCTTGGCTATAACTGCGGAGGGGAGAACGGAGAACTGTTTGATAAATACTGGCCGGCAGACCTTCACCTGATCGGGAAGGATATTATCCGGTTCCATACCATATACTGGCCGATTTTCCTGATGGCCCTGGATCTGCCCCTTCCAAAGCAGGTATTCGGCCATCCGTGGCTTCTGCAGGGAGACGGCAAGATGAGCAAGTCCAAAGGAAATGTGCTCTATGCAGACACCCTGGTAGATTTCTTCGGAGTGGACGCTGTGCGCTATTTCGTACTTCACGAGATGCCCTTTGATAATGACGGTGTCATTACCTGGGAACTGATGGTAGAGCGCATGAATTCCGATCTGGCCAATATCCTGGGCAACCTGGTAAACAGAACTATCTCCATGACCAATAAATATTTCGGCGGCGTGGTGGAGAAAACAGGCGTCACAGAGGATGTGGATGCTGACTTAAAGGCTGTTGTGTTAGAGGCAGTGAAGAAGGCAGACGAGAAGATGGACAGGCTGCGCGTAGCTGATGCTATCACAGAGATCTTCGGTATCTTCAGGAGAAGCAACAAATATATCGATGAGACAACTCCGTGGGCCCTCGCAAAGGATGAGGAGAAGAAGGCCCGTCTGTCCGAGGTTCTCTACAACCTGACAGAGGCCATTACAATCGGAGCATCTCTGCTTGCATCCTTCATGCCGGAAACTTCTGAGAAGATTCTCAGCCAGTTAAATACACAGAAGAGAAGTCTTGAGAGCATGAATGAGTTCGGCCTTTATCCGTCAGGAAATAAGGTGACAGAGAAGCCTGAGATTCTGTTTGCACGTATGGATATAAAGGAAGTGCTTGAAAAGGTAGAGGCCATGAAGAGCGCTGAGGAAGCCCGGAAAGGGGCAGAGAGCGAGGGAAAGGCTGAGGAGGCTGCCCAGGTGATTGACGTGGAGGCCAAGCCTGAGATTACCTATGATGACTTCGCAAAGCTCCAGTTCCAGGTAGGAGAGATCATCTCCTGCGAGGCAGTTCCGAAATCCAAGAAGCTCCTCTGCTCCCAGGTGAGAATCGGAAGCCAGGTACGCCAGATTCTGAGCGGAATCAAGGCATGGTACACTCCGGAGGAGATGGTGGGAAAGAAGGTTATGGTTGTCACCAACTTAAAGCCTGCCAAATTAGCCGGAATGCTCTCTGAGGGAATGATTCTCTGCGCAGAGGATGCAGAGGGCAATGTGGTCCTGATGCAGCCGGAGAAGGATGTGCCGGCAGGCGCTGAGATCGGCTAGAAGCAGGAACCTGCCTGAGCTAGAAAAAGAAAGGCGGGAGCGCAGATAAAACAGAAGGGCGATTGACTCTGCAGACAGAGAACGCCGTGAAAGAATAAGGGGAATGTGCCGCAGGCGGCTGCATTCCCCTTTTCTTCAAAAAGAAGGGATAGTATGGTATAATGACTGCAGAGCAGTCATTATACCTGCGCCGAGCCGCTGGCGCCCGAAGGGAGCCAAAACACTGCTGCGGCGAGTGCGCCTCCCTCGGAGAGATACATATCCGGAGGACATGGTATAATAGCGAGGAAAGCGCATGCCATGCTTGCATGAGCATGCATTTGACGAGCAGCCCATCGAGACGCTGGTCGAGATGGTATAATGACTGTAAAACAGTCATTATACCTGCGCAAACCCAAGAGAAGTGCAAAGGATGATACCGGAAGGAGGGGGCCTATGAAATTATGGCAGAGAGCAGTAATTATGACCGCAGTATCGCTCTGCATGGCAGGAGGGGTACAGTGGATGTACGGAGGACCGGAAACGGGGCCGGCGATTGATGACAGGATAAACGAGCCGAGAGGACCGGCCGCGGAGCCTCCCAGGGAAACGCAAGATCCGACGGCTGCATATGGGCCTGCCCTGGAATCAGAGCAGAAGGAGAATCAGGAGGAGGTTCAATGATTTTCAGAAGGGGGACGCCTGTCCAGAAGGAGTGGGAGGCTTTTATAAAGCGCGAGAAAAAGGCTTTGGAGCGGTATGGCTGTCAGAGAGAATCATTCTGGGAGAAGCGTCTGTCCGGCCTGGTTCCCCAAGGTCTTTCCGCAAAGCTGGAAGCCGCATTTGAAAAAGCCTTCCGGGCAGTATTAGCCGGCGGCACAGGGGTGATCGAAAAAACATATTCCAGGGAGAAACTGGAACTGGAATACAGGGCAAGAGATTACAAAACAGGACTGATGCCTACAAGAAAGCACATCCGGGAAAACTCCAGGATTGCCAGAAGGCAGAGAACGGCTTCCACAGTGGCTGCGGGTGTGGAGGGGGCAGGACTTGGATTGCTGGGAATCGGAATTCCCGACATACCGCTGTTTCTGGCAGCTCTGTTCAGAAACCTTTATAAGCTCTGCCTTCATTATGGCATTGATTATGAGAATCCGGAGGAGAAGGAGCTTCTGCTTGAAATGATTGCCCTTTCTCTTTATCAGGGAGAGGATTTTCAGCAGAGAGATGCTGCTCTGAACAGAAGGCTGTACGAGATGGCGGTCAAGGACTGGAGGATAAGAGAAAAGACAGGAAAAGCCGGAGCGGCCACTGCAGGTGAAGCAAAGAGGAGTGTTTCTTCAGATGCTGTCAGGGAGGCTGCCCGTGCGCTTTCAGGAGAACTTTTGTACTTGAAATTTTTGCAGGGAATTGCTATTGTGGGAGTGATAGGCGGAGCCTGTGACAGTATCTGCATGAGCAGGATCTCCAAGTACGCTTCCCTGAAGTTTGAGAGACGTCATCTGCTTCGTCTGGTTATTTCCGAAGCTGGAGGGCCTGCAGGAAAATAAACTTTCAGCTGGGTTCAGCCATCTGCGCAAGCCTGTGCAGGCCTTAAGGACAGGGAAGGTTACTCTCTGCAGAGACGAAGCCTTCGGAAAGAGAAAAATTGAAAAGAGGAAAGAGTATTGATATTCGACACACATGCACATTATGATGATGAGGCATTTGACGAGGACAGAGACAGGGTCCTTATGGGTCTTAAGGAAGCCGGAGTGGGGACGGTTCTCAATGTGGGCGCCAGTATGGCAAGCTCAGAGAGTACGCTTGCCCTGACGGAGCAGTACCCGTTTGTATATGGATCGGCGGGTGTCCACCCGAGCGAAACGGCAGAGCTTGACGAGGAAAAGTTTCAAAGACTCTGCGAAATTCTTAAGAACCCTAAAATACTGGCGGTGGGAGAGATAGGGCTTGATTATTACTGGGAAGAGCCGGAGCATGAGATCCAGAAGAAATGGTTTTTGCGCCAGCTTGAGCTGGCCAGGCAAATGCAGCTGCCGGTGATCATCCACAGCAGGGATGCCGCAAAGGATACGCTTGATATGATGAAGGAAGCCCGGGGCGGGGAGATCGGCGGCGTCATTCACTGTTTTTCCTATGGAACGGAGATAGCCAGGGAATACCTCAATATGGGATTCTTCCTGGGCATCGGCGGTGTGCTGACTTTTAAAAATGCCAAAAAGCTCAAGGAGGTTGCCGCCTACGCTCCCATAGAGCAGATTGTTCTGGAGACAGACTGCCCCTACATGGCCCCTACTCCTCACCGGGGAACCAGGAATACCTCGGCCAATCTTCCCTATGTGGTAAATGCCCTGGCTGAAATCAAGGGAATCCTGCCGGAGCAGGTAATCGAGATTACAGAACAAAATGCCAGAAGGCTTTACCGGATGGACGTCAAAGCGGTCAGATGAAGCCCTGACGGCAGAGATTCATAGGGAAGCTGACCATAAAAGCGAAGGCGCAGACCGGAGTGCAGAGCAGATACGGGAAAATGGAGCGGCATGGGAGAATACAGCGTAAGCGCAGGAACATTACAGACTAAGAAAGTAAAAACGGATGGAGTGACAGATGGAAAACAGAGAAGCACAGAACTGTAAAGCAGACAGTGAGAAGGCGGAAGGCAGCAGGATAACCCGGCCGGAGGAGAAGCTGGGGAATCCGCAGAAAACCATACAGATCATTCAGAAATATGGCTTTGCCTTTCAAAAAAAATTCGGACAGAATTTCCTGATTGATATGCATGTGCTGGACAAGATTATTGGAGCTGCTGGAGTGACCAGGGAGGACATGGTGCTGGAAATCGGCCCTGGTATCGGAACGATGACCCAGTATCTGGCTGAGAGCGCAAAGCAGGTGGTGGCTGTGGAGATTGACACAAACCTGATTCCGATCCTCTCGGAAACCCTGGCCGGCTATGACAATGTGACAGTAATCAACCAGGATATTTTGAAAGTTGACATAAAAAAACTGGCAGAGGAGTATAACGGGGGAAGGCCTATTAAGGTTGTGGCAAATCTGCCCTACTATATCACAACGCCGATTATTATGGGGTTATTTGAGAGCAGTGTCCCCATTGACAATATCACCGTTATGGTGCAGAAGGAGGTGGCCGACCGGATGCAGGTGGGGCCTGGATCCAAAGATTACGGGGCGCTGTCCCTGGCGGTTCAGTATTATGCAGAACCGTATATTGTGGCAAATGTGCCCCCGAACTGCTTCATTCCAAGGCCCAATGTGGGTTCGGCGGTGATCCGGCTGACCAGACACAAAAAACCGCCTGTAGAGGTGAAGAACCGTGATCTGATGTTTAAGCTGATTCGGGCGTCCTTTAACCAGAGGAGAAAAACGCTGTTAAACGGCCTCAATAATTCTCCGGAGATTCCGATTGGAAAGGAAAAAATCGCCGCGGCCATCGAACAGCTCGGCGTTCCTGCGTCTGTAAGAGGCGAGGCGCTGACGCTGGAGCAGTTTGCAAGGCTTTCCGATCTGCTGGAGGAATAGAAAAAGATACGGGAAATACAGAGTCGGCAAAAAAGCATGTTAGAAGCCCGCGGCTGCGGCAGCGGCTTTTAAGATGCTTTTTTGCATACAATAGGCATGGCATATTATATTTTAACCATACACAGCTGTGTTTTTGGCAGAATAAAAAAAATTATAGAAAAGACTTGACAATTCAAAAAATATCCGGTAAAATAACCCATGTCGTTACGGAACACAAGTAATTCCGCACGATGCCCAGATAGCTCAGTTGGTAGAGCAGAGGACTGAAAATCCTCGTGTCACTGGTTCGATTCCGGTTCTGGGCAGTTAATTAAATATGCGGGTGTAGTTCAATGGTAGAACACCAGCCTTCCAAGCTGGATACGTGGGTTCGATTCCCATCACCC
This sequence comes from Clostridium sp. M62/1, assembly GCF_020736365.1. Classification (NCBI taxonomy): domain Bacteria; kingdom Bacillati; phylum Bacillota; class Clostridia; order Eubacteriales; family Clostridiaceae; genus Clostridium; species Clostridium sp. M62/1. Next base: position 114,057 of record NZ_CP085988.1, on the reverse strand, counting down.
GCTCTTTCATTGAGGCAGAGAGTTTTAAAGATTAGAGCTCTCTGTTTTTTGCTGTTTGGCTGTTTTTGTTTCAGGATATGCGTTTTCGGGCCTGCTTTAGGCGGAGGAAGTTGCGGGAAAAGAAAAAACGTCTCCGGTGTCTTAAAAAAACAGCAAAAAAGTGAAAAAAACACTTGCAATTATTTTTTTGCTGTGCTATAATACACTTCGTCAGCAAAACTGACACGGTTGAAAGGTTTAAATAAATAAAAGTAATTATGCGCGAGTGGCTCAGTGGTGGAGTATCGCCTTGCCAAGGCGAGGGTCGCGGGTTCGAATCCCGTCTCGCGCTCTTTCTTTTTAAATGGCGGAGTACTGTTTTATGCAGTCTCCGCTGTTTTCATATTCTGTATTTTTGCGGACAGTTTCAAAAACCTGTGTCCATGCGCTTATAGCTTCCACCCTCAGTCAGGGAATTGTATACATTGTCTAACGCCGCTCTGAAGTGTTTGCAGCCTAACTGCATGCGTAGCTGTGATGGCCAACACAGGGACAGGATTAAGGCGGCTTACACAGGCTTTTCTGCATTTATGGGGGCTGTTTAGTATCAACTGCCCGATAAACTGTGGTTTTTGGCAATTTCTTTCGCTCTCCAGATACTTGCTTCCGACAACAGCCGGGCTATAATTTCTTGCTTGCCTGCTGTATAGCTCTTTCGATCGTCTGAAAACTGCATTGCCAGTTTCTGCTTGAAATCGTCATACATCATCGCCTTTTTAAGAATTGCATTTAGATAGTCTCGGAAATTGATATAGTTGTCCCAAGCGGTTCCATTCCGTCTGACGATGTGAATATGATGTGTTCGTATATCACCATCTTCTATCACGAAAAATACTTGTCCTGCGACGGCTTCTTCATGAAAAAGAATATTATGCTGTCTAAGCACTTCAACATAAGGCATTATATCTTTCAAGTCATGAACAGCAACAGCAACAGCAATATCAATAATCGGCTTTGCGTGAATCGAAAAAACGGATGTACTTCCAATATGCTGAATATCAAGAGCGGTATCTCCCAAGAGCTGCTTTAATAATTTGATTATACTTTCAGCATTTTCATTCCATTCTTTTTGATGGGGTACTAATTTTACTGTTCCTTTTTTTAATCCTATCATAATAAAGTTTTCCCTCATAAATTTCTGCTTGTCATTTTGTAATTATAAAGAATGTGCCATATCCTCCGGATATGGCAGCCTCCGGCGGAATTTAGCGCCCGGTTTTCAGCAGTGAATGCTGAAAATGGCATGCGCAGGTATAATGCCCGCTCTGCGGACATTGTACTATAACTTTGTGACGTATACAACGGACTTTTATATTTGGGGGGCTTAAGATATGGCGGATAAGAAAGCAAAAGATACGCAGGCCCATTTGCGTGTGGGCGTTTTGAGGACAGAATTGCGGACAGCAGAATGAGGTGTCTCTGCTTTCTTTGTCTCATGCAGTTCTCAGCGATACAGGAGCGGAACAATTAAAAATCCCCTCAGAACTAGGCTGCGTTAAAACAGCCTCATTCTGAGAG